>WBUQ01000057.1 GCA_008933635.1 Desulfobulbaceae bacterium | reverse complement strand
GTGTAGAGGCTGCGGGAAAGGGCCGTCCTGACCGTGCCGCCGCGAAGGCTGACCGGGCCGTTGACGCTGAGTCGGTCGCTGGCGCCGCTGGGCCGGATCTCGGCAAGAAAGACGCTGCCGGGCATGAAAGTGGTCGAGCCGCTGACATGCAGGCTGCCGATGGAATTGCCGGGAGAGATCGTGCCGAAATTGACCAGTCGGCCGCTGAAACGGCCGGTCCCGGTTAGCACGCCTCCCGACTTAACCGTCAGGGTATCGGCGATCAGACTGCCGCGAAGGTTGAGGTTGCCGGAATAGACGGTGGCCTGGCCGCCGGAGAAATCCCAGGTCCCGCTCAGCGAAGTGCGGCCGCCGTAGATGCCGAGGTTTTCGAAGCTGAGGTAGACGGTGTCCAGCAGGCTGCCGTCCAGCGAGCCCATGTTGTCGAAGCCCAGTTCGTCGCTGCCCGGCCCGCCATCCGCCACCCCGCCGAGGCTGGAGCCGCCGACATGGATAATGGTGTCGTTGCCTGTACCGCCGAAGATCGATCCGCTGACGATGCCGCTGTTGGTGATGGTGTCGTCGCCGCCGACGGCGCCGGGACCTTCATCGCGGCTGCCCCAGATATCGCCGTTGACCGTGCCGCTGTTGGCGATCGTATTGCCGGTCGAAGAGGAACCGGCACCAAGGTTCCAGCTGCCGACGATGTCGCCGTTGACGATACCGGAATTGAGGATGATATTGCCGCCGCCGCTGCTGCCAGGGCCCAGATTCAAACTGCCGACGACATCACCCGTGACCTTACCGCTGTTGATGATGGTATTGCCCCCGCCGCTGCTGCCCGAGCCCAGGTTATAACTGCCGACGATACCGAAGACAATTGTGGGTGGTGCTCCGATCGTAGGTCCCAATCCCATTACTGTACCGGAATTGACGATGGTGTTAGAACCGCCTTTGGTGTTGACACCAACCAAATTTCCGGTTCCCACGATGATACTGGTCGTGCCGAAGTTGAATAATGTATTGAAGCCGCCACTGCTGTTGTCCCCCCAGTTATAGCTGCCAACGAATTCAGATGTCGACCCAAAGTTCGACATGATATTCGAACCACCGTTCACATAAGGCCCTTGATTATAACTTCCACCAATGACAAAGCTGGTACCGAAGTTGGATATGGTATTCGAACCACCATCCCCAATCATGTTTTGGCTTCCAAGTATCCAACCAGCATCACCATAGTTGATGATCACGTTGTCTCCGCCATAACCATCCAGACCATTCCCGTAAAGAGAGCCAACCGTACCGTAATTGGTGATCGTGTCCGGAACCGCGGTTCCAAAGAGAATCGGTGCCGACATTCCAGAAGGATTCTCGATGGTTGCCGCCAATGCCGCAGCTGAAAGTGCGAGGGCAATTGGTATGGCTGCGATTGTTGTGGTGAATTTGATGTCCATAGAAGATTTCCTTTGCAATTGAGGTATTGGGAATTGACAATAGGGCACCTCGTCGATACTACTCAATATTATCCGCGTGACAATACTTTTCCCGTGCAATAACGGCACGTTTTTTTGATACACGCACCCTGTTTTATTCCGTAGTGGCAAATGGAAACACACCACTGACGCTTGCGCCGACGGGATGCTGAGCAATGTTGATGAATCTGGGGGCTGAGGCCGAATCACTGATCGCCTGATTACCGAATCCCCTCTCGCGTATACGTACTTCTGAAAGTCTGGAGTCCGGTTGCCGCGATACGGCGCTCCGCCCGTTTGACCTTGCATTTGCCCCGGCATCTGCCCTACCATTCCAGTGTGAAGACAGGCGCCCGGAACCCGATCCGGGTGTTGCCAGCGGAGGGATGATGCATGGAACGGCAGATCTACCTCGCCTATGACGGGTCCATCAACGCCGACTGGGTCGCCCGCTACGCCATCCGGATGGCCGCCGCCCTCGACCGCCGGCAAATCACCCTGCTCCATATCCTCGACCATCCCGCTGCCAAGGCCAGGATGGAAGAGCGCTTCGCCGCCATCGCCGCGGAATGCGCCACCGCCGGCATCGACTGCCGGGGCCAGATCCGCCGTCCCGACCGCGACGTCTGCTCCGGCCTGCTGCAGGCCATCCCCGCCGGCGAAACCAGCTACTGCCTGTGCGGGGCGCGGATCGCCTCGCGGGGACGCGGCTTCCTGGCCGGGACCGTCTCCGAGCGCCTGCTCCGCGCGGCGCGCTTCAACGTCATGGCGATCCGGGTGGTCAGCCCCGGCCTGCTCGGCTGCCCGCGCACCCTGCTCTTCCCGCTGGCGGGCCATCCCCGCGGGTTCAGCTCGGCCATGCCTTTCCTGCAGATGCTGACCACCCCGCAGAGCACCGTCCACCTGCTGCGGGTGATGATGGTCAATCCCCTCCTGTCCCGCTATGTCTCGGCCGAAATCGCGCGGGCGAGGCTCGCCGCCGGCCGCGAGTACCTGGTGCAGGCCGTCTCCCATATACGGCGGGAGATGGCCGACGCCCCCTGCCACCTCGATCACCATGTGGTGGTCTCCGACGACTGGGCCAGAGAGATCCTCCTCCAGGCCGACAGGGTCCATGCCTCGATGATCCTGCTCGGCGCCACCGAGCGCAGCCTGCCGTCCCGCTTCTTCTATGGAAACCGACTCGAGGAGATCCTCCGCCGGACTCCCTGCGACGTCGGCATCTACCGCAGGCCATGAACGGCCACCCCTCCCATATCGGCCGCATTCCGCAGCAGCGGGTCTACGCCTTCCTGCACACCGGCCCCGAAGGCCTGTCGGCTACCGAACATGCCGAGCGCCTGGCCCACGTCGGCCCCAACAGTTTCGAAGTCGTCGACCGCTGGAAGCTGCTGCGCCTTCTGGCCAGGCAGTTCACCAATTTCTTCGCCATCCTGCTGGTGGTCTCGGCGGCGATCTGCTTCGTTGCCCAGCGGATCAACCCCGAAGAGGGGATGGGCGTCCTCGGCTGGGCGCTCACCGGGGTGGCGCTGCTCAACGCGCTGTTCAGCTTCTTCCAGGAATACCGCGCGGAAAAGGCGATGGAGGCCCTGAGGAAATTCCTGCCCCACCTCGTCGAGGCCTGCCGCCAGGGCCAAATCGTCAGGGTGCCGGCGGAGGACATCGTCCCGGGCGATGTGGCGATCCTCTCGGAAGGCGACAAGATTGCCGCCGACATGCGGATCGTCGAGGCCGAAGGGCTGATGGTCGACACATCTCCCCTGACCGGCGAATCGGCCGCCGTCCGCCTCTTGCCGCAGGAGCAGGACAGGAGCCTGGAGGACTGCGCCAACATCGCCTTTGCCGGCTGCACCGTGGTCAAGGGGAGCGGCCGCGGGGTGGTGTTCGCCACCGGCCTGCGCACCCGCTTCGGCCGGATCGCCAGCCTCTCGCAGACGGTGCGGCGGGCCGACTCGCCGCTGGAGCGGGAGATTTCCCGGATGATCCGCACCCTGACGGTCATCGCCTGCAGCATGGGTTTCGCCTTCTTCCTCTACGGCGTCGCCAGCGGCAAGTCGCTGTGGGTCAACCTGGTGTTCATGATGGGGATCATCGTCGCCAACGTCCCGGAGGGCCTGCTGCCGACGCTGACCGTGGCGCTGGTGATGAGCGGCCTGCGGATGGCCAGGCGCAACGTGCTGGTGACCAGCCTCAACGCGGTGGAGGCCCTCGGCGCCGTCCACGTCATATGCACCGACAAGACCGGCACCCTGACCCTGAACCGGCTGGCCATCACTCGGCTGACCGATCCGTTGACCGGCGAGGCGATGACGGGGGATCAGGAGCGGACCTTGACGGCGCTCGCTCTCGGCGCCTCCGACGTGCGGATGGCTGGCGAACAACTGCTCGGCGACCCGCTGGATGTGGCCGTCGCCCGGCACTGGCTCGATCTGGACTCGGACGGATTGGAACAGGTTCAGGGCGCGATCCGCCGCCACTTTCCCTTCGATGTCGACAAGAGGCGCTCCGCCGGTATCTCGTCAATTGACGGTGAGCCGGTCTTTGTCGTCAAGGGCGCCTTCGAGGCGATCCGTCCGATGCTGACGGCAGTGGGCTATGCCGGGGCGTCGATGCCCGACGGCGATGGATCGGCGCTGGAGGCCGCATTGGCTGCAAGCGAAACGGTCATGCAGGAGATGGCGTCCCAGGGTCTGCGGGTCATCGCGGTGGCCTGCCGCGGTCTTGCCGCCGAGGAGGCCGACGCCGGCTGCATCCCGGAGACCGAGGCCGATCCCCTCGAACACGGCCTGGTCCTCGCCGGTTTCATCGGCGTGGAAGACCCGGTCCGCCTGGAAGTGCCGCAGGCGGTGGCGAAGTGCCATGGAGCCGGCATCGAGGTGATCATGATCACCGGCGACCACCCCGCCACCGCGCTCGCCGTCGCCGCCGCGGCCGGAATAGTCGAGCCCGGCTGCAGCGACCACCTCACCGGCGACCAGCTCCGGCAGCTGACCGTTGCCGGCCTGGTCGAACACCTCCGGCAGGGCATCCGGGTCTTTGCCCGGACCACGCCGGAACAGAAGATGAAGATCGTCGCCGCCCTCAAGCACATGGAGATGGTCGTGGCGATGACCGGCGACGGGGTCAACGACGCGCCAGCTTTGAAGGCGGCCGATGTCGGCATCGCGATGGGGAAGATGGGTACCGACGTCGCCCGCGAGTCGGCCCAGATCATCCTCCTCGACGACAATTTCGCCCATATCGTCAGCGGCATCGAGGAGGGGCGGACCGTCTTCGAGAACATGAAGAAGTTCACCAACTACGTCCTGGTCAGCAACGGCCCGGAGATCCTGCCCTACCTGCTCTATATCGTCCTGCCGGTGCCGCTGGCCCTCAACATCGTCCACATCCTGTCCATCGACCTCGGCACCGACATTGTCCCCTCGATGGGGCTGGGCCGGGAGCCGCCAGTCCCCGAGGTGATGAACCGGCCGCCGCGCAGTCCCTCGGAAGGCCTGCTGACCACCCGGCTGATCCTCCACAGCTACGGTTTTCTCGGCCTGCTGGAAGGATTGTGGTCACTGGGGCTGTTCTTCCTCGTCCTGCATGGCGGCGGCTGGCGCTACGGCACCGACCTGCCGGCCGCTTCGCCGCTCTATCGCTCGGCCACCGGCGTCGCCCTGGCGTCGATCTTCCTGATGCAGATCGGCAACCTGATCGGCCGCCGCTCGCTCCGCCACTCCGGGCTCGACCGCGGGATCTTCACCAACCGGCTGCTCCTGGCCGGCATCCTGATCCAGCTCGCTTTCGCCTGGGGAACCCTCTATTTCCCGCCCCTGCAGCGGGCGCTGAACACCGGGCCGGTGTCGCCCACGATCTTTGCCCTGGCCTGCCTGGGTATCCTCTGGATCTACGGACTGGATTATCTGCGCAAACGCCTTGCGTATTGAGGCAGCAGGCTCGCTCCTCATTCCGGGAACGCCCGCAGAATCCGGTGCTCCCCTCGCTTGCCGGCCAGTCACCGGTCATCCCGGCGGGCTTCAGCTCCCCCTATTCCAGCATCCTGTAGGCGAGTGTATAGCGGGCATCACCGGAAATTCCCGCGTCGAGTGCAAACTCATGTTCGTACCTGGCAACCCTGTACTCGCCGACTCTGAGCGTGAAGCTCCTGCCCCAGTCCTCGAGATAGGATTCGCTCAGGGTAATGGTGCACGCGCTGTTGAACGGGAATTCGTATCTGTCGTCATCGAAATTCACGTACCAGCCGGTCCTCATCACATGCCGATTCAGGACATAGGCGCCATTGACCCGCAGCGAAATCTCGTCATGGGTTCCCTGCGCATCGTTGCAGTCCAGCCGGATCAGCCGGATGCGGCCGTGGGTGCTGGCGACGGGCTGGGGATCAATCCGGTAGGCCACCCGGTACCTCGAGTTCAGATCGCCGGGGAAAAAGAACTCATTCCCCCCGGGATCGGAATGGCGATCGAAGTGCATGGAACCAAAATTAAAGCCGAAATCGCCACTCAGCCTGATCGATGCCGTGTCATAATACACCACAGGATCGCACCTTGACGTGAGATCGATCTCGGAGCGTTCGCGCATTTGTTCCGGTCCCCAGATGGTTCGCCTGTCATGACCGTCACATGCCGCACTGAGGCGTACGTCATCGCGGATCCCTCTGGGATTGTAGCACTGTATTTCCTCAAAATGGATCGTGGGCATTTCATCTCCTCCTTCTATGGTTGAAGTCCCTGCTCTGAGCCCGGCGCAGTCTTCAGAGGACGAGGAAGTGCGGTCCACCTGCAGGTTGTCCCACTGCTCTTCCGAACGCCCCGGAAAGACTGCCTCGAGCGTCGCCCGCCACCGGCATGCCCGGTGGGTCACACTGTTGATCCGCCTGAAAAGGCAACACGACATGGGCCGCTGAATGACGCCCATGCTTCAGGCGGCGAACTCCATCCGCTCCACACACCCAGCCTGTGCCTCGGCCGGGGACGACCGCGAAATGCCGCAGGGACGGCAACGAACGCCGCCACAGGAATCCTTGCCGGGCCCTGATCTCGTGACAACCAGATGGTCAGGCGATCCCGCACCGGCAACGCGGCCGGGAGGTCCTGGCCGCTTCGGTCACCTGGCAGGGCACGATGACCGGCTGCCAGAACCGCTGCCTTCGCGGATTTCATGCCCACCTCCTGCAAAAGGTTCCATGATGTCGCCTCCGGGGCCGGGACGTCCTCGCGGGGAAAAGGTGGATGGAGGGGAAGCCGAATGATGATGTCAGGTTATTGCCAGCGCAATACAGTATGACTTCAGAGGATATGGAGGATGTCCTTCCTGGGCATATGAAATGCTCATCGATGAAGACTCATCCCATGCAGCAATCCTATCCCACAGAGGCAGGATTTGCAACGTATTCATGCGCCCGGCAGGGAACGTCGTCTGCCCCCTCGACAGCACCCCCCTGGCCATGGAATGAACCCGGGTCATGGACCCGGTTCAGGCACCGATGAATCCGGTCTTCTTTCACCCGGCCTTATTTGAACTGCGGCAGGAACTCCCCGTATCCGGACGCGGCCAGCTGCTCCACCGGGATGAAGCGCAGGGCTGCGGAGTTGATGCAGTAACGCAGGCCGGTCGGCGGCGGGCCGTCATCGAAGACATGACCGAGGTGGGAGTCGCCCTTTTTGCTCCTGACTTCGGTCCGCACCGAAAAGAGGCTGTTGTCGGGCCTCTCGACGATGTTCTCTGCCACCACCGGGCGGGTGAAGCTCGGCCAGCCGGTGCCCGAATCGTACTTGTCGACCGAGCTGAACAGCGCCTCGCCCGAGACGATGTCGACGTAGAGCCCGGCCTGCTTGTTGTCCCAGTAGGCGTTGTCGAAGGGCGGTTCCGTCCCCTCCTCCTGGGTGACATGATACTGGAGAGGAGTCAGCTTCTGTTTCAGGTCCACCGTCATCTCTTCACCTGAGAGGTCGATCTCCACCCCGTCCCAGGTCCTGCGCAGGAAATCGTCGCGCCCCGAGCGTGACCGGTAGAAGTTGTAGCGGATCGGGTTCTCCTTGTAATAATCCTGGTGGTATCCCTCGGCCGGCCAGAATTCCGGGGCATCGAGGACCGGGGTGACGACCGGTTTAGCCAGGATGCCGCCTGCCGCCAGCCTCTCCTTCGAGGCCAGAGCCAGCCGCCGCTGCTCCTCGTCGTAGACGTAGATGGCGGAGACATACTCGTGGCCGCGGTCGACGAACTGGCCGCCGGCATCGGTCGGGTCGATCTGCCGCCAGAAGGTGTCGAGGAGCCTGCCGTAGCTGACCTTGGCCGGGTCGTAGACGATCTGGACGACCTCGGTATGGCCGCCCCGCCCATAGTTCTCGTAGGTGGGATTGTCGGTCGAGCCGCCGGCATAGCCGGATGTGACCGACAACACGCCCGGCAGGGCCTCGAACGGCTTCTCCATGCACCAGAAACAGCCGCCGGCGAACATCGCCGTGGCGGTGGCCGGTTTCTTCCCGTCGTCCTCCGCGCTGTTCGCGCCGACATCGGCAGACAGGGCGAAGACGGCGGCAATCAGGACGACCAGTGTCGTCATTGCGCCTGCAATCTGTATCTTCATGGCAACCTCCGATATGCTATCGTTATTGGCCCGGACCGCCGAAGGACAGCCCGGGCGTTCTGCCTCAGTTCCCGTCACCGGCCCCTTCTTTGCCGTTATCCGGCGGCACCGTGCGGATGTAGGTGCCGGACTCCCTGAGCCAGGATTCGAGCTGAGCCGGTCCGACCTGGTCGGCGTCGTAGACGACCCGGTTGATTTCCGAGGAGCCGCGCCAGCCCCGCTCCACTTCGATGACGCCCTTCCGCCCTTCCAGGGCGGATTTGCCGACATCGTATCAGCCGACGACGAAGGTGACGGCCTCCTGCCGCATCGCCGCCGCCTCCCCGCCGCTGCCGGCCAGTGCCGCCAGCAGCAGCACCGGCAGCAGCATCGTCTTCAATCCCGTTTTCATGCCGCCCTCCCGGATGCTCAGGCATCTCGCTGTTGATTATCCTCTACATGTCCTTCTTCTCTTCCATCGGCATTTCCTTGTCCATACCCTTGTCCATCGAATCCATCCGATCCTTGTGCATGGTCTCCATACCGCCATCCATCGCCTTCATCTCCTTGTGGCCGGCGCAACCGGAGGTGAGCAACGGCAAGGCAAGAGCGATGATCAGGCCGGCAACGGCAGTTCGCATCGTTTTCATGGCAGTCTCCATTGTCTGAAGGATGGGGATGATGAAATACCCTCCCCGTTGACTCAACGATAGGACCGCGATGTAACGTGCGAATAAAGAGAATGTAAAGTTCAGGTAAAGATGGCTGGAGCCGGGATCAGGCGGGCATGGTGATGCTGATGCAGGTCTCTGTGGCCGAGCTCTCGGCAGCGACCTTCCCGCCGTGGGCCTCGATCAGTTCGCGGGTGATGGCCAGGCCGATGCCGGCCCCGCCGACATCCCGGGACCGGGAGCGGTCGGCGCGGAAGAAGCGCTCGAAGATGAAGGGCAGGTCGTCCGCCGATATTCCCGGGCCGGTGTTGCAGAAACGGACCTCGATCCCTCCTTCGCAACGGTGGCTGGTGATCGAAACCAGCCCCTTTTCGGGGGTGAACTTGAGGCAATTGTCAAGGATGTTGCGGACCGCCTGGAGCAGCTTGTCGCGGTCGGCGACGACCAGGTCGGCATCCCCGGCGAAGCGGGTCTCCAGACGGATGCCCTTTTCCTGAAATTCAGGCCGGTAGAGGCCGAGCAGTTCGCCGATCTGCTCGGAGACAACGAGCTTTTCCCGCTTCAGGTATTCCCTGGCGGCGTCCGCCCTGGCCAGCTGCTGCAGGTTGTCCACCAGCCTGACCAGGCGCAGGGTTTCGCCCTGCAGCATCCGCAGGGTTTCCGGCGAAGGGGTGATGACCCCGTCGGTCAGGGCCTCGAGGTAGCCGCGCAGGTTGGTGAGGGGGGTTCGCAGTTCATGGGCGACATCCGCCACCATGTTCTTGCGCAGCCGCTCGATGCGCTCGAGACTGTCGGCCATGCGGTTGAAGGAGTGTCCCAGCTGCCCCACTTCGTCCCTGGTGACGATCTCGGCCCGTACGCCATAGTTGCCGGCCGCCAGATCGCGGGTGATGGCGTTCATCTGGGCCAGCGGTTTCAGGACCCTGCGGGTCAGCAGGTAGCTGAGGACGAAGGCGACGAGCAGCGCAGCGGCGCTGGCCCACAGCAGGTAATAATGGATGGAAGTGAGGAACATCTGGTGGATATCGGTGGGGGATATCTCGTACTTCTTCATCAGGGCCATGAAGTAGCCCGCCGCCAGTTTGTCGATGGCCAGCCAGATCACCAGGATGGTGACGGCGATGACCGGCACTACGTTGATCAAGAGCAGCTTCCACAGCAGGCGTTCTCTGATCAGGGCCATGCCACCTCCTGATCGGTGAAACTGTAGCCGAAGCCGCGGACGGTGAGGATGAAGCGTGGCTGGGCGGGGACGGGCTCGATCTTCTGCCGCAGTTTGCCGATATGGACGTCGATGACCCGGTCGACGACCACCTCGCCGTGCCGGTAGAAGGCGTCCAGCAGCTCATTGCGGGAGAACACCCGCCCCGGGGACTGCATCAGGGTCTGCAGCAGCTTGTACTCGGAGCCGGTAAGGGTGACGGGGCGACCGCCGAGGCTGACCCGGTGCTTGTCCAGGTCCACCTCCAGCGGGCCGCAGGCCAGCTTCCGCCCTTTATCCACGGACTGGGGACGGGAGCGGCGCAGGATGGCCTTGACCCTGGCCACCAGTTCCCGTGGGCTGAAGGGTTTGACGACATAGTCGTCGGCGCCCAGGGCAAGACCGGTAACCCGGTCGATCTCCTCCTCCCGGGCGGTCAGAAACAGTACCGGCACGTCGGAGAAGGTGCGCAGCTGCCGGCAGACCTCCCAGCCGTCCAGTTTCGGCAGCATGATGTCGAGTACGACAAAGACCGGCGCCAGGTTTTTCACCAGCTGCAGGGCCGTCTCGCCATCGGCGGCGATGGCGGTGGCAAAGCCCTCGCGTTCGAGATAGGTCCTGACCAGGGTGGCGGTATTGCGGTCGTCCTCGACGATCAGGACTGGTCCGTCAGGATTCGGCATGCAGGCTGCCTCACTTCTGCCGCTGCAGCAGCTTCGCGCCGCCCAGCTCGCCGAAGCCGGTCTTCTCGAGGTCGGTCCAGAGGGTGCCCTCACCGGAGTGAATGATGTTGAGCTTCACCTCCGGGTTGAGGGTGTCGGCAAAGCGCCACCGGGCGTAGGCGGTCGGATCCCTGAAGACCTCAGTCTTCATCTGCAGGCCGCTGGCCTTTTCGCCCTCGACCTTCTGCAGCGCCGACGCCTTTGCCTCGCCGAGGACCCGCACCCTGTTGGCAGCGATTGCGGCAGTCTGCTTCTGGATCTCTGCGGTCTTCTTCAGGGTCTCGGCCTGGATCTCGGCCACCTGCCGCTGCAGGTCGGCGGCGATCTCCGCCTTGATCTTCTCGGTCTCCTGCATGACCTGTTCGCCGCGCTGCTTGATCAGCGACAGCTCGGTGTTCAGCTCGGCCTGCTTGCGGGCGGTGTTCTGCCGCTCCTTGTTGGTCAGGTCCTGCTCCACCGCTATGCTCGCCTGCTGGATCGGCTCCCGGATCTGATCCGGCACCTCGACATGGCGGATCAGCGCGTTGTACACCTTGATCCCCTTGGCGCCCAGGGTCTGTTCGAGGGATATCGTCAGGTCGGTCTGGAATTTTTCCCGGCCCTCACCGACGATGAAATCCTTGGCCCGGTACTCCGAGCCCTTGTTGCGCGAGATCGAGGTGATCTGCGGCATGATGATCTTGTCGACCACCGCCGGCAGATCGCCGTAGCGTCGGAAGATGCCGGCGATGGCGTCGGGGGCCAGTTCGAACTCCAAGGTCATGTCGAGACTGATCTGGAAACCGTCGCGGGAGGGGAAACTGACCAGCTCGGTCAGGTTCATCTCCCCTTCGGCCAGCGGCGCCGGTGCGATGCCCTCCGGCGCTCGGCCGGCCTCGAAATCGACCTGCTCGCCCTGCAGTGATTTCTGCATCTGACTGGCAGTCGACCGCCTGCTGAAATAATCCTGCCGCTTGGCCTCCTGCTTCTGCAGCACCGCTGACTGCAGTTCGTTCAGGGCCTCGTTCTGACCGAGCTGCCGCGCCTTGGTGACCACCTTGCCGCCACTGCGGCCCAGCAGGGAGACCTGGTTGATGCCGATCTCCAGCACATCCACCTTGTATTCCTTGGGGTTCACATAGTAGAGGCCCGGCTGCAGGACATCGCGGCGCACGCCCTTCTGGCCTTTCTCGGCGAACTGGCCGCCGGCGGCCTGCTCGCCGGAGAGCGAGGTGACGACGCCGGCGTAACCGATCGGGATCGAGATGGCGTCGACGATATCGACCTGGTAGCCGTACGGATTCATCCGGTATTTGCCCGGCCCCAGCACCCCGTGCCAGATGCCTTTCTGGCCGCGTTCAGCGATGAAATTCCCCTCGGCCAGCGTGGTCCCTACCTTGGAGGTCACCATCGCCACCTTGCCCGGCGGGACCAGGATCGCCCTGAGGATCTCGACATCGTGGGTGATCGGATTGAGAAAATACCGGCCTTCGCCGAGGGTTTCCTCCTGGATCCCTTTCTGCCCGGACCGGGCGAGGATCTGACCGGGTTCGAGTGGGGCGCCGTTCTTGGCGGTGACGACGGCCATCTCGCCGGGTCCCACATAGAACCGGCAGAAACCCCACAACCAGACGAATTCGGCCAGGGCGGCAATGACGGCGATCCTGATGAGCATCTTCACCCTGCTGTTCATCGGGCACCTCCCCTGTCCGGCGCGAAGCCGCTGAAGATATTGCCGACACCCTCCGCCGCATCGCTGCTCAGAACGGCGTTGATCCTTGGCCCGATCTTCTCGTAGAGCGTATACCGAGCGAAGTTGCCGCCACCGCCCATGGCCGTCACCCGGCTCTGCAGGACCGAGGCCTCCGCCTCGTTCTGCGCTTTGATCGCATCCTTTTCGCCATCGGCGGTGAGCAGGATTGAATCGGCCTGGAAGAGCGCCGCGTCATACTCGAGCCGGGCCACTCCCAGTTCCTTTTCGGCCGCGATGAGGCGGACGCTCTGGTCCTGCTGGGCGTCGATCACCGCCCGGATGCGCTTGGTGTCGGCCTCGACCTTTTCCCGGCTCTGGATGGCCAGCATCTCCTGTTTCGTCAGTTCCGCTTTCGACTTGGCCTGGATGATCTGCTGCTCGTACTTGGCGGCCTCCTGCACCGCCAGTTCGCGGTCGCGGTTGATGCTGGCGATCTCGTCCGGGACGATGATCTTGCGCACCAGCACCGACTTGATATCGACACCCCAGCCTTTCGAGCGGGCACGGAGATGGTTCTCCAGGTCTGACTGGAACTTCTGCCGGGTCTCGCCGACGATGAAGTTGACCGCCGGATGCTTGCTGCCCTCGATCCGGCTGAACCCGCGCGCCCTCGGCAGGATGATCTTCTTGATGATGTCGTCCATGTCGCCGACCCGATGGGTCAGGAAGGCCGCCTCGTCCCGCTCGATGCTGAACTCGATGGTCCCCTCCACCGTGACCGAGAAGCCGTCGACCGTCAGAAAATTGATGACATCGTCGCCGGACATCTCGAAGCGCTGGCTCTGGGTGTTGACCTCGACAACGTTGAACACGTAGGGGTTGAGGTAGTGGGTCCCCGGATCGAGCAGCCTGCCGGACACGCCCTTCATCCCTTCCTTCACCATGAAGGTGTTCCGGTCCTGGGCCGCCAGGCTGTTGTTGAGCACATCGCTGCCGGTTAAGGACGTGACGACGCCGACGCTGCCGGGGCTGATGCTGATCGCATCGAACAGGGCGACATGATAGGCATACGGGTTGATGCGGTATTTACCGGGCCGCAGGATATCGTGCAGGATGCCCCGCTGCCTTTCGCCGGCGACGATCCTGCCCGGCGGCAGTTCTTCGCCGTAGAGCCTGGTCATGACTCCGAGCTTGCCGGCCGGGACATCGAGGATCCGGTGGATCTTCCAGCTCCAGGTGTAGGGGTTCTTGAAATAGCGGCCTTCAGCCAGCACATCGAGCTGGATGCCCTTCTGGTTCTTCTCGAGAGCGATCACCTGCCCGGGCCCCAGGTCCTTGCCGGTCTTGCGGATCAGCACCGCGATCTCGTCAGGCCCCGGCTCGATCCGGCAGAAGAACCAGAAAAACATCGACAGCCCGACTACCCCGGCTGCCGCAAGAACCGGCAAGAACGGTATCTTCGGCAGGTTCGGCAGGTTCGGCATTCCCGGTCGGGGAAACCGCGGCATGCCGAAACGGAAACGTTTGCTGACCGGCACGATATCTTTCGCCTCGGATTCGGGTGGCGCTTCAGGTTCCGTCATCGCTATCCTCGCTGTTCAGGCAGATCGATCTGGATCGGGACAAGACTTCACTCCGGCAATCCTGTGCCGCCGCAGGCGGGCTGGCCCATCCGGACGCGGGCCGCAGCGCAATCAACGCCGCAGAGCATGGTCGCAGGATGCCGTTCAGTCGGATAATAGCATACCCGCTGCCCGATTATCTAACATGACAAACGTAGGAGTGTTTTTTTCTCAGGCATGAGCGCCAGCCTTGAACCGCCCTGGCCAGTGCTTCACGTTCGGAGGTCTCGTCCTGACAGGGAGCGCGGGCCATCGGCTGGATGAGAGCCGTTCCCTCACATTCCGCAGTCAGCCCGTATGCGTCAGGTTTTCAGAAGCTTCAACAGGATCCTGCTGAAATTCTTTTCAAAGACGATAAAGGAGAGGTACCCCGTCAGCAGGCAGATCATGATCGAGGCGACGACAAGGAGGTCGTTCGGCAGGGCCGGCAGCAGGATGTCTCTTTTCAGCATGGTTGCCACAGCCAGAACGACAAACGTGTGGGAAAGGTACGTGGAATAGGAGCTGTCTCCCATGCCCCTCAGGATCGGCCTCCCTGCAAAGTTGCCATTTCCAGCCTTTTCCAGGAAGACGCATCCTGCCAGGATCAGAAAGGCCGGAACCCCCCAGACGACCAGCCTGAAATCGACATTGTGCGCGAGACTGCGGGAACCCAGCCAGGCAGCCGCCCCGCAGACGATCATGACATAACAGGTGGAAGAGGGAAGTGCCCTCGCCTGAACCCAGCGGGCAAGGAGGCAGCCGAGGACGAATTCCAGCAGGAGCGGACTGGTCAGGACCTTCAGAACGGGGTTCCGCACATCCAGCCACAACCCGAATGCCGCCGAGACGAGAAACAGGGTGCCGACGGCGGGCAGCAGCCATTTCTCTTCATAACGCAGCAGCACGGCAAAGATGGCATAGAAATACATCTCATACGAGAGTGTCCAGCCCGGTGCCAGCAGAGGAAGATCAAGGCCGCTGGCGGGGTTCAGGGCCGGGATGAACAGATAGGAGAGGAGGGTGTACGGACCGGAAAAGACCTGTCCCTTCAGGGTAAAGGGGAGGAGGACCAGGATCAGCATGACCGAGGTGTACAGCCAGTACAAGGGGACGATGCGGACCAGCCGCCTGAGCATGAACTCCCTGCCCGACCGGTTCTGCCCGAACCTCCCCCGGGTTGACTGCACCATGACGAAGCCGCTGATCAGGAAGAACAGGTCGACTCCTGCGGCGCCGGCATGCCATGTCGAGGCGAAGCGGCAGAAGAGGCCATGCCCGTCGGTATACCTCAGCAGCATTTCCGAGATATGGAAGAGAACCACGGCAAGGGCCGCTATCCCCCTGAGGATCTGGACGGAAGTGAAATGCCTCTTCACTCTCCCGGCATCAATGGGAAAGGTGTCAACCTCCCTCCTCCCTGTCATCTCACCCCTCGAAGCACCGGAAAGCTTTCAGGACGGCCGCAGCGCCCGTTTTCCTCCCGATGCGTTCAAAACCTTCTGCAGTCAAGGCAATCTCCATTCTCTCGTCATGGGGAAAACCGATGACAACCAGATCCCAGCCAATCGATTGCCCGTGCGCAAACAGCCTGAAGCTGCGTTCTATGTTCAACACATGCAGGCAATCCCCGCATCCAGCCGTCATCCGGGCGAACTGTGCTCATCGCATCGAATTCGGGACGTTCTGACAACCTGCGCAGATTGCCGAACTTCACGCATTACCATACTCTCCCGCCGGAACTCAACCGCTCCATGCAGGAAATCTTGCTTTTGAGCTGGCGGCAGGACCTTGCCGTGGAGAGGGCGCCACAAGGGCTCCGGCGAGGGGTACCGGTATGAAAAGGAAAGGGGCTGGCCGGATGCGCCGCAATCGTCCGGAAACAAAAAAAGCACCCAGAGCCTGAAATCTCTGAGTGCTTGAAATCTGCTGGTGCCGGGACCAGGAATTGAACCAGGGACACACGGATTTTCAGTGCGTTCAAAGCCACTTTAGCCAAGTTAGACATGAGTAATGAAGAGTAGCAAATACATACAAAATCATTGTGATTTTGGACAATTAAACAACACTTTCCTTCTGTTGCAATTTAACCTTCATTACTCTGATTTACTCATGTTTTGATCTATTTTGGCAAAATTTTGGCAAAACTACATTTATGAAATCGTGCCGGAGGATAAAATCCTTGGTCCTGATTCAAGGCTATCAATCACTTTTGATTGCTTCTGATGAACTTATATTGAGGTGTTGTGCAAAAATAACCAGTAAACAAAAAAATTATGTAGGGTTTTCGTTCAACTGCACCTCAAACCCCGAACAAAGAGCTTGAATTATCAGTGGTGTGCCTTTTTTGAAACCTACAATATTTATCATTGAATAGCTCGCCAGTTTAATTGCGCGAGTATTATGTCGCCATGAACCATTTTTTAATCATTTCGAGGTCGGTTCTTTAATAAGAAGGAGAGAGCAGCCGTCATGCATGATTCAAAAGAGGAGGTCATTTTTCTACTATCGGTGTAAGCAATAACGGCACCCGGCTGAAACTGTAGATCCTGTGGGCCACGCTCCCTTCCCAGAAGGCCTTCATGCCCGTCTTTCCATGGGTCGCGAGAACTATCAGGTCTACGTTGCCGGTCTTGGCGGCGTTGGTGATCATTTCCGCAGGATCGCCGCGCAACACATGTCCGCTGGCGGCAATGCCTTGGCTCCGCAGTGTTTTTGTCTCCGTCTTGATGAATTCCTCGGCGTCCTCATATTCCATTTCCAGAAGTTTGGTCGCAGTCGTGGGGAACATGCGTCCCGAGGCTTTGGACCTTCCGGAAAGAGAGGTATAATGGGGAACTATAGTGGCAAGATGCCGCTTGTGGCTGCCCTGTCTCTCTCAGATAAAAAGCATCCTCTGTATCTCAAACTCAGTCACTTCAGTGGCTTCACCCTGAACGAAATCTCAGCTTGGAGCGCAAAGCATCTCCGGCCTGAAAGCCATGTAATCTCTGATGTCTTGAATTGTTTTCCCGCTGTCACACAAAACCAATGCCAACATGAGCCGATTGTCACCTCTGTCGGAGGGAAATATGCCGACCGCAAAGTGTTCCAGTGGCTCAACACTGTTATTGGCAACGTGAAAAATTCTATGCACGGCACTCATCATGCTATCAGCAGCAGGCATCTGCCTCGTTATCTTGCAGAATTCTGCTATCGTTTCAATCGCCGGTTTCAACTACATACGATGGTCGATCGGTTAACCTATGTAGCCTTACGAACTTAGCCGGTCCCGCAGCGCCTGCTCAAACTGGCTGAAGTTCGATGGTAACCAGAATTTTTATTGCTCATCATGGGGTTCTATCCATAGCGGGTGCGAGATGTTCGGTTTCATCTCAGGCGAGATGAAACTTGTTTGCTGCTTTGGAATGGAGCATATGCCCCCCTCTTCTCATGACAATTCCATCTAAATGTCAGGATGAGTAGCTTGTGAGTTTTCCCCCTTTTCATCATTATCTAAAAAAACTACTGCAACCTTCGCATTAGCCGCATGCCGTTCAATGTCACCAGAAGAGATGCGCCTGTGTCGGCAAACACCGCAAGCCAGAGATTTCCCAGACCGAGTGGGAGCAATACCAAGAAAATTATTTTAATCAGAATGGAGAAAGCAATGTTCTGTTTAATAATAGCCAAAGTCTTATGGCTCAGCTTGATGATATAGGCCAGCTTGCTGAGATCATCGGTCATTAAAGCGACATCAGCGGTTTCCAGCGCCACATCCGAACCTGCCACTCCCATTGCCACGCCTACTGTGGACACAGCGAGTGCGGGAGCATCGTTCACGCCATCACCAACCATAACTACGTTGCCGTATTTTCCGACTATTTTCTTTATTGTCGCAACCTTATCCTCAGGCAAAAGCTCGCTGTAATAGTCATCAAGTTCAAGTTTTCCGGCTATTGCGCTGGCGACACGCTCATTATCTCCCGTCAGCATGCTTATATGCTTCACCCCCGTCCGATGAAGTGCTTCAAGTGCCGCTCTGCTGTCTTCCCGCAAGGTATCAGCTACTGCGATCATGCCATAGATTGATTTCTGGGCACCCAATAGAATGACTGTTTTGCCCTGCAGTTCAAGATCGGCCAATCTATCTTCATGCTGCGCCAGATCAAAACCGAGCTCGTCAAACAAGCGTAGATTGCCGATGTACATCATTTGCCCGTCAACCTGAGCCTGTGCTCCCCGTCCAACCAATGCCTTAAAATGAATAGCTGTCTTTAATTCGAGTCCATTTGCCCTCTTCACTACCGCTTGAGCTAGAGGATGCTCAGACCATTTCTCGATACTTGCAGCAAGACGCAATATTTCGCTGTCTGTGTAGCCATGCGTTGCGACAATATCGGTCACCTCCGGACGGCCTTGTGTCAAGGTTCCGGTTTTATCAAAAGCGACAGCCTTTATGGTGCCCATCTGCTCCAGATAAGCCCCACCCTTGATGAGAACACCGCGGCGAGAAGCATTGCCGATAGCGGAGACAATCGATACCGGAGTGGAAATAACCAGAGCACAGGGGCAGGAGATAACAAGTAATACCAGGCCATTATAAAACCACGGGGCAAAAGGCTGCTGAAAAAGCAACCACGGTAGAACCATAATTCCAGCCGCCGCCACAAGGACCAGAGGGGTATAATACTTTGCAAACACTTCGACAAACTGCTGCGAGGGGGCCTTTTGTCCTTGGGCTTCTTCCACAAGATGCGAGATTCTGGCTAGAGTCGAATTGTCGGCAGTCTTGGTTACCTCGATTTCCAAACCACCATGTTCGTTCATTGTACCTGCATACACAGAGTCGCCAGTTGTTTTCTCAACAGGAATTGATTCACCTGTAATGGCGGCCTGGTTTACTGCTGATATTCCCCTGAGAACGATTCCATCCATAGCGATTCGTTCCCCGGGTTTGATTATAACAATATCGCCAACCACAATTTCTTCGACATGCAGGCGCACTTCCTCTTTTCCTCTCCTGACTAACGCCTCCGGTGGCGCGAGTTCCATTAACGAGCGGATGGATTGCCGTGTTTTGTCAAGAGTATACGCCTGCAATGTGTTGCCAAATGAAAACAGAAAGGCGACGGCGGCCCCCTCGCTCCATTCTCCAATGGCTGCCGCACCAATTACCGCGACCGTCATCAGAAAATTCATGTCCAATGATAGGGAACGAAGGCTGTAATATCCACTTTTTGCTGAGTGGAATCCGCCGACCACGGTGGCAAGAGCATACAGCGGAATGACAAAGGTGTTTGCTATCCCAGTCCAATCCAAGATAGCCGCAATTGCCAACACAACGCCGGAGACAATGGTTGTCAGCAGACGGGTATTTTTCCACCAGATAGATTTACCCAACGGCTGCCGATCAGTCTTATTTACCTTATGAGCCTTATATCCAGCCTGTTTCACTGCCTGTATGATGAGAGAATCAGCAATCTTGTGCTCGACCGTCAATTTGGCTGCACCAAAATTTACACTCGCTGTCCTCACACCTGGCATTGCGGAAATTCTTTTTTCCAATTTTTCCGCGCAATCTACACAATCCATGCCGGAGATTCGGAAAACTGTCGCAGGCACTCCAGGACTGGTCAGGTCAGCTTGAACCATGGTTTCCTGTCGATTCACCTGGAAAGGAATGGGGAAAATGCCGCAAGCTTCCGCCGAGCCTGTACAACCACAACCTGTCAGTTTGGTTTCTTCACCGACACAGCATGCATTCTGGTAAGTTGGCCTCTCAATCCCGTTTTCAATCCGTACCTTGCGATCTAATTTCATTCTCTTTACCCATGTTTAACATGTTCAATCCCCTGAGCTAAAAGCAGAGAAATATGCTCATCGTCAAGTGAATACCAAACCATTTTCCCTTCTTTCCGGTGTTTAACCAGCCGCGCCCCACGCAGTAAACGAAGCTGATGCGATACAGCAGATTGTCCAAGGCTAACGACAGCTGAAATGTCACATACACAAAGTTCTCTTCTGGAAAGTGCGTGCAGAATTTTGACCCTCGTCGGATCGCCAAGAATTTTGAATGTTTCAGCGATTGATTGAGCATCTTCGTCAGCAAGCATTTCAGCTCTCGCCAGGCAAACATTCTTGTCATGTTCGCATAACTGCTGGCAAACGTCTGTATCTAAGTCCAGTTGTTCCATATAACACCTACTATATATGATCATATATTCATATATTAAAGAGTATACCACAATGTGTCAATGCCGTTTGTCACTTTCTCCAAGAGAAAACCGTATTCCTCGTTGAACTACCCAGCGAGATGGACAGAAAATCACTCCGGAATATTGTATTTTCTCAATTTATTATTCAAGGTTGTCCGGGTGATATTGAGCAATTTTGCCGCTTCGCTCTTATTCCCCTGCGTTTGTTCAAGGGTTTCAGAAATGGCCTGGCTTTCAATCTCGTCCAGAGATTTCCCCCCGAAGCCGGATGCGGGCATCTTGTCCTTGTGATCCTTATGGTACGATGCCATCAAAGAGGGAGGAAGGTCTTTATCGGATATATAAGAGCTCATAGCAAGGATAACTGCCCGTTCGATTACGTTTTCCAACTCCCTGACATTTCCCGGCCAGGCACTTCTGGTCAGCACGTCCATTGCCGTAGGAGTGAATCCTTTCAGATCTTTTCTATTTTTCTGAACATACTTCTTGAAAAAATGCAGGGTCAAAAGGGGGATATCCTCATCTCGCTCCCTGAGTGGCGGGATATGGAGGTTCACCACATTGAGACGGTAGAATAAATCCTCACGAAATTTGCCTTCTCTGACATCGTCCTCCAGATTTCGGTTAGTAGCGGCAATAATCCGCACATCAACATTCAGGTTTTTGTCGCTGCCCAAACGCTGAATCTCCCTTTCCTGGATGGTTCTCAGAATCTTTGCCTGCATCGACAAAGGGATTTCCCCGACCTCATCAAGAAAGATTGTCCCTTTGTCAGCCTGCATGAACCGTCCGTTTCGTTGTCGGTCAGCCCCAGTGAACGCCCCTTTCTCATGGCCGAAAAGTTCAGACTCAAGAAGAGTTTCAGTTAATGCCGCACAATTCACAGTGACCAGCGAACCTTCCTTCCGCTCACTGTTGGCATGGATAGCTCTGGCAAATAATTCCTTGCCGGTGCCGCTTTCCCCGGTAATCAGAACTGTTGCTTCAGTGGGGGCTACAATTCGAGCCATTTCCACAACTTTCTGCAGGGAAGAACTGGAGCCGATGATTTCTGAAAAATGGCTGCCTGCTGCAACCTGTTCCTTTAAGGATTGATTTTCCAGAGTGAGTTGCAGATGTTCCATAGCTCGAGTTATGATGATCTTCAGCTCTTCATAATTCAGAGGTTTGGTCAGATAGTCGTATGCCCCCAACTTCATGGCTTCCACAGCAGTATCAACCGATGAGTACGCTGTCATAATAATTATAGGTATGGCTGGATTGAGTTCCTTGATCTGGCGCAGGGCTTCAATACCTCCGATATTTGCCATGCGCACATCCATCAAAACGAGATCGCACGGCTTATCCTTAACCATCTGAATGGCGTACTCGCCATCTGTGGCGCTCTCCACCATGTGACCCAGGCTTTTCAATACGGTCCGAAGCATGCCCAGATGGGCTGAATCATCGTCAACAATGAGAATTTTTCCGTTCATCTTTATGACTCCAGTACTGGATGAATAGGTAAAGCTATTGAGACCTGAGTACCACCATCTTGAATGCTGCGAATGTGAACCGATCCGCCATGGTCTTCCACGATTTTATGAACGATAGCCAATCCCAAACCGGTCCCATTTTTTTTCGTCGTGAAATACGGATTAAACATATTGCCCTGATCTTCCGGCGAAATACCATGTCCTGTGTCGGAAATATCAACCAGAATCTCCTCTTCTTGTTGATGTGTCGCTACGGAGAGTTGTCCTCCCTGCTCCATAGCTTGGATGGCATTGATTAAGATATTGAGGATTACCTGTGTAATCCTGTCGGGGTCGACTAACAACTCGGGCAGGTTGTGATCGAGTTGTGTTGTAATTGTAACCCCCGCGAAAGAAGCCTCCTGTGCCACGATACCCAGTGAATGCTCAATCAATTTCCGCAGATCCGTTGCAACTAGCTTTAGATCCGAAGGCCGTGCAAATTCAAGGAGTTCTGAAATTACCCGATTCACTCGGTCTACCTCTTCAGCTGTAATCTCAGCTGCTTTCCTGTTTTCGCTACCCTGGGCGAAAAGGCTCCCGAAATAAGTGACATAGCCCTTGATGGAACTCAAAGGATTTCTGACCTCATGAGCGATACCGGCGGCGAGGTCGCCAATGGCAGCCAATTTTTCTCTCTGCCGAATCTTAATTTCCAACTGGCGCAGTTCTGATAAATCTTGCAGGATAAACATGAAACCCATGTATTGCCCCTCTTCACCAACGATATCTGTTGTACTGACATTGACCGGTACGCTTGTATTTTCTCGTCCAGGCAGGCGTAATTCTTTTTCCACAACAGTTTTTCCACGAGATATGCTATTGCGCAAATCCAGTAAAGCTATCGGAAGAATGCTCCGCGCCAAAGCTCCCTGAGCCGACTCAGGCCGGACCGCTAACAGTGAACAAGCTACACTGTTAATAAACCTGATATTCCCATCTCCACTCACCACCACCATTCCTACCGGCAAATTCCTGACAATTTCCGAGGCAAGAGCTCGGATATCCTGCAACAGTTTCCGGGAATGCATGTAGTTTTGCGCCCAGAACAGAGAAACAATTCCTGCGACGGCCAGAAGAAAAATCACCCCGGCTGTTACCAAACTGTTCCGAATGTCTTTGGCCATTGCTTCTTCAAAAGGTCCAACATCCATGCCGATAACAATGACTGGCTGATGTTTCGGGCCCAGAATTCGGTCTTGGGGCATGTCCTTCATCCATTCAGGAGAACAGGACATGTCATGATGCCCCTCTTCTTCTTCCACATACCCATGCTTTTGAGCTATCGGCAGAAAATTTTTATACACTTCAAAAATTTTCACCTGCCCCTTCCCCTCAACCGTACGCCATTGAAGATCATCCGTTGGCAAAAACGAACCGTTTACCACAAAAGCTTTTGACGATTTGCCAATCATATTTTTATCGCTATGTGCCAAAAACACCCCGTCTCTGTCAACCAAGGCGATATAAGAGATATTAGACCGGAAAGCGGTTTCCTCCAAAAGTGTCTGTAAATGGATTTCATTGCCGAATAAGCCCATCATTCCGGTCTGTGCACCTGCTTCAAAAGACCAGATCAATGCTGCTCCTTTTTCCTTTAAAAGCTTGCTCATATAATTTTTCTCACGGTGGTAATTCACAAACCCCATGAAAATGACAACTGCCATAAGCACCAAGCTGATCCCAATAATCAGCCATGAGGGCACATACAATTTATTCTCTTCCATCCACCTGAAAATCATATCTCATTCCTCGGTTCACATGCGGCCGCAGCGACCATTATGTCTAAATTTTAACCATTAGCGCAGATGTTGTGGTTAAAAATTAGACACATTGTAAAAATTGTACAAGGAAATTTTGACATGCCAATGTGAATAATTTTATTTAATTGATTATTTACTGATAGTTAAAGCACAATGCCACATTGTGGCACACTCCTTGCTTAATCTCAACCAAACAACAAGGGCAAAAAGGTTGCCGCAGAGTTGTTAATCATTTTTTTCCACCATTTTCCAAGGAGTCAAAAAGCATGAAGAAATTTCTCTCACTCACAGGAATCATGGCCATGGCCGCAATTGTCTCTACCAGCGCATTCGCCGGGAGCACTGGGACGGGTAATCCAACCAACACTACCACATCCATGGGTGTTTCTTTACCTGTGGGGCAGGCTGAGTTGGGCGTCCTGGCGGATAGTAATTATCCTGAATACGAATACAGACGTTCCGGCGGAAATAGAGACAGGCACAGAGGCGGCCGCGGAAATTGGGGAAGATGCAGGAGGTGGTAATGGTCGAATGGACATACATATGATGCAAGTACAAATCATTTGAACGTTGCTGCGAAACAAACCTTTCGACCTTTTGCGGCAAGGTTCTCAACACCAACTGGCCGTTACGACAAAAAATCACTTTTACATTGAATATGTTTCATATTCACAAATAACATCGAAACGTTAAACATAAGGAGTACATCAGTATGAAAAAATTTCTCTCACTCGCCGGAATCATGGTTTTGGCCGCAATCGTTTCTACCAGCGCTTATGCCGGGAACACTGGAACAGGCAATCCAGCCAATCCTATGGATCAACAGGCGTTTTACGACAACACCGCTACACTTCGTGCCTCACTGGCTGCAGATCAGGCCGAGTTGAATGCCTTGATGAAGGGCAGCAATCCAGACCCCAAACGAGTCAGGACCTTATCTGAAAACATCAGCAAATCGCAAGATGAACTGAGACGGCAAACCGGCAGCTACGCAACTCCCATGATGGGACATGGCGGTTCGCATATGACAATGAATGGCTATGATCACAACGGACAGGACCCTCACATGAACGGATGTGGATGTATGTGGTGATTGCCGCAAAATCAAATCTTGCCGCGAAAGAAAGCCTTCTCGGCAAGATCATATTATTAATTCAGAGTTAAGGGAAGCAACAATGTGGAATCAAGGCGGTGGCTGTTTCATGAGTTTTGGACAATGGTTTTCCGGCCATTGGATCGGCTGGTTCGGCCTGAATATGATCATTGTCATCGCTCTGATTCTTCTGTTGTACAAACTGTTCCATCCTCGCCAAACAACATCACCGGATAACCGCGACGCCAGAGATTCTCTCGCTATTCTTGAACGACGACTGGTCGAGGGAAAAGTCAGTCAAGAGGAATACCAAAATATTCGGAATATTCTGTGCAGATAATTGAGGAGAATGCTCTGTAAGATTTAACACTTTGAAAGCAATATTTGATTTACCAAAACCACTATTGAGGTGTGATAATGACAAAGAGAATAAAAACGGCAGGTCTGGTTATGTTAGCTCTTATTTCTGTGAGTCCATCCGTCTGGGCAATAGATTACAAGACAATGACTACAGAAGAACTGAAAAATCTCCGTGGCACTATGCAGAGTGCCACTCAAACAGAACGGCATGCGTTTAACAACGAATTGCTGAGTCGGCTTGAGCAAATGACACCAGCCGAACGGCAGGATTTCATGGCCTCAGGAAAGAGCATGGTCAATACCGGAAGCTCAAGAAACAGTGGTGGAATGAGTAATAGCAGTAGTGTCAATAATATGGACAACCATAACCGAAATGACAGTCGTACCGATAATAGGGACGACCACAACCGGAATGAC
>WBUQ01000210.1 GCA_008933635.1 Desulfobulbaceae bacterium | reverse complement strand
CCCCAGGCCCTGGCCGTGCTGGTGACGACCGATGCGGAACTGGCCGGGAAGGTGCCGGCAGAGCTCGAGCGTCAGCTTGCCGGCTTGTCGCGTCGGGAGATCGCCCGCCAGTCCCTGGCCGACCGGGGAGTCATCCTGATCGCGGCGGACCTTGCCGAGGCGATCGAACTGGCCAATGTCATCGCCATCGAGCACCTCGAACTGATGATTGCCGACCCCTGGGCGCAGATCCCCCATATCCGTCACGCCGGGGCGATCTTTCTCGGCCACCATACCCCGGAGGCGGCCGGCGACTATCTTGCCGGCCCGAACCATGTCCTGCCGACGATGGGGACGGCCCGCTTCGCTTCGGCGCTGGGGGTCGAGACGTTTCTCAAGAAGAGTTCGGTCATCTCCTACTCCCGGCAGGCCCTGCAGGACGACGCCGATCACATCCGCCGTCTGGCCGGGCTGGAGGGTCTCACCGGCCATGCCGCCTCGGTGACGGTCCGGCTCGGGGACGGGGAGTAGAGGGGGCGTGCAGGACAGCGACGCCTTCAAGGCCATGCTGGAGCAGGGAGCGGCGGCGCTTGGCGCAGGTCTTGCGCCGGAAGCCGTCCTCGCCCTCGCCGCCTACCATACCGAATTGAAACGGTGGAGCAGCAAGGTCAATCTCATCGCCAAGCATGCGACCGATCGGCAGATCGCCGAAAACCACTTCCTGGACTCGCTGACCCTGCTGCCTCTGTTGCCGGCCGGTGCCCGTCTGCTCGATATCGGAACCGGTGCCGGCTTCCCGGGCCTGGTCTGCAAGGCGGCACGGGAGGACCTCCTCGTCACCCTGGTCGAGCCGCGGCTGAAGCGGGTCTCGTTCCTCCGCCATATCGTCCGGACCCTTGGCCTGCAGGGCGTCGAGATCCTCGCCGGCCGTATCGAAGACCAGCAGCTGTTGTTTCCGGCTTCGGAGTTCACCCATATCACCAGCAGGGCGGTTGCCGACATCGCCGGTTTTCTGGCGATGACGAGCCGGTTCATGCGCCCGGGATCGAAACTGGTCTGCATGAAGGGGCCGAAGTGGCAGGAAGAACTCCGGGCGGCCGGCGCACTCCTTGGCACGCTGCCCGTCGTCCTCGAGGACGTGGTCGAGCAGACCCTGCCGTATTCCGGTGCCCTGCGGGCGCTGCTGGTCTTTGCCGTCAGCGGTGAGGCGGTACTGGCCAAATCGGCGGATTTCTGTTAAAAGGAGCACGCAGCTCACCATTTGACGTACCCAGGGGTTCCGCAAGGAAGAAATCGATATACTTTTTACAGGTGAAACGGATGAAGAAGATTGCAGTACTGGCCGGCGATGGCATCGGGCCGGAGGTTATGGCCGAGGCGGTCAAGGTCCTAGAAGCGGTGCAGAAGAAATTCGGAGTCGAGTTGTCCTTTACGCCTGCCGATGTCGGCGGCTGCGCCATCGACCGGCACGGGGAGGCCCTGCCGCCGGCAACGCTGGCCCTGTGCGAGCAGAGCGACGCCATCCTCTTCGGCTCGGTCGGCGGGCCGAAGTGGGAGAGCCTGCCGCCGGCCCAACAGCCAGAGCGGGCGGCCCTGCTGCCCTTGAGGAAGCATTTCGACCTGTTCTGCAACCTGCGCCCGGCAAGGGTCTTCAGGTCGCTGACCGCTGCCTGCCCGCTGAGGGCGGATATCGTCAGGGACGGCTTCGATGTCCTCTGCGTGCGCGAGCTGACCTCGGATATCTATTTCGGTCAGCCGAAGGGCCGGGAGGGCGAGGGGCTCGAGGAGCGGGCCTTCGACACCATGGTCTACAACCGTTTCGAGATCCGGCGGATCGCCCGCATGGCCTTCGAGGCAGCCCGCCTCAGGCGGAAAATCGTCACCTCGGTGGACAAGGCCAACGTCCTGACGACGATGGTCCTCTGGCGGGAGGTGGTAATCGAGGTGGCGAAGGAGTACCCGGATGTGCAGCTCAACCATATCTATGTCGACAATGCGACGATGCAGCTGGTCCGCGACCCGCACCAGTTCGATGTCATGCTCTGCGGCAACATGTTCGGCGACATCATTTCCGACGAGGCGGCGATGCTGACCGGTTCGATGGGCCTGTTGGCCTCTGCCTCGATCAACAAGGACCGCTTCGGCCTGTACGAGCCGGCCGGCGGCTCGGCCCCGGACATCGCCGGCCGTGGCATCGCCAACCCGATCGCCCAGATACTCTCGGCGGCGATGATGCTGCGCTACAGCTTCGGCTGGGACGAAGCTGCCGCGGCCATCGACCGGGCAGTGGAGGCAACGCTCGAAAACGGCATCCACACCGCCGACATCGCCGTCGACCGCAGCAGGGCTGTCGGCACCGCGGCAATGGGCGATGCGATAGTCGCGGCGCTCTAGGAGACGGAGCCTGGCAGGAAAATCAACAGGGGAGGAGGACATGTCGCTGAAGGAGGATATCATCCTGGTGGCCAACGAGGCCTCGGCCGATCTCGCCCGCAAGGTGGCCGGACGCCTAGGCGTCCCATTCTCCGAGATGCTGAAGCGGCGGTTCGCCGATGGTGAGACATACCACGCCTTCCCCCGTTCGATTTCCAGGAAGAATCTGATCGTCATCGGTGCCACCCATACCGAATACTCGTATCAGGAACTGCTGGATCTGATCCAGGGCGGGAGGTACTGGAACGCCGCCTCGGTCAACGTCGTCATACCCTATCTCGGTTATTCGACGATGGAGAGGGCCAAGCCCGACTCGCGCGAGATACCAAAGGGTATCACCCGCACCCGCCAGATTTTCAGGGCTCGTCCCGATTTTGTCGCCTTCGTCGACCTTCACTCCGAGGCCGTGCTGCATGCCCACGGCGGCGAGATCAGCACCAAGCATGTCTGGACCGACAACCTGGCGGTGGAGAAGATCCAGTCGATGGGACTGAATGACTTCGTCCTGGTCTCGCCGGACTACGGTTTCTCGAAGCGGGTCGCCCGGCTGGCCAGCTTGCTTGACTGCCCGCATACCGCGGCGGACAAGGATCGTTTCGATACCGACAAGACCATCGTCGGCCAGATATCCAGCGTTGTCCGCGGGCGGACCGCGGTCATCTGCGACGACATGATCCGCACCGGCGGCTCGATCATCCAGACCGCCCAGCGCTGCCTCGATGCCGGGGCTGCCGAGGTGGTGGTCATGGCCACCCATCTGGTGATGGCCGGGGCGGCGCGGGAGCGTTTCAGGGAGAGCCCCATTGTCAAGGTTATCGGGTCTGACACCTATCCCGGCAGCGTGTCGGACGATCTCCTCGATGTCTACACGGTCGCCCCCCTGCTGGCCGAGATCCTGGAGAATCATCTCCAGCTCTGAAAGGGGAGAAATGCGGACGATCGGTGCGCACCGATCGTCCCGGCGGACAGCGGCATGAGAAAGGACCTCATAGAGAAGAACCTGCAGCGATCGATCCTCTTCCGGGACATCGGCGCGTCCGAACTCGCGACCTTCAGCGAGGTCTGCCGCATCCAGATCGTCTCCGAAGGGGAGTTC
>WBUQ01000056.1 GCA_008933635.1 Desulfobulbaceae bacterium | reverse complement strand
GTCTCGGCCCCGCTGTCGGGAATGACTTCTTCCCCGGTAAGGATAAAAACGGGATAGCTTGCTCCGCCGTCACGGGCGCTGGCGACTCCGCCGGGGCCTCCGGCTGCCGGTCCTGCGGCCGTCGGCTCGAATTCGGTGGTGGGGTCGAAATCACCTTCTTCCAGGGCCTGCTGGATATCCGCCACCTCGCCTGCGACGTCGGAGAAATCATCTGGCGGCTCCTGGCCGTATACGTCCTCGTTGATCACCACATCCGTGGAGCGACCCAGAGTGAGGACGGTCTGCTCCGTGTCATTGAAGGTGATGGATATCCGGCCGTCACCTCCCGTAACGACTCTTTCGTCGGCGAAAACCGGGTTGTTCGGGGCGAGCAGTCTCACGGTTCCATCGGGGGCGATGGCTTTGACTTCCCCGAATATGACAAAAACCTTCCCTACTGGCGCGGCGGAACCGGGCCCGCCGGTTCCGGATACGTTGTCTGCCATGGCGTTTCTCCTTGCTCTGTTGATTCCTCTGCGTTGTTCCGTTCTGCCGTCGTCAGAAATACTGACCGGATCCTCCCTGGTTGAAGAGTATCATCTCTGGCCGGAGGAAATCCATTGTACCTTGGTACAGGCCGGATGAATTGCAAAGGGATCGGGAGACGCTACTGGCGCGCGGGGGTGGCAGGAGAGAGGATAAACGCTGTGAGATAGACGCCCGGTTACCCCTGGCGGTGCATTTTCTTCTTCAATCTGAGGACGTAGATAGGGGCAGTCGGATGGCCTTTTTCGGCGGCAAGATTCCACCAGTAGAGCGCTTTCCGATAATCGCGGCCGACTCCGAGCCCTTTGGCGTACAGCAGGCCGATGTTGATGTGGGCGTCCGTATAGCCTTGCTTGGCCGCGACCTGGAAACACTGCATCGCTTCACGGTAATTCTGCTTTCCGCCTTTTCCGGAAGAATGCAGCATTCCCAGGACGAAGTTGGCATGGGCGACAATCTTCGCATCCGCCCCCTGCTGGTCCACAACCCTCTGGTACCAGTACTTGGCCCGGGCAAAATCCTGCTCCACCCCTTTCCCCGCGAGATAGAGATGGCCGAGGTAGCACTGGACGTTATGATCGCCCTGCTCTGCCTTCCTGACCAGGTCTTCCGGAGAGGTGGCGAGTGCATGCGTGCCGGTGCATGCCATTGAGGCAAGGATGACGACAGCGGAAAGGAGAATGCGGCGAACGAAAGACATGGACTGAATCCCTCAAATACATGCTGGAGGTCAAGGGCGGGGGTGATGCCAGGGCGCGGCCCGGGAGCAGGGTTCCGTTCCGTTATCCCCGCACTGATCCAGTGTATTAGAAATGAACCTCCACTCAATTATCAACAGTTTTTTTTTGCTGTTGATTCAGAGGGACAATTACACCTGTAAAAGTGCGTGTCAGGAGGAACCACAAGCCGGTATGAAGCGATATGTCGATATCGGCTGTCCGGCGGTTGTTCAGCATGTAATTCCGTTGACTTATGGATCGCCGTTCCTGTCCTCTCAACTGAGAGAAAGGCCGGTGGCGCCAGGGTACTATTGGAATTATTTGACCTTTTATGCTGTCCGTGAGAAAATTGCCATACATGAACCTGCCGGCATGATTGCTGGCCGGCAGTGCCCGCGGGAAGAGTTGTGTATCCTGAAGACATGCTTACTACTTGTTTCATATCCGACAGTTCGGCAGGACGCAGGAGCAGGTGGCCGTTCCTGTCAGGAATGTTCGGAGAGAGCCTGCTGATGCTCTCTGTTCATCTGCATGACAGTCCGGCACGCAACGAGCCGGAAAATCCATTTAGAAGGAGAGATACCATGAAACGGGGGAAATATCTGAGTACGGCGGTCCTTGGTCTGGGAATTCTGCTCGGTGGCAACACGGTCCAGGGGGAAACGCTCAGGGAGGCGATCGAGACGATGATCCAGACAAATCCGGAAGTACGATCGCTGGCCCACAATCGTCTGGGGCGAGACCAGGAGGTGCGGCAGGCCCAGGCCGATTATCTGCCGAAACTTGATTTCATCGCCGGGTATGGCGTCCAGGAGATCCAGGAACCGGAGGAAGACAGCCTGAATCCCGGAGTGTACACGCTGAGCCTGAGGCAGAACGTCTTCGCCGGAATGCAGACCGTCAACGAGGTTGCCCGCCAGAAGGATCGGGTGCGGTCGGCGGCGTACAATCTGCAGGGGGCGAGCGAAAATACGGCGCTGAAAACGGCGGAGGTGTACCTCAAGGTGATCCGGAGTCAAGAACTGCTTGCTTTGTCAGAAGAGAACCTGCAGACCCACCTGCGGATTGCCGACCAGATAAAAATGCGGAGCGAATCCGGGGTGGCCAGCAAGGCTGACAGCGACCAGGTAAGCGGCCGCGTGGCCCTGGCGCAGGCCAATGTCATCGCCACGAAAACCAATGTGATCGATGCTCAGACCAATTACCAGGCTGTGGTTGGTCGGATGCCCAGCGATCTGCAGCCACCAGATTCCCCTGAAGGGGTGATGCCGGCGTCGCTGGAAGAGGCGGAGGCGGAGGCAATCAAGGGGCATCCGACCCTGAAGTCGGCCGGGGCCGATCTGGACGCCCGGAACAAGCAGCATGAGGTCGCCAAGGCGCCCTACATGCCCATCGTCGATATCGAGGTCGACCAGCACTGGGAGGATGACCTGGACGAACCCGGCTCCGAAGAAGACCTGATCGCCATGGTCAAACTGCGCTACAATCTCTTTCACGGTTTCAGGAACCAGGCGCGTCGCGCCGAAACGGCGGAATTGATCGAAGAGGCGCGGGAGATCAGGAACAATACCCACCGGCAGGTGGTCGAGTCGATCCGCCTGTCGTGGATGGCGTACGAGGCTGCCAGGGAGAGGATCGGCTATCTGGAGGAGCGGGTCACCGCGACTGTCGATACCGCCCGGTCGTATACCGATCAGTTCAACCTCGGCAAGCGGACCCTGCTGGATGTGCTCGACACCGAGGCTGAGGTCATCGATGCCAAGAAATCCCTGGTGGAGGCCAGATACGATGGCCTTCTCGCCCAGTACCGCGTCCTCAACGGCCTGGGAAAACTGGTTCATTCCTTCGATCTGCAGTGGCCGGAAGAGAGCATCGTCAGCGAGGATGAACAAGCTGAAGAGGCCAAGGCGGATGACAAGGGCCAGGCCGCAACCATCCGGGGAACCAAAAACGCCACATCCAGGGTGCTGGTCCATCCCATCGAGATCGGCGTGATCAACGGATAGGCCTCCGTTGCCGCACCGGTACTGGTCATACGGTGCGGCGGCATCCCCAAGACGTTCCTGTGCGGGTGGTTCCGGCATCCCAGCGGGGCCATCCAGGTAATCCGTACCATGCGAGATGGGTCTGAAGTGCAGTCACATCACTGCCGCACTCTCTTTCACCCCGCCCCTTTCAAGAGACTTATCAATTCCCCGATATCGCTGGCGGTGTGGATCGCACTGCCGCTGGTCCTGCTGTTTGCCATCGTCGCAGCGAGGGAATCCTTTACCCTGGAGAGAGGGGTCGTGGATGCCGCCGAGAAAAGGTTCGGTTCGGCAGCGAGAGACAGGCTGATGGCCTGGCAGCGCTTCATTCGCGAAGAAAGGAGTGCCACCGAGGGGGAAAAACTGGAGAGGGTCAACCGGTTCTTCAATCGGCTGACCTTTGTCAGTGATGCCATCCACTGGCAGAAAAAAGACTACTGGGCAACGCCGGTGGAATTTCTCGCCAGCAACGGAGGGGACTGCGAGGATTTCGCCCTTGCCAAATACTTCACCCTGAAAGTGCTCGGTGTCCCGGAAGATAAAATGAACCTGACCTACGTCAAGGCCTGGAAGCTGAACCAGTCGCATATGGTGGTCACCTACTATCCAACGCCGGGGGCCGAGCCCCTGGTGCTCGACAACCTCATCGATGAGATCCAGCCCGGCTCCCGGCGCACCGACCTGCTGCCGGTCTACAGTTTCAACGGTTCGGGACTCTGGCTGGCGCAGGAGCGTGGCCGGGGCAACCTGGTCGGGAAGAGCGGCAGGTTGAGACTATGGAATGAATTGCTGGAGCGGATGCCAGACAGTTTACAATAGTGTGAACGAGGTCCTTCATGACACTTTTCAGACAGTTGCTGATATTTATCGTCCTGCTGTTCCTGATCCTGTTTGCCTGTACATGGCTCGTCAAGCTCCAGAGCACCCGTGTGTTTCTGGAGGACCAGCTTGAATCGCATGCCCAGGACACGGCGACCTCTCTGGGGCTGTCCATCTCCCCCTACGTTGCCGATGACGATGGCGCCACCGTGGAGACGATGGTCAGTGCCGTGTTCGATCGCGGTTACTACGGCAGAATCGCCCTTGTCGACCTGGAGGGCAGGGTGGTTGTGGAACGCCGGCTCGATGTGGTCATCAGCGATGTCCCGCCCTGGTTTATCCGCCTCATCGAGCTCAGGACGCCGGAGGCCAGGGCCCTCGTCTCATCCGGGTGGCGGCAGATGGGAACGCTGTCGGTGAAGAGTCACCCCGGATACGCCTACAAGGCCCTCTGGGACGCCACCCGCGATATGGCCAGGGCATATGGCCTGACCGGCCTCCTCGCCCTGTTCCTCGTTGCCGGGGGGCTGCGCCTGCTGCTCCGCCCGCTGCGGCGCATCGAGGAGCAGGCCGAGAATCTCTGCCGCAAGGAATACACTTTTCAGGAAAAGCTGCCAAGAACCAGGGAACTGCGGAGCGTCGTGGTGGCGATGAACAGCATGACCGGCAAAGTCAAGCAGATGTTTGACGAACAGGCAGGCGTAGCCGACATGCTGCGGAGGAATGCCTATACCGACGAACTGACCGGCTTTGGCAACAGGCGCTATCTCCAGGGACAGGCCGCAGCCCTTCTGGAGGAGGGGAACAACCTGGCGGCCGGTGCGCTCCTTCTGGTCCAGGCACACGGTCTCCAGGAGATCAACCAGGATGAAGGCTATCAGCACGGTGACCAGTTTCTGCAGCGGATGGCCGATGCGATCCGCCGGGCCACCGGCCATCTGCAGCGGGCCGCCCTCGCCAGGTTGTCGGGGGGGACCTTTGCCGTCCTGCTGACCGATGTCGCAGAGGACGAGGCCGGGCATGTCGCCGAGGCCCTGGTCAGGGAATTTGCCGGTCTGGCTGAAGGAGGTGGGGAAGGTGAGCAGAATGTCGGTCATATCGGCGGGGTGAGTTTCGAGAGGCCGGTGCCGTTCGGGCAATTGCTGGCGGAGGCCGACAGGGTGCTGGCCCAGGCCCAGCTGCAGGGGCCGAACCGGTGGCTGGTCAGCCCGCTGTCGCGGGAGACGGCAGCGCTGCCGCGCGGCCGGTCGGAATGGAAGCGGATACTCGAGCAGGTGCTGGAGGACAGGGCGGTCTCTCTCTTCGGGCAGCCGGTTGTCACGGCCAGCAGCATGGAACAGCGCCTGCACGTCGAGCTCTTTTCGCGGATCACCCTTGCTTCGGGCAGGATGCTCAGCGCCGGCATTTTCATCCCGCTGGCGGTGACGTCACGCTGCATCGCCGCCATCGACCGGATGGTGCTCGAGAAGGCACTGGAAGTTGACTGGGCGGGCCGGGGCGTCGAGGAGATTGCGGTCAATATCTCCCCGGCTTCATTCAGCGATCCGACCTTTATGGAGTGGGTACTGGCTCGTCTCGGACGGCTGGCGAAGGGAGGGCCCAGGGTCGTCTTCGAGTTTGCCGAGTTTGCCGCGACCAGGGAGCTTGCCACCATCCAGATCTTCGCCGGCGAGGTGAAAAGGCTCGGACACGGCGTTGCCCTCGATCATTTCGGACAGAGTTTCGCCAACTTCGGCTACCTGAAGTCCCTGCAGCCGAGATACGTCAAGATCGACAAAGCGTTCACCGATGAACTCAAAAGCGGCGACAACGACAGCAGCTTCTTTATCGGCTCGCTGGCCGGAGTGGCTCACAGCCTGGACATCCTGGTGATTGCCGAAGGGGTGGAGACCGGGGAGCAGGCGCAGGGGCTGCGTGCGCTCAATGTCGATGGCCTGCAGGGGTACTTCATCGATCAGCCGCGGGCAGTGTGAGCCACCCCGCGGGATCAGATGATATCGTCCACGATGATGCTGGTTTTTCTGATGCTCTGGCGGACCTGCCGGCGCAGCTGGAGCTTCTGCTGCGCTTCGAGAGGGAGTTCGGTGAAGATGATGACGTTCTTCCGGACCAGCAGTTCGACCAGGTCTTCAAGGATCCTGATGACGTCCATGTCCGTCGCCGACAGGACGTGGATCAGTTCCTCCGTCGTGTCGCATCCAAGGAAGGCAAGGACCTCGGCGTCGACGGAGGTCTTTTGTTCCATGCCCGGCCGGTCGGCATGCTGTCGTATCGAAACGATCCTTCCATCCGCGTCTCTCTCGATATACAACATCTCTTTTCCCTCCTTCGTCTCCCTGTCGGGACCGGTTGAGGACTGTGGAGCAACCGCCTGATCGATGCCGGGCCGCAGGCGCCTGGCATCCAGTCGACAGTATAAGGCGAATTTTCTTCATTACTATATTTTTCCAGTACATAGTTTGACTGGATATGCTTCAGACACTACTATACAAGATACCCTACTCATCATAAGCGGGTGGAGATGGGGGCAGGCGGTGCTGGCAGGTCGACTTCTGTCCAGTGCCGGCGAAGCATCGAAGGCAGATCTGAAAAAATTACCCCACGCGGATGGCAGCAGGATATGGTGGAGCAGGTAAAGGTCGGGAATGCAGGGCAATGGCAGATCAGCGACGACAGTGACAGCTTCGACGACCCGTTGATCGACTGTATCGAAATCATTGCCAGGATCCATGACCGGCCGATCTCCCGCACCGTGCTGCGTGCCGGCCTTCCCCTGGTCAACAATCGCCTGACCATCGAACTGGTTTCCCGGGCGACACGGCGCGCCGGCATGGCTTCGCGCATCCTCAAGAGACCGCTGGCCGAGTTCAGGGGGTATGAGCTGCCCGCCATCATCATCCTCGAAGGTCACCGGGCCTGCGTGGCGGTCGAGGCGCACCCGGAGGAGGGGACAATGCGGGTGATCTGGCCGGAGAGCCAGGGGAGCCAGGTGATTTCCATCGACGAACTGACTTCCATCTATTCGGGCTATACGATTTTCATCAGACCGAAGTACCGGATAGATCACGGCCGGCTGGCCCATCCCGTCGACCGGACGAAGAACTGGTTCTGGGGAACCATTTTCTCCTCCTGGCGGATCTATCGGGATGTCCTGGTGGCATCCTTTCTCATCAACGTGTTCGCCCTCGCCACCCCCTTCTTCATCATCAATGCCTACGACCGGGTCATCCCCAACGCGGCCTTCGAGACGCTGTGGGTCCTCGGCGGCGGGATCGCCATCATCTACATCTTCGAGCTGGTGCTGCGCGGCCTGCGGGGATATTTCATCGACACCGCCGGCAAGAAATCGAACCTTGTCCTCTCTTCCATTCTGATGGAGAAGGTCTTCGGCCTGCGGATGGAAGCCAGGCCGAAGTCGGTCGGTTCATTCACCAAGCAGCTGCAGCAGTTTGAGAGTATTCGTGACTTCATCACATCCTTCTCGATCACGGCGCTGGTCGACCTGCCCTTCGCGCTGCTGGCCATTTTCGCCATCTGGTACATCGGCGGCAAAGTCGTCCTGATCTGCATAGCCTGCATCCTGCTGATCCTGCTCTACGCCTTCCTGGTCCAGATCCCGCTGAAGAAATCGGTCGGCAAATCCTTCCAGGCGGAAGCCCAGAAGAACTCCATCCTGGTCGAAGGCCTGTCGGGCATCGAGACCATCAAGATCCTCGGGGCCGAGAGCAGGATCCAGCGCGCCTGGGAGGAGTCGGTCAGCTACATCGCCAACTGGAGTGCCCGTACCCGCTTTCTCTCGTCATCCGTCGCCCATGTCTCGCATTTTCTCCAGAGCCTGTCAGTCGTCCTTGTCATCATCGCCAGCGTCTATATCATCTCGAAAGGACAGATGACCGGCGGCGGGCTGATCGCCTGCGTTCTCCTGTCCCGCCGGGCCACGTCCCCGATGACCCAAGTCGTCAGCCTGATGACGCGCTACCACCAGGCCAGGAACGCCCTGGGGACCCTGAACAGGATCATGCAGCTGCCCTCGGAGCGGCCGCCGGAGATGCGATTTCTGCACCGGGCCGAATTCAACGGGGCGATCACCCTGCAGAATCTGTCTTTCACCTATCCCGGCAGTTCGACCGAGGTGCTGAAAAACATCAATCTCCAGATCAATCCGGGGGAGAGAGTCGGCATTATCGGACCGATCGGTTCAGGCAAGACGACCCTGGGCAAACTGATCCTCGGCCTTTACCAGCCGACCAAGGGGATGGTCGCCATGGACGGCACCGATATCCGGCAGATCGATCCGGCCGAACTGCGGAATTTCATCGGCTATGTCCCCCAGGATGTGGTGCTGTTCCAGGGGACGGTCCGGGACAATATCGTCCTCGGTGCCAATGACGCCGATGATTCGGCCGTGCTGCGGGCGGCGCAGATTGCCGGGGTGAGCGGATTCGTCGAGAGGCATCCGATGGGCTATGACATGCCGGTGGAGGAACAGGGACGGAACCTCTCCGGCGGGCAGCGGCAGGCAATCTCCATTGCCCGGGCCATCCTGCTCGACCCGCCGGTCCTGGTCATGGACGAGCCCACCAGCTCGATGGACAACCGCAGCGAGTCGCTGATCCGGGCGAGGCTGCTCAAGATCCTGGAAAACAAGACAACGATCATCATCACCCATCGCACCTCTTTGCTTGAGATCGTCGACAGGGTCGTCGTTCTCAGCAACGAGACGATCGTCGCAGACGGCACCAGGGCATATATCCTGGAAGCATTGAAGAACGGGCACTTGGCGCTATGAATCAGGAACCAGCCAGTACGAACGGCGCTGACAGGCGCATGGATGCGAATCCTCAGACCTCCGGCAAGTTGACGGCGGGCCGGGCGAAGAAGGAGATTTTCCGTCGGTTGCCGGCGGAAGAGACCGACCTGGCGACCGATATCCGGGTATCCCTGCTCATCCAGTCGCCGCGGGGAGGGAGCATCATCCTCTGGACGACCCTCGTCCTGTTCATTTTCCTCTTCATCTGGGCCTATGTCGCCGAGGTCGAAGAGGTGACCCGGGCGGACGGCAAGGTCGTGCCGTCCAGGCAGCTGCAGATCGTCCAGAACCTCGAGGGAGGCATCGTCTCGGAGATCCTTGTCAAGGTCGGGCAGGTGGTGGAGAAAGGGCAACTTATCCTCCGGATCGACGAGAAGCGGTTTTCCGGGCCGTACCGGGAAAGCCGGATCAGCTACCTTGCCCTCAAGGCCCAGGTTGCCAGGCTGCAGGCGGAGACGGAAGACAGCGACCTTGTCATCCCTGAAGAGGTGGAAAAAGAGGCGCCCGAGGTCGGCGTCCGCGAGCAGCAGCTGTATGAGTCGAGGAAGAGAGAGCTGGAAGAAACCCTGGGCATGCTCAAGGAGCAGAGCCTGCAGCGCGAACAGGAGATCGCCGAATTGAAGGCGAAAATCGCCGAGCTGAGCCGGAACCAGCGGTTGCTGAGAAGCGAAATCAACATGACCAGGCCGCTGGTAAAGGGTGGTGCCGTCTCCGAGGTCGAGCTGCTGCGGCTGCAGCGGCAGGACAGCGAAATCCAAGGCGAGATCACGGCATCGAACCTGGCATTGCCGCGGGCCAGATCGCGGCTGCAGGAGGCGAACAGGAAGATCGTCGAAGAGAGGCTGCGGTTCACCAACACCGCGAAAAAAGAGCTGAACGACGCGTACGCGAAACTGGAAGGGCTCTCCGCCACAACCTCCACCCTGGCGGATCGCCTGGAGCGGACTTCGGTGGTGTCCCCGGTGCGGGGAATTGTCAACCAGGTGTTCATCACGACGGTGGGCGGGGTCATCCAGCCCGGGATGAACCTCGTCGAAATCGTTCCCCTTGACGACACCCTGCTGGTGGAGGCGAAGATAAAGCCTGCCGATATCGCCTTCATCAGCCCCGAACTGAAGGCGATGGTCAAGATAACCGCCTACGATTTCACCATCTACGGCGGCCTCGAGGCCAATGTCGAGCATATCAGCGCTGACAGCATTGTCGATGCGCAGGGCAACAGCTACTACCTGATCACGGTCCGGACCAAAAAGAACTACCTCGGCACCCAGGACAAGCCGCTGCCGATCATCCCCGGAATGGTCGCCTCCGTCGACATCCTGACCGGGAAGAAACGGGTGCTGACCTATTTATTGAAGCCGATTCTCCGTGCGCAAAGTCAAGCCCTCAGAGAGAGGTGATCTATGAATGTCCTGATTGTCAGTACAAACGATCTGGTCAGGGAGAGATGGAAGAGTGCGTTGCAGGATGAACATCAGGTAACTGAAGCGGCAAGCTATCGGGAAATGGCCGACACCCTTGCCCGGTCGTCCTGCGATCTTGTCCTGCTGCACCGTTCGATGTGCGACATGAGACTTCTCACCAGCCTTGCCGGTAGGAGATATTTCGTCCTGAGCGACATTCCCGATGAAAACGAGGCGATCAGTCTGGTGCGCCACGGCGCGGTGGGGTATGCCAATACCTACTCCTCCATAGCCCGCCTGCGGGAGGCGGTCAGGAGTGTCCTGGCCGGCAGGGTATGGGTGGGTCAGAAGGTGATCCAGAAGATTATTGAAGGCAATGCCAGGGCGATCAATGAGAAAAGTATCCGACCTCCATCCGACCGCAATCTCTCCGACAGGGAGTGGGAGGTCGCGCTGCTGGTCGGCAAGGGAAGATCCAACCTCGAGATCGCCGCCGAGCTGGACATCTCGGAGCGGACGGTGAAGGCCCATATCGGGTCCATCTTCAAGAAGACCGGAACGGAGAGCAGGCTGCAGCTGGCCCTCTACGTCAAGAGCCTGCTGGCCTGAGCTTCAATTCCTCCTGAGGGGTTTTCGGCATGGGGATCACCACCTATCTTTTCCACTCATCCAACGACCTGGAAAAACAGCGCTACGACATGTTTTTCCTCGATATGGGGGAGAATATCCATTTTCACTACCGGGATCTCCGCATCGAGCTCTCGGTGGAGGAATTCAGGGAGCTTGCCGAGCTGTTCACCCGCTACTCCGGCGATGTCCTGAGGGAGATCGAGGCGGGCTACACCGATGGTGTCCTGGCCAACACCAACGAGACGAACTCCCTCAAGACCTTCTGGGACAAGGAGAGAAAACTCCTCCAGCCGGTCAAGTACAACGAGTGCAAACTCGCGGTCGAGGAAACCAGGGACGGGTATCACCTGCATATCCGCAATTACAAGATCCTGCTGCAAAAGGAATCCTTCCGTCGTCTGGTGAAGGCCATCGCCCCGATCCTGCCGCTGCTGGAATGTGACAACCTTCAGCGGGACCCGATTCGTCTGCTGGAGCAGAACGAACTGGGAACCAGGCTGCTGTCACGCCAGCAGACCCCTGCACACGAGGAGATCACTGTTGAGGTTGACAGCACCTATCGCAATAAGGCGGGGCAGGTGCTCAAGGCCATCGGCTACGTGCCGGGTGAACTTTCCGGAGAAGTGAGAGCCTACACCAGGGACGGATCGACGATCCGCCTGGTGCCGCCCGGCCACATCCCGGATGCGGTTGCCGGAGGACCGGACGATCCCGCGGCGGTGCTGAGCCTTTCGGAGTTTCTTGCAAGGGATGGACAGCAGCTTGACGCTGCGGCGCTCAATCAGCTGAAACTGAAAATTCTCGCCCTGTTCGCGATGGCCCGGGATGGGCGGATCACACCATTTGGGCTGGCTGCGCTGTATGTGGACAGAAAGACGCTGAACCCGACTGTCGACATGTTCCGGGAAGGAGAGGACGTTGAGAGGGAGAAGCAGCTGGCCGGTCTGAGTGAACTGCTGACCCGGCACAGGCTGTTTTTCGTCAAGCCGGCAAAGGAGCTTCTCTCTGTCGAAGAGCAGGAGCGGCTGCAGGACAGGTTCGTCACGTATGTCACCCAGCACATCGCTTCCCGTGAATGTGTCCGGAAGATCTTCATACTGGGATCGTCGGCGACCGGCCGGGCCGGCCGCTACAAGGTCCCCTTCGTGCACTTCGACTGGGTCAAGATCAAGTCGGATTTCGATATCTTCGTCGAGCTGGACCCTGATTATGACGGAGAACTGCCGGCGGAATGGGAGAAGAAATTCTACTGGCCGCGCAATGGCAGCGATTATTACCATTTCGGCGATATCGGCGATGGCATGGCCTCCGAATGGGCCCGCCGCTACCCGGGAGTCCGTTTCTATGAACACCTGATCGAGGGGTATGTCTTTCATTACGCAAGAGGGGATCAGGCTCGTCGAGACAAGTGGTTTTCCGAGATAGAGACGCGCTGCATCTTTGTCAGGGACAGGGTCGGCGACTGGCTGCGGGAGCATTACCCGTTTGTTGTCGAGGAAGTCGACCGGATCAAAGTGGAATCCTTCAACAAGGTCTACCGGGTCGCTTCCCCGGCCGGGCCGTATGTTCTCAAGGTCTACGATTCGAAATATCTGGATGAGGCCGGCCGGGAGAAGGTGGCCTATGAAATAGGCCTCCTGGATTTTCTCGCCGGTTCAGGTCTGGAAGTGTCCCTGCCAGTCAAAAACAGCAGCGGCGAGTATATCAGTTACAAAGATCGTGACCGGGCCGTGCTGTTTTCCCTGGTCCCGGGACATTATGTCGCCGCTCCGGGAGTCGAGGAGGGTTTGCTGGCCGGCGACCTGCTGGCCCGTTTTCATGTTGCAGCCCGGAACTATACAACGCATCATGCACTGTATTACAGCAACAAGAAAATCCTTCATTACTGGCTTGATGCCTGGGAGCAGTACCGCCGGCAAGGTGGTGTGCCCGGCACCGATATTGATCTTGACCTTGCCCGCCTGAAAAAGCGCCTCAGGCGATTCGACAGCTATCCGACCCATTGTCATGGCGATCTATCGGCAATCAACTATCTTTTTGATGGGCGGAAATGCTGGCTGATCGATTTCCAGGGCATCGGCTATGGTCCGGCCCTGGTCGACCTGGCCAACGGCATGATCGAATTTGCCGGTCAGAAAGGCGTCTTCCGGGAGGACACGATGCATGCCTTCAGACAGGGGTACGAGCGGGTCAGGAAGCTGTTGCCCGAAGAAGAAGCCTTCCTCAACGATCTGCTGGTAATCCAGGCCGCCGTCCGGCAGGCCAAACTGCTCCGTCTCCATTACGGCGGATTCGGCTACGAGCTGAAGGAAGACCGCATCCTGGGGTTGCGGGCCGCCCTCCAGTGGCTCCTCGCGCACTGACCACCTCCTCCTGCCGGCGTTATCTGCGCCTGTTCTGGCCCACCGGCAGCCGGTCGGCTGTCGATTTCACCAGCCGGTCAGCAGACGGCTGTGGCGTGGCAGGTACGTCTTGACCAGCCGGGCGAGCCAGCAGGAGGCGGCCATCACCAGAGGGGTGAGGACAAGCAGGAGGTGCGGGCCGTAGAGATCCCGATAGTGCCGCTGGAAGAGGGAAATGACGTAAATGAACCAGCCGTGCAGGAAGTAGATGGCGAAGCTCGAGGAGGCCAGCAGGCGCAGCAGCTGGCTGTCGACATGCTCGTAGCGGTGCAGGAAGAGCATCAGGAAAAGGCTGAACGCCAGCTTCTGCAGCAGGTTGATATCGATGCCGGTCACGGCGAACGGCGGTTTCTGCAGGTCGCCGGGGCTCATGCCGGCCAGGGCCTGGGCGACCGTCAGGGCCAGGGCGGCAGCCAGCACAGACCAGAGATGGGGTGACAGCCGGCTGTACAGCCAATCCTTCTCCATCGAACAGAGGATGCCGGTGAGATAGACGGGGAGGAAGAAGACGACGGACTGCAGGGTGCTGAGATTGTCCACCGGGCGGCCCAGGAACAGCGAGAGGACGAGGAAGGGACAGAGGACGGCCACCCGCACCGGGAGAGGGGCGCGGATGTAGCGGATGAACAGTGGCGAGAGCAGGAAGATGGTCATGATGAAGGGAATATACCAGTAGGCGAAGACGCCGCCATGCCAGAGGTAGAGCAGGGCCGGCCTGATCACCTGGTCGGCGGGCGTCGGTTCCGGTCCGAAATAGTATTCCGGAAAAGGTCCGCGGATATGCAGAGACAGGGCAATACCGAATACGGACAGGAACAGGAACGGGACATAGACGTTCCTGAATTTCTTCCAGATGAACTGCCGGAAAACGAAATGCGGGAAGAAGACATGGTGGAAGAGAAAGCCGGAGATGAAAACGAAGAAGTGCGTCCCGCCGCTGATGACATTGGCGAGGACGCGCTCGGAAAAGCTGTCGATCACCCAGCCGCTGATGCCGAAGCAATGGCCGGTGACGATGACGGTGATCGCTATTGCGCGGAAGTAGTCTAGCGATATCAGATACATGGTCCTTTCGTCGGCAAGGTGGATGGTTCGGAGAAGGTGGATGGCCAACTATAGGATGCCGGTGTGAGGATTGTGATGGCAATTGATCAGAATTGTATTGCAAGCCATTCTTAGATAGGATAGATTATCATTTACAAAATTTCCAGTCCCGACCGGTATACCGTCGAGTGGAGAGGAGCACCGGCGCTGCTGAAACAGTCGTAACGGCCGCGGGCACTCCTGGCCTCTCAGCCCGGGTGTGCATGTGAAAGGATTGCATTGTGCCATTCCAAACCTAATTTCAAACGGAGGAAGAATCATCATGCCAGCTCTCAAGGGAACCCAGACTGAAAAGAACATCCTGACCGCTTTCTGCGGCGAATCGCAGGCCCGTAACAAGTACACCTACTTCGCCTCCCAGGCCAAGAAGGACGGATATGTGCAGATCCAGCACATCTTCGAGGAGACCGCCAACCAGGAGAAGGAGCATGCCAAACGGCTGTTCAAGCTGCTGGAAGGAGGCGAGGTCGAGATCACTGCCGCCTTTCCGGCAGGCGTGATCGGCAGCACCGTCGAGAACTTGAGGGAGGCCGCCGGCGGCGAGAACTACGAGTATACGGTGATGTACCCCGGTTTCGCCGTCACCGCCCGCGAGGAGGGATTCCCACATATTGCCGCGATCTTCGAGGCCATCGCCGTCGCCGAGAAGCAGCATGAGAAACGCTACAAGGCGCTGATGGCCAATATCGAAGCAGGCCGTGTCTTCAAACGGGAGAACAGGGTTACCTGGCGTTGCCGCAACTGCGGCTACCTACATGAGGGTGAGGGCGCGCCCGAGATGTGCCCGGCCTGCGCCCATGAAAAGGCCCATTTCGAGCTGAACGGTGAAAACTGGTAGGAATCGGGCAGCATACACTCAATGAAAAAAGGCTGCGGGACCTGGCTCGGTCCGGCAGCCTTTTTTGTGTCAGGACAATCCCGTCAGGCGATGGCCCTGGCGCGTCTGTCCTGGGTGCTGCGTTTTTTCATGGCGTTCATCTCCTGCCGCTGCGGCTGAGCAGTGCCGTTGGCGGGGGAATCGGGACCGACCAGGTCGGCACAGTGGAAAAAGGCATACCAGTCGCTGCGTTGTTCGGCCCGGCCGGGAACGGTTTTTCCGGCGCCGGCAACCTTCCGCCACCATGATTCGATGCGAACGCCGATGGCTGAAGCCAGGTGGAGAATGCAGATTGTCAGCACACCTGCGGCAAACAGTTCAATCGGTTCCATAATTCACCTCCATGCTCTGCGGGAAACCACTCGGTTCCCGTCAACTCTCCGACTTCAGCCATTATTGCGGCTACCGGTTCCACTTGCAGCCGGCTGCCGTGACTGGCCCACTCATGTTGCATCCCCGGCCGTGCCGCTGTCGGTTTGCTTGACCACCAGGGTTGGCAGCGAGGAGATCGCCGCCACCCGCTCGACAACGCTTCCCATCAGGATGCGGGTAAAGGCGGTACGGCCATAGGAGCCAAGGACGATCAGCTCGATATGCTTCTCTTCGCTGTAATTGACGATGTTTGTATAGGGTGATCCTTCCCGCATTTCGGTAATCACCGGAACGGCGAGTTTTTCACCCTGCCTTGCCAGAATCTGCAGCGCGGTGAAATTCTTGTGCCGGGCCTCATCGAGCACACCGTAGAGCAGGCTGCGGTCGACCGGTACGTCGAGGACGGTCAGCCCGTGCACTTCGCCGCCATAGCTCGCCGCCAGTTCAAGGGCCCGCTGGCCTGCCGCCATGCTGTGGGGCGAGCCGTCCACCCCGACGAGGATCCGTGAGAAATTCACTTCGGAATTTTCCGGGATCATCAGCACGTCGCAGGGGCTGAGGCCGATGACCTTGGCGGTGGTCCGTCCGAGGATGACCCGTTCGACATAGGTCCGCTTCGGGTATCCCATGAGCAGCAGATCGATCCCTTCCTCCTCGGCGAGCGTAACGATCTCTTCCGCCGGCTCGCCACGCCGGTGCACGGCACAGACCGATTGCCCCAGCGAAGATGTGTGGCGGACGGCTTCCTGGAGGCACTTCTTGAACGGCAGGTCCATGTCGTCGGTGTCGCGGATCTGCCAGCGATGCATGTTGCCTTCGTAGCGTGGGCTGACCGATATGGCGGTCAGTTTGGCCTGCATCGATGATGCGAGCCGCAGGGCCTGGCGGAAGGCCATCTGGCTGGCCGGTCCGGGATCGATGGCGACCAGGATTTTCTTGATCGGGTTCAGCATGGTCATCCTCTCGCCAGTACTGCCCGCTCAAGGCTTCTCGCCTTGAACAGGTTGACAAGGATGATGGTGGCCCCGGTCAGCAGGGCGAAGCACATGACGCCGAAGCTGATCCGGGTCATCAGGGACACGCTGGTTTCACTCAAGGAAGTGACGTGCAGTTCGTTGAGGTATTTCGGAATGGCGAAGAAGCGGCTGACGGCGACGATCAGCATGATGACGGCCATCACGTACTTGATCATATAGTCCTTGACGTAGGTCGTGCCGATGGCGCCGAGCTGGACGCCGAACAGCGAACCGGCGAGGATGATCATCACCAGGCGGATATCCACCGAACCGTAGTAGGCCCAGATCAGCGTGCCGCCAAGCCCCATGACGAAGGCGATGACCAGCTCGGTGGCACTGGCGACGATGCTGGTGGCACCGATGATGTACATCAGTCCTGGCACCCCGATGAAGCCGCCGACGGCGATGGTGGCGGCGAGCATGCCGGTCGCCAGGGCCACCGGCACCAGGAACCACATGCTGATGCGCAGGTTGGCGGTCTTGAAGGTGATCATCGGCCAGAGCTCGATCTGCTGCAGTCTCCTCGCCAGGGCGGTACCGACCTTGACCGGGCCAGTGGATTTTTTCATCTTGATGGCATCGCGCATGACGAAGGAGCCGACGGTCACCAGCACCACGACGAAGATGAAGCTGACATAGAGGTTCGAGCCGGCCTGGCCGAACTTCTCGAGGATCGACCGCTGGACCATGATGCCGATCTGGACTCCGATCTCGGCGAAAACACCCATGATCAGGCCGAGCTTGATATCCACCTGGCCGTATTTGAAGCGCTTGATGGCCCCGACCAGGGCCTTCGGGAACTTGTGGCACATATTGCTGGCCACGGCAACCGTGCCGGGTACGCCGAGGCTCATCATGCCCGGGGTGAGGACGAAGGCCCCGCCGGAGCCGATGAAGCCGCTGACCAGCCCGCCGATGAAGCCGACGAGAAAAAGGAAGAGAACCGAGTACGCATTCAGATCGATGAACTGGAGTACCTCTGTGACTGGACCGTGCATTGCTGTCTCCTGTTTGTGGTTATTTCAGAACGTCTGTTGAAAAGGTCATCCCGCCTGGCTCAGGCATTCACTTCGGCGCGCGGCCTGGTGTCCTTCCTGGCCGGGGCGGTAACAGGCTTCTCTACGCGGATTTCTGCGGTCCTGGTGGCAGTGGTCTTGGAACTTTCGATCCCCAGGGCTGACCAGAACGAGCTGGTGAAGTTGCCATGGAAGTAGGAGACGGCGAAAACCAGTGCGACCGGCAACGCGGCGTAGATCCCTCCCTTGGTGAAATAGGTCATCACCGCCTCCTGGCTGGTGAAGACCGCCGCGTACAGGGCGGCGGTCAGGCCGCCGAAGATGAACGTGTTCTGAACATGCCGTTTCCTGGTTGCAGTGGACATACGGTGCACTCCTTTTTGGAAGAAATGAGAATGTGAGGTCTTGCGCTGAAGACCGGCCTTGTATTTCGGAGAGTTGACAGTAAAGACGGGGACCGGCGACTGTGCCGTTACCTCGTCGAGTTTGATCCCCTGGTCGACGACGACAAACTCGATGCGCCTGCCCCCGGGATGACAGAGGCGCTTGACCGCCTTGCCGATCTTTCCCGAATCACTGGCGTGTTCGACGCCGACCCCTTTGGCGGCGGCCTTTGCCTCGAACATGGCCGCGCTTTCCTGCATCGCCGTGGTGAAAAGGTTGCTGCGCCTGCCGCCGTCCCGGTAGAAGGGGAGGGTGTTGATATGGGCGGCAAGGATTGAACAGTGCATCCGTTCGGCGACATTGACGGCGTAATCCATCACCGGTTCGGACATATGGCCGTTTCTGGTGACAACCAGGATGAACGGCGTTTTTCTCTGAATTGATTCGGGAAGATTGTCAGTCTGCATGCTGGTCTCGACCGCCTTTTAGCCTGAATAAGCCATCCGCACCGCCGGTATGTCGGCGGCGTTGTGCCGATGGTCGTGCCTCGCAGGGGAGTTTTCCAATATGCGTGCCAGGGCAAGTAAATTTGTAATATATTGATATTAAAGAATAAAAAACGGTTCCTCGGGTCGATTGGCAGCTGAGCGTTGCAAAGAGCAACGCTCAGCTGGGAGGGCCCCGGATTTTTCGCAAAATGGCGTTGCAGAATGCAACCAGGGTGTTCATTCTGCAACGGGCGGATATCCAGGCCTGACGCCGATCCTCTGCAGCAGGGGCGTGCTGGATCAGGTCGCAAGGCGGGAGAAGCGCCGGTCGCCGCCGGTGGCGCTGTCGCGGCAGGAGGTATCGCTGGTTGACAGAGAACCGGCTGAGTGATACCGGTTAGGGGGGATATCGCCCTGTGCGACGTCAGGAGGCTGGCTGGTGCAGCCGGGGTGGAACTGATTTTGCAAGAGATTGCAGGTGCATGGGGCGGAGGAGCGCTGTTTCACGAACTCCCGCTGCTGCCCCGAGGGGAGAGGGGTGCCTGTATTCCGGACAATGTCGTCTCGGTCCCAGGCGGAACGCCATTTTCAACCGATAAGGCGGATTGCATGTTTTTTCGAAAGAAAACCGAGCAGATTGAGGAGAGGCCGCAGGCTGTTTCTGAGGAACAATCCCCGATGGACAAGCTCCGGGTCCGTATCGGGGAGGCGCAGCTTCCGCAGTATGTCGCCGATGCAGCGCTGCGGGAGGTGGAGAAGCTCGAAAAAACCGATCCCGCCGTCGCCGAATACTCCGTCGGGCATAACTACATCGATTTCATCCTGTCTCTGCCCTGGAACGTCTCGACCCAGTGCAAGCTCGAACTCGACCGCGCCCAGTCCATCCTCGACGCCCGGCATTACGGCCTCTCCCAGGTGAAACAGCGGATTCTCGAATTCCTGGCGGCAAAAACCCTGTGCGGCAAGGCGAGGCAGAGCATCCTGGTCGTTGATGATGAGGAGATCGCCCGCTCGAACATGGAGCATGTCCTGAAGAAGGACGGCTACCACTGCCGGGTTGCGGTCAACGGACTCGATGCGATGCGGGTCCTCGCCGAAGAGGATATCGACCTGGTCATCACCGACCTGAAGATGGACCAGATGGACGGCCTGGAGCTGCTGCAGCAGATCAACCGGGTTTCCCCGGAGATCCCGGTGATCATGATCACCGGTTTCGCCACCGTCAGCTCAGCGGTGGAGGCCCTGCGCAAGGGGGCGGCGCATTACCTGGGAAAACCGGTCAATCTCGATGAACTGCGGCGCACGGTCAAGGAGGTGCTGCAGAAGAAGCTGTTCGTCATGATGGGCAGGGGCCCGATTCTGTGTTTCACCGGACCGCCCGGTACCGGCAAGACCTCCGTCGGACGGGCCATCGCCGAGGCGCTGCAGCGGCAGTTTGTCAGGGTGTCCCTGGCGGGCCTGCGGGACGAGGCGGAACTGCGGGGGCATCGGCGGACCTACGTCGGGGCACTGCCCGGCCGGATCATTTCCGAGATGAAGCGGGTGGGCTTCAACAACCCGGTCTTCATGCTGGACGAGATCGACAAGATCGGCCAGGATTTCCGCGGCGACCCTGCCTCGGTCTTGCTCGAAGTGCTCGATCCCGAGCAGAACGTCCATTTCACCGACCACTATCTCGAAATTCCCTTTGACCTGTCGCGGGTGATGTTCATCGCCACCGCCAACGATCTGTCCAGGATCCCCGGCCCGCTGCTCGACCGTATGGAACGGATCGAATTCTCGGGCTACACCGACCGGGAGAAGCAGCAGATCGCCAAGCAGTTCATCGTGCCGCGGCAGCTGAAGGCGGCCGGTCTGCCGCGGACGACGATCCATTTTTCCGACGACGCGATCACACGGATCATCACCGATTACACCAGGGAATCGGGCCTGCGCAACCTGGAGCGAGAGCTGGCCGATATCTGCCGCAAGATCGCGCTGCTCTGCCTGGAGTCCAAATGTCCTGAGGATTCGGTGGAAATCGATACGGAGACCGTCACCAGACTGCTGGGACCGCGCAAGTTCTACCGGGACGCGGCTGAAGGCGGCCCCCAGACGGGGATAGCCACCGGCCTGGTGTGGGCGGAAACGGGCGGGGAGATCATCAGTGTCGAAACGGCGATGATGCCGGGCTCGGGCCAGCTCATCCTGACCGGATCGCTGGGCGAGGTGCTGCAGGAATCGGCCCAGGCGGTGCTCAGCTTCATCCGCAGCCGGACCCGGGAATTCGGGGTGCGGGACACCTTTTTCCAGGATTCGGATATCCATATCCACTTTCCCTCCGGCGGCATCCCCAAGGACGGGCCGTCGGCGGGCATCACCATCTTCGCGGCCCTGCTGTCGCTCCTGACGGGTCGGCCTGCCCGCCGTGACGTGGCCCTGACCGGCGAGATGACCTTGAGCGGCCGCATCCTGCCTGTTTCGGGGATCAGGGAAAAGGTGCTGGCGGCGAAGCGGGCGGGAGCGGTCAGGGTGCTGCTGCCTGCGGCCAACCGGGAGGAGGTTGAGGCGCTGGCCGCCGATGTGACCGAGGGGGTGGAAATACTGTTGATTTCGATGGCGGGCGATGCCATCGATCATGTTCTCGAAGGCAAGTCGTACATACTGCCGCTGTAGGGAGGCAGCTCAGGCGTCGGGATTTTCCAGGCCGTAGCGCTTGATCTTGCGCCACAGAGAGACCCGGTCGATGCCGAGGATCTTGGCGGCGGCCGATTTGTTGCCCTCGACCTCGTCCATCACCTCGAGGATGTACTGCTTCTCGTGTTCGTCAAGAGAAGGCCAGTGCTCGCGCCTGCCGCGTATGGCAACGGGCTCCGGTCCCTGCAGGTCGTCTTCCAGGTGGCGCGGTTCGACAATATCGCCGTCGCAGTGGAAGAGAATGCGCTGGACGATGTTTTCCAGTTCCCGGATGTTGCCGGGATACTCGTACTGCATCAGCCGCTGTGCCGCCGCCTCCGACAGCCGCGGGGCGATCCGGCCCTGCCTGGCGTGCTTGGCGAGGAAATGGTTGGCCAAAAGCGGGATGTCGTCCCGCCGTTCGGCAAGGGGCGGGATGGTGATGGCGATGACATCGAGCCGATAGAACAGGTCGGCGCGGAAGGTGCCTGCCTCCGCCTCTTTCTTCAGATCCTTGTTGGTGGCGGCCAGTACCCGGATATCCACCGGGATCTCCTGTGTCCCGCCGACCCGCAGGAGTGTCCGTTCCTGCAGCATCCGCAGCAGCTTGACCTGCATCGACAGCGACATATCCCCCACTTCGTCGAAAAAGACGGTGCCGCCTTCGGCCATTTCGATCAGGCCTTTGCGGGTCTTGCCGGCGCCGGTGAAGGCGCCTTGCTCGTGGCCGAACAATTCGCTGGTGACCAGATCCTCGGTGAAGGCGCCGCAGTTGAAGGCGACAAAGCGCTTGCCGGCCCGGGGGCTGAGCTCGTGGATGGTCCTGGCCACCAGTTCCTTGCCGGTCCCGGTCTCCCCTTGGATGAGAACGTTGCAGTCGAGTTGGGCGACCTGGAGGATGGTCTCGCGGAGAACCTGGATCTTCGGGCTCTGGCCGATGATCTTCGACGTTCCGCTCCTGGCCGAGATCTGTTCCCGCAGGTGAAAGATCTCCCGGTGCAGGGAGGTTTTTTCCAGCGCCTTCTCCACCACGACCCGCAGTTCGTCGATCTTGAACGGCTTGGCAATGTAGTGATAGGCCCCCTGGCGCATGGCCTCCACCGCCGTGTCGACGCTGGCGTAGCCGGTGATGACCACCACCTCGGTCGAGGGCCAGAGCTTCTTGGACTCACTCAGCACCGCCATGCCGTCCTGGCCCCGCATCCGCAGATCGGTCAGGACCAGGTCGACCTCCCGCTCCTTGAGCAGGTCGATCGCTTCCTGGCCGTTTTCGGCGAGCAGGGTGGTGTAGCCATCCTTTCCCAGGATATGCCGGAGGTTGTCGCGGGCAATCGGTTCGTCGTCGACGATCAGGATCGTTGCCGTCTTCATGCCTGCGCTCCGGTTTTCACGGTTTCCGTCAGCGGCAGGCGGATGATGAACGACGCGCCGGCGCCGGGGGCGCTCCTCACCGAGATGTCGCCATGGTGTTTCTGGATGATGCCGTAGACGACGGAGAGCCCGAGACCGGTCCCCTGGCCTTCCTCCTTGGTGGTGTAGAACGGGTCGAACAGCCGCCCCTGGATTTCCTTCGGTATGCCTGCTCCGCTGTCGCGGATTTCGATGACGACCTCGTCCGTGTTCTCATCCCTGCCGGCGCTGATGGCGATGGTGCCCCTGCTGCCGATGGACTGGACGGCATTGATGATGATGTTGAGGAAGACCTCCTGCATCCGCTGGCTGTCCATCGGCAGGATCAGCTCCTCCGGGACGTCGACCACCATGGCGATATCGGCTGGGACCTGGCTCTGGACGAGCCGCACGGCCCGGCGGACCGTTTCGGCGAGCTGGGTCGGTCGCAGGGAGAACTCCTGCTCCCGCGAGAACTCGAGCAATCCCTTGACGACATCGCGGGCGCGGAGGGTTTCCTGGTCGATGTTGCGCAGCATCCGCTTCAGCATGTCGATGTCGCCGTCCTGCAGTTCATCGATGGCGATCTGGCAGGAGGTGGAGATGTTGTTCAGGGGATTGTTGAGCTGGTGGGCCACTCCGGCCGTCAGCGTGCCGATGGCTGCCAGCTTCTTCGACTGGACCAGCTGATCCTGCCGGCGCTCGAGTTCGCGGACCATGGTGTTGAAGGCCTCGACAACCTGCTGCATTTCGTCGCGGCTGTTGATGACCTCGATCCGGTTGAACCGGCCAAGGGCGATATCCTCGGTTGCCTTCTTGATGATCGTCAGCGGCTGGAAGATGCCGAAGACCATCAGCAGGGGCATGACGATGCCAAGCGCCACCGCCAGGGAGGACCAGGCGATCAGCTGCTTCTTCAGCAGGGCGAGGATGGAGTGGATCTGATCGCGCTCGAAAACCACCATCTCCTCGCTCTTTTCGGTCATCTCCTTGCCCTGCTCGCGGAGTTTGTCGACGATTGCCTCATACTCTTTGGGACTGCGGCCGGTTTGCTGCGAGAGCTGCGCCATGGTTTCCCCGTAGGCGACGATGGTGCCGTCCAGGTCCCGGAGGAGTGGTTCGATGTTCAGCTTGCCGCCCCGTTCGAGGATCGCCTCCTTGGTGTTGCGGGCCTGGTCGAGGTAGCGCAGGTTTTCCTCGAAGGCCTCGGCTTCCTGGTACAGCAGATAGTTCTTCTCGTAGCGGCGGGCCTCGAGGATGATGTTGTTGAGGCTGTAGGCGAGTTCGAGGATTTCGATCTTCTCTTCGGTGGTTTCCAGGTCGTCGTAGGAAATGAGGCCCATGCCGGCTATCCCCAGGATGTAGAACCCGAGGATGAGCATCATCTTGAGCCTGAGATTGAGATGGAAGCGGCGTGTCATTGCATGGTGAAAGGTGGTGAGGTGGATGCCGAATAATGGCGGGCAACTGTCGCCGGTATAGGCGGGAAGGCCGATCTGCCGCAGGGCGTCCAGGGGGCGATCCAAGCCCGCCTGGCCACCTCGGCCGGTCCCGGCGCTGCTGTTATCTCTTTTCCTTCAGCAGGTCGCGGATCTCGGTCAGCAGCAGTTCTTCCTTGGTCGGTTCCGGCGGCGGTGCCGGGGCGGCCTCTTCCGCCCGTTTGAGGGTATTGATCGCCTTGATGCCCATGAAGATGGCGAAGGCGATGATGGTGAAGTCGACAACCGTCTGGATGAATTTGCCGTAGCTGAGGACCACCGCCGGGGCGCCGTCAGCCGCCGCCTTGAGGGTGATGGCAAGGTTCGAGAAATCGACGCCGCCCAGCAGCATGCCGATCGGCGGCGTGACGACGTCGGCGACGAAGGACGAGACGATCTTGCCGAAGGCGGCGCCGATGATGATACCGACCGCCATGTCGATGACATTGCCTTTGACCGCGAATTCCTTGAATTCCTTTAGAATCTGCATATCCCCCTCCGTTGTTTTCAGTCAAATCCCCGTGCGTTGAACCCGGGATCCCTGTCCCGGATGACGAATTTCAGTCAATACTACAGTTTCTGCCGGGCCTGTCAAGCCATGGCGCCTGTCAGCTGCCTGTCGCCCGGATAACGTCCGGCGCTCTTCTCCCCGATTGCAATCTGCGGCAGGATGGTGGATAGTGTCTGTGCCCGTACACGTTCGATCCCGCCGCATAACGCGACGACCAGCCGATGCATCAGCAAGGTGGTGGAATATGTCCAGACAGCAGGCAAAAGGCGAACAGGAGATCGGCCCCCAGGAACGGTTCGCCGAGGCGGTGGCCCTGCACCAGCAGGGACGGTTTCCGGAGGCCGAAGAACGCTACCGGCAGGTGCTGCGGGTTTTCCCCGGCCACCCGAAGATCCTCGGCAACCTGGCGGCCCTGTATCAGCAGACCGGACGGCTTTCGGAAGCGGCGGCGTGCTGCAGCGAGGCCCTGGCCGAAACCCGGCACCGGGCCTGGAGCTACCTGGCCTTCGGCGGCCTCGTCACCCTCACCGTGCTGGCCTTCTCCTGGGGCATCGGCCTGCTGCTGGCGCGCCTGGAACAGAGCCGGGCCAAGGCGGAAGAGGCCAACCGGCTCAAGTCCGAGTTCCTCGCCTCCATGTCCCACGAAC
>WBUQ01000055.1 GCA_008933635.1 Desulfobulbaceae bacterium | reverse complement strand
GTTGTCGGCAGCGCAGAGCTGGAGCGGATGGTCAGCGAGAGCTGGGGGGTCGCCGCCTTTTTCGATGTCGGCAACGCGATGGACGATCCCAAGGTGGATTTCGAGCAGGGGGCGGGACTGGGGGTCCGGTTCCGCCTGCCCTTCGGCCAGGTCAGGGTCGATCTGGCCTCGGCCATTTCCGAGGATGGCTATCCGGTCCGGCTCCATCTCTCCGTCGGAGGCGATCTATGAAAAAACTGCTGTTTGCCGTACTAATCCTCGTCGCCTTGGCCATCCCCCTGATCTTTGCCGCTTCGCCGGCAGGTCTGCGGTTTCTGCTGGACATGGCCTCGGATCATGCTGGCGGGCGGTTCGCGGCAGGCCGGATCGACGGCCGGCTCTTCTCCTCCTGGCGTCTGCAGGACCTCAAGGTGACGCTGCCGGCGGCCGATATCGCCATCGCCGAGCTGGATTGTTCCTGGTATCCGGCGAAGCTGATGAAGGGCCAGCTTGCCGTCGGCCGCCTCGCCGCCGGCGGCATCGTCATCACCCTCAAGGAGGGGAAGACCGGGATAGCTGAAGGAAAGGCGCAGCCTTCAGGCCTTCCCGCCGCGCTGCTGCCGTTTTCTCTGGATATCGGCGATATCGCCATATCCGGACTGAAGGTCGTTCATGCCGACGGCAGCGTCGCCACCAACATCCGCGAGCTGCAGCTGGGGATCGGCGGCGACCGCGACCGCCTCGAGGTCCGCGGGGGGAAAGTGGAGGCGAAGCTCTACGGTCTGGCTCTGAGCGGATTTGTCGAGGCCGGCCCGGACTGGAAGGTCGATGTCATGGGGCAGTGGCGGATCAGCCCGAACGGCGGCTATGCCGAGATGGGCGGCACCTATTCCGCCAGGGGACCCCTTGCCCGGCTGCAGGTGGATGCGGCGGCAAACCGGCCGGCCGATGTCCGGGTATCCGGCGTCCTGCAGGGACTGCCGGACGATCCCCAGTGGCAGGCCAGGGCAAGCGGCAGCAAGGTCTGGTTTCCGGTGTTCCATCAGGGCTGGCCCCGCCTAATGCTCACCGCCACCGTCGATGCCGCCGGTGACTTCGCCAGCTACCATGGCACCGTCGATGCAGGCGGTTCCTTCCTTGATTTCGAGGATATCGTCGCCACTGCCGCCGTCAGCGGTGACGGTCGCGGCCTCACCGCCAGGACGGTGCACCTCGATTCTCCGGCCGGGGTCGTCGATGTCGCCGACCTGGTCCTCGGCTGGTGGGATGCCTTCAGCTGGAGCGGCAAGGTCAGGACCGACTCCTTCAACCCCTCCGGCTTTGACGAGCGTTTCGAGGGCATTCTGACAGCCGATCTCATTTCGCGAGGTCACCTGGGCTACGAAGATGCCGACCAGCTGCTGACCGAAACGGAGGTCCGTTCCGTCGAAGGGACGGTGCGGGGATTCCCGGTGACCGGCAAGGGGCGGATCAGCTCCGATCACACCAGGTTCGAGCTGGCCGATGTCCGTCTCAGCAGCGGCGAATCCGAGTTGAAGGCCAACGGGAGCATTGACGGCGGCTACGCCCTGGAATTCGAAATTGTTTCGCCGGATCTCGGCGAGGTCCTGCCCGGCGGCGCGGGGGAACTCAGCGCCAGTGGCCGGCTCAGCGGAGATCTCGGCTACCCCGCCCTCGACCTTGATCTCGACGCCGCTGCCATCCGGTGGGGGCAGGAGAGGATCGGCAGTCTGACGGCCGCAATCCATGCCGATACCCGGCCGGGAGCGGCCATGGAGGCGATTGTCGACGGCGAGGACATCGATTGGGCCGGGCTTGCCGTTGACAGCGGGAAACTGCGCCTCACCGGGTCGGCTGAGCGGCATGAGCTTGCGGCCGATCTGCAGGCGGCGGAAGGCAGTCTGCGCTTCGCCTTGCGCGGCGGGATCAGCGAGCAGCGATGGCACGGCACCCTGGAAGAGACACTGCTCAGTACTGCCGACATCGGCGACTGGCGCCAGCAGGGCCCGGCCGCCGTCGGCCTGTCGGCGGCTGCGGCCGATCTCGCCGGTCTCTGCCTGAAGCAGGGGCAGGGGCGACTCTGTCTGGATGCCGGCTGGCAGAACGACCAGAGCCAGGGCCAGTGGCTGGTTGAAGGCAGCCTGGACGATCTGCCGCTGGCCCGATACAGCGATAAAGGGCTCACGCCCTGGCCGGTCACCGGCCTGGTCGATGCGTCCCTCAAGGCCGGAGGCAGAGGTGGGGCGATCAGCAGCGCCGAGATGAAGGTGGCGGCACCGGAGATCGACATCGAGTCCGGTCTGGCAGAGGAAGGGCTCGAACGGCTTTCCCTGCACGGGACCGCGCTGGATCTGCGGCTTGACCAGGGGAAGCTGGCGGCACGGCTGCGGTCGGCGTTTCAGGACAAGGGCTCGCTGGAGCTGGAAATCGGCATCGACGATGCCGGCGACGTCTCCAGGGCCCTCCTCTATCAGCCGATGCGGGGGCAGGTACGCTTCGAGATCGAAGATCTCAGTCTGATCGCCCCCCTGACCGATTTCACGGTCCGGCCGACGGGCAGGATCGGCAGCACCCTGAACGTCGGCGGCTCCCTGGCCCGTCCGGTATTCGAGGGCCGGCTCGACCTGCGGGATGGACGGATCGCCGTGCCGGCCCTCGGTATTTTCCTGGAAGAGGTCGGGGTTTCCCTGGCCGCCGCCGGAGAGGAGGTGGCCATCCGGGTGGACGCGAGGTCCGGACCGGGCAAGGCCACCGCCACGGGCAGTCTCGGCTATTATGAGGACAGGGGCATCCGGGGCAACATCGCGATCACCGGCCGGCAATTCGAGGTCGTCAGCCTGCCCGAATATGAGATCCAGGCCGATCCGGAGCTCCAGTTCACGTTTGACGGGGATAAGGGGGAGCTGCGCGGGACGGTGTCGGTGCCCAAAGCCCATCTGGCGCCCCGCGAGATGAAGGGATCCGTCGCCATCTCCAAGGATGTGGTCTACACCGATCAGGAACAGGAGGAGAAGGTCGAGCACTGGCCGATCTACTCCCAGGTGGAGGTCGTGCTCGGCGACGACGTGCAGCTCGACGGTTACGGTCTGAGAGGGCGGCTCAGCGGTTCCCTGCATATCGATGACACCCCCGAGTCGTTCACCTCCGGCAAGGGGGAACTGGCCCTTGAGGAGGGGACCTTCTCCATTTACGGACGATCGCTGGCCATCGAGCGGGGCAGGGTGCTGTTCAGCGGCGGGCCGCTGGACAACCCCGGTATTGATGCCAGGGCCGTCCAGTTCATCAAGGAGAAGAGCAGCCTCGGCGGCGATCTGACCATTGGCGTCAATGTCAGCGGTTCGCTGCAGGAACTGGAATTCAAGCTCTTTTCCGATCCGAGCATGGACGACGGGGATATCCTCGCCTATATGGTGGTCGGCCACTCGATGTCGGATCTGAAGGAGGGTGAAGGCGGGGTGCTCCAGGCGGCGGCCTCGACCATCGGCCTGGGAGAGGGTGCCGGTCTGGTAACGACGCTGACCGGCCTGCTGCCGGTCGACGAAATGCACCTCGAGGGGACGGAAAAGGACGGCGATATGGCCCTGGTGGTGGGAAAGAAACTGACCGATCGCCTCTATATCGGCTACGACCATAATTTCTTCGACCAGAAGGGCGCCTTCCGGGCCAGTTACGACCTGGGTTACGGCTTTTCCGTGGTGAGCCGGAGTTCGGCCGAGATGAATGCCGCCGACCTGTTCTACTCGATCGAGCGCTGAGCCCGGCTAGTTTCAGGTCTCAAGGGGCCGTTCCTCGAAGCGGTTCGTTTCCAGGTTCTTGAATGCCCTTTCGGCGGCGAGGATCGCGCCGTTCATTACGATATGGACCCCGGCCGGCAGGATCTGGACCGCAGCCATGGCGCAGCCGATATTGAAGACGGCGTCGCTGGTCGTAAACAGCGCCGGTTCCATTGCCCCGGTCAGGACGATGGTCTTGCCGGGAATCGAAGCGAGATGGCGGGCGGTCGCCACCATCGTGTCGGTGCCGTGGGTGATCAGGATACGCGGCGACGGGTCGTTTCGCACGGCCGCGCAGATCAATTGCCGGTCGGCATCGGTCAGGTCGAGGCTGTCCTTGCGCAGCAGCGAATTGACCGTGTAGCTGATCGACAGGTTGAGTTCACCGAGGATTCTGGCGATGTTCGGCGGGCCAACCTCATACCGGCTCCTGGCGTCGAAATAGACTTTGTCGATGGTGCCGCCGACGGCGATGATTGAGACGTGCATGTCGCTTCTCCCGTTCAACCTGTCTTTTTCCTGATATAGAGGGTCTTTGTGACCCGGGCCACCAGCTCCCCTCCCTCGTCGGTGATGTCGACGGTGAACTGCGGCAGGTATTTGCCGCCGCCCTCGGTGTTGAGCCGGATTTTCTCGAGATCGTTGTCGGTGATGTTGAATCCGGCATACACCCTGCCCCGTCCCGGACGGTGGAAGTCGATGGTGGCCGACTTGTCCCACACGACATAGCCGCTGCCGAGGATGTTCATCAGCATCAGCATCAGGTGCGGGTCGACCATGGAATAGAGGCTGCCGCCGAAGTGGGTGCCGACGGCGTTGCGGTTATACCAGCGCAGTTTCATCGACACCCGGATGCTCCGCCAGTCGGCGCTGATGTAATCGGCGCGGATGCCGGCCCCGAGGTAGGGGCCGTATATGTTGAGGATGAACCTGAGCAGTGGCGGGGTCAGCCGCATGGTGGCTCCGATGGTGATGGCAGGGCGAAGGCGGCAGCTCAGGCGCGTTCCTGGCGGTGCCGGCAGCGGTGTTGGCAGATCCCTTTCGATTTGAACACATACCGCTGTCCTTGACAAGGCCCCGGCAATCGCGACCCGGACTTTCCCTTCTCTTTCAATCTCTGTTAGAATAACGGCAGGAGACGTCCAGCCGTGCCCGGCCCCTGTTGCCGCCGGGCTGCGGCCCACATTCACCGGATTGCCCCGAGGATTGCCGGAGATGAAGAAACTGTTGCCGATCCTGGTCGTGCTGCTGATTGTCGTTGCCTTGCTGTTCACGGGCCAAGAGGAGGTGGAAGAGGATGCCCCCGCGACCGCAGGAGTCCGGCAGGTCAGCCTGTATCACTACCTGTCCGGGACGTTGCGGGGCGGCATGGGGGATATGGTCGAGACCGTCAATCAGCGTCAGAAAGAGTACAGGGTGACAGCCGAGGCCCTCGATCATGAGGCCTTCAAGAGCATGATCCCGACAATGCTGGAACAGGGGATGCCCCCGGATATGTTCACCTACTGGGCAGGCGCCAAGACCCAGGAACTGGTCGACCAGGGTCGGCTTGAACCGATCGACGATCTCTGGCAGGACCTGTCGGTCAGCAGACGTTTCGCCAGGTCGGTCGTCGATTCCGCGGTCAGCTATGGCGGGCGACGCTACCTTCTGCCGATTACCCAGCACGCCGTCGTCTTCTTTTACAATCGCCAGGTCTTTCAACGGGCGAACCTGGCGCCGCCGCGGAACTGGCAGCAGCTGATGGAAGCCGCCGGCCAGCTCAAGGCCGAGGGCATCACCCCCTTTGCCCTGGGGGCCAAGGAGAGGTGGCCGGCCCAGTTCTGGTTCGACTACCTGCTGTTGCGAACGGCAGGACCGCAGTTCCGCAGGGAACTGATGGCAGGTGATCATCCCTATACCGCTCCCGAGGTGCAGAAGGCCTTCCGGATCTGGGCGGACCTGCTCGAAAGGGGGTTTTTCAACGCCACAGCCGGCGTCATGGACTGGGCCGAGGCGACGCAGCTGGTCTGCAAGGGGGAAGCGGCGGCCACCCTGATGGGGACCTGGGCCATCCAGTATCTGACGGGCCCGGAATGCGGCCTGGCTGAGGAGCAGGATTTTGATTTTTTCATCTTCCCTGAGATCGATCCGACCGTTCAGGGGGTAGTGGTCGGGCCGATCGACGGCCTTGTCCTGAGCAGGGATTCTGCCAGCCACGAGTTCGCCAAGAAGGTGCTGGCCTTTTTTTCCGAGGCCGAACCGCAGAAGATCATGAGTGTCGGCTCCGGTGCCTTTGCGCCGAGCCTCGAGATCAACCGGGATGTCTATTCGGCGCTGCGGCGGAGGATCCTGGCCGAGGTGGAACGGGCACCTCACTGGGCTTTCAACTACGATCTGGCCACGACATCGGCGCGGGCGGACAAAGGGCTGGACAGTTTCGCCGAACTGATCGAATTTCCCGGGCGATACCAGGCGATCCTGGAGAATCTTGAAACCGAAATCTCCCTCCGGGGCCAGCGGGCGGGCGCCGCGGAGTAGTCATGCCATTGCAGGATCAGCCATGTCGTTACGAATAAAGCTCGGCGCCGCCTTCATTGTTGTCCTGCTGCCGCTGCTGGTTGTACTGCTTGGCGGCTGGTGGCGGATGAACATTGTCCTCGACCGGCAGCAGACCGCCTTTCACCTCAGCCGTGAAATCGAACAGTTCTTCAGCAGGGTGAACAGCGAGGAGCAGCTGTTCATCGCCACCGGCGACCTTCGCCACTCCCGTGATGTCCTCGTCCTGTTCAGCGACCTCCGTCCGCGGATCGAGCGTTTCCAGCATTTCTCCACCGAGAACGGGATGCTTCGGCATGGTGCCACGGTGATCGACCACTTCAACGCCTTCCAATCGGGATTTACCGGATTTGTCAGCCAGGTTCTCGATCTGCAGACGTTCAAGAGCAGGGTCGAGCGGGAATCAGCACGATTGCAGGACGTCGCCGACGCCGTGCTGAACGGATGAGATGAGAGATTGATCGTCATCCACCGGGAAAAGGATCGCATCCTGCACGCCGAAAAGAACTATTTCCTCTCAGGGGATGCGGCTGCTGCCGCTGAAGTGTCCTCCGCCGTGAGGTCTATTGCCGACCTCGCCAGGGCTGTGCGCCAATCGGCGGCAGAGAGTGATGCGGCGCTGGAGGCCTTCCGGATCGCCCGGATCGCCAGCATGTTCGAGGAGAATCTCCTGACCTATATCGCCAAAAAACAGCAGCTCGACAAGACAGCCAGCCAACGGAGGGTTGCCAGGGAGGCCTTTTCCCGCGAACTGCTGGCCTCCATCGACCGGGAACTCGTCTCTGCCGACCAGCGCGTCAGCCAGCTGCAGCTGCTGATGATCATCAGCCTGGCCGTCGCGATGCTGCTGTGCGTTGCGGTCACCCTGCTGGTGTCCGGCGTGATTATCAGCCCTGTCAACCAGTTGAAGCGTTCTGCCCGGGAGATCGTCAACGGCAACCTTGAGACCTCTGTGGCAATCGAAAGCGGTGATGAGATCGGCGAACTCGGGGAGATGTTCAACACCATGACCAGCAGGCTGCGGGAGGTTTTCGCCGATAACCAGAGGTATCGCACCCACCTTGAAGAGCTGGTCAGGGAACGGACCGAAACCCTCGAGCGGGAGATCGCCGAGCGCCGTCAGGCCGAACTGGCCCTCCAGGCCGGCGAGGCCCAGCTGCGGCTGATCATCGAGCAGTCGCCGATGGCGATCATAATCCTTGACCGCGAATTCCAGGTAAAGAGCTGGAACAGGACGGCGGAAACGGTCTTTGGCTATGCCCGCGAGGAAATTGTCGGCCAGTCTGCCACCCGCATCATTCCCGAAGAAGTGCGGCCCGGGCTCGCCGACCTCTGGCAGAGGCTGTACGACTCGGGGAAAACGATCCATAACCGCAACGAGAACCTCACCAGTGACGGCCGGACAATCCTATGTGACTGGTGCAACACGCCGCTGGTCGATGGCGAGGGGAAGGTGGCGGGGGTGCTGTGCTTTGTCGAGAACATTACCGAACGCGAAAAGACCGAACAGGAACTGCTGAAAATCAAGAAGCTGGAGTCGACCGGGGTGCTGGCAGGGGGCATAGCCCACGATTTCAACAATATCCTGACCGCGATTCTCGGCAATATCAGTCTCTCGCTGCACGACGGCAATCTGGCGGAGAAAACCCGGTCGCTGCTGCAGTCGGCGGAAAAGGCCTCGATCCGGGCCAGGGCCCTGACCCAGCAGCTGCTGACCTTTGCCAGGGGCGGCGAGCCGGTGCGGGAGTCGATGCCGCTGGCAGAGGTGATCAGGGATTCCGCGAATTTTGTCCTGCATGGCAGCGCGGTGACCTGCAGCTACACCATTCCCGACGATCTGTGGCCGGTGCATGCCGACAAGGGGCAGATCAGCCAGGTTGTCCAGAATATCGTCCTCAATGCCCGCCATGCGATGCCGGACGGCGGTGTGGTCGACATTGCCTGCGTCAATCTGCCGGCTGGCGGCGGTGAACACCCGCTGCTCGATCCCGCAGAGAGATATATCCGTCTCAGCATTGCCGACAGCGGAATCGGCATGCCTCCCGAGGTCCTCGAACGGATTTTCGATCCGTACTACTCAACGAAACAGGAGGGCAGTGGACTTGGTCTGGCGATTACCCTGTCGGTCATCAACAAGCATGGAGGGCATATCGTGGTGACGTCCGAGCCCGGCCGGGGAACCGTGTTCACCATCTTCCTGCCGGCAGCCGGCGATGCGGCGGCACCGGTGTCGGCAAGGGACGAGAAGACCGCCAGGCTGGAACCGGCAGGGATACTGATCATGGATGACGATGAACCGGTCCTCGGCATACTCCGGTCGATGCTGGAAGCGGCCGGGCACAGGGTCCATGTCAGTCATGACGGCAGGGAGTGCGTCGAAGTGTTCCGCTCTCTGGTCAAAAGCGGCCAGCCCGTCGACCTGGCGATTGTCGACCTGACCGTCAGGGGCGGTGTCGGCGGCAGGGAGACGGTGGCGCTGTTGCACGAGATGGAGCCGGGGCTGCCGGTCATCGTCTCCAGCGGCTATTCGAACGATCCGGTAATGGCGAGCTACAGGGAATTCGGTTTTTGCGGCGCGGTCAGCAAGCCCTATGAATACGAGGACCTGCTGCTGGCGGTGAACAGGGTGCTTGATGCGACCGGTGAGCGGCAGGATGCGGTCAGCTGACCCGGACGGGCCGGGATGCTCAGCGCTTCGAGCAGACCGGGCACACCTGCATCCGCAGCGGCTGTTCGAGATGGCTCCGGCGCAGCAGCTGGTCGTCGCTGAAGATCGCGGCTGTCGGGCCATCGGCGGTAATCCGACCCTCGTGGATGACGATGGTCCGTTCGCAGAGATCCATCACCATGTCGAGGTCGTGGGTGGCGATGATCTTGGTGTGGTGAAAGCCGGCCAGCAGCTCGATCAGGCTGCGCCGCGACCGGGGGTCGAGATTGGAGGTCGGTTCGTCCATGACCAGGATGTCGGGTGACATCGCCAGGACGGTGGCGATCGCGACGGCCCGCTTCTCCCCGCCGGAGAGCTTGTAGGGCGGCCGCTCGCTGAGGTGCTCGACGCCGGTCCGGGAAAGCGCCTGCTGCACCCGCTGCTCGACCTCCTCGGCCGGCAGGCCCAGATTCAGCGGACCGAAGGCGACATCTTCGTAGACGGTCGGCATGAACAGCTGGTCATCGGGGTCCTGGAAGATCATGCCGACCGTCCTGCGGATATCCTTGACGGTTTCCCTGGTCAGCGGGAAGTCTCCGATCCGCACCGTCCCGCTCTGCGGTGTCAGATACCCGTTCAGGTGGAGCAGCAGGGTCGATTTGCCGGCACCGTTGGCCCCGACCACGGCCACCGATTCGCCATGGTGGATCCGGAAGGATATGCCCCTGACGGCGGCGGTGTTGTCGGGATAGGTGTGTTTGAGATCCTGTACTTCGACGATATGGTGGCTCATGGCAGGGAATCCGTGAGAAGCTGGCCGAGCAGCAGGGCGAGGTTGAGCTGACGCATGGCGATGAGGACGATGGCGCTGAGCAGCAGGGTGCCGATGTCCCGGCCGGTTATCCGCAGCTGCTGCCTGATCCGGATGGTGCCGTCGAAGCCACGGCAGAGCATGGCCAGATGGATGCGCTGACCGCGGTCGATGGTGCGCAGCAGCAGCTGGCCGACAAGGTGGGCGAAGGTCTTCATGTCCAGTCCCCGTCGTCCGAAGGCGCGCAGGGCCCGGGCCCGGTGCATCCGCTGACCCTCTTCGACCAGCACGAAGATATAGCGGTAGAGCATCAGCATCTGCACCGCGAAGATCTTCGGCACGCCGAGTCGTTCCAGGGCCATGCAGACGGCGTTGAACCCGGTGGTGGCGATCAGCACCAGCATTGCGGTGACCGTCAGGCAGAACCTGAGGATGATCGAGAGAAAGGACAGCCAGCCGCCGGTGACGGCCAACGGCCCGAGGTGGAGGACGATGTGCTGGTCGAAGATCGGGTTGAATATGCCGATCATCACGGCGAACGGGGAGGTGATGGCCAGCTTCTTGAGGACGAACGATGCCGGCACGCCACCGAGGCCCATGATGACGATCAGGAACAGGGCGAAGGGGAGCATCGCGGCGATGGCATATTTGTCGAAGGAGACGACGCAGAGCAGGAAAATGGCGGTCGTCACCACCTTGACGCGGGGGTCCAGCCGGTGGACCACGGAGTCTCCCGCAGCCAGTGTGTCGAGGTAGCTCAGATCAACGAATGCGGATTCGATTTTAGCCATGCTGGACCCTGATGGGGGATTCTCCGGGAAAGAAAAGGCGGCGGTGGCATCCTACCACCGCCGCCCGGAGAACACAACGCGGCAGTCACCCCCATCGGCTACAGGGTCTGTTTTCTCCTGCGGAAGAGCAGGCCGATGACGACGGCCAGCGCCAGGGTCAGCCCCCCGCCGACCAGGCCGGCGGTGGTAGTCCCCGTGTCCACGGCAGGCCATGACGGCGCGGTTCCTTCGGAGGCGGCGGCCTCCTCGCCGCTGTTCTTGAACCCGTAATCGGGCAGGAAGGCAGTTTTTTCCTGGATGCCTGCCAGGAGATGGTAGATGCCTGACGCCGGCGCCTCCAGTTCCTCTTTGCCGGAGGTCTTCGCCATCGACCACTCCAGGCCGTCAGGAAACGATGAGGCGAACCAGGAGAGGGCGCCGCCGGTGACGACGGCCGCGACACCGAGCCCGATCAGCACCTTTCTCAGGCCGAGGTTGCCGAGGGGGCGGGACAGGGCCGAATACTGCAGGATTTCCGGCCGTGCCTTCCAGACAAAAGTGACGACGGCGGTGGTCACCAGGCCCTCGACCAGGCCGATCCCGAGATGGATCGGCAGCATTGCCGAAAGAAAGGCCTTGAGCGGCAATTCGGATATGCCGGAAAGATAGGTTTCGAATACCACGCCCAACGCTCCCAGCTGCAGTCCGATTATCCCGCCCAGGGTGGCGCCGATGGCAATGCGCGTGGGATTCGGGGTGCTGCCGACGATTGGTCGATAGATGAAGGGATAGGCGATAAAACAGGGGAAGACGCCGAGGTTGAAAATATTGCAGCCCAGCGCCAGAAGACCGCCATCGGCAAAGAACATGGCCTGGACGGTGAGCACCGAGGCAATGGTGAGAAAGGCCGCGCAGGGACCGAGCAGGATGGCGAGGATCATTCCGCCTCCGAGGTGGCCGGAGGAACCGGTGGCCGGGATGGTGAAATTGATCATCTGGGCGGCGAAGATGAACGCGCCGAGGACTCCCATCAGGGGGATCTTGCTGTCGTCGAGGTCCTTCTGGACTTTTTTTGCGCAGACGGCGATGCCGGTTGCGGTGGCAGCCCACATGGTGCCACCGATGGCGGGGGAGAGTAAGGCGTCGGCCATGTGCATGAGAGATTCTCCTGGAAGGTGATGTTCCGGCGGGGAACGTGGAAACGGGAGCGGTAACACAAATGAATGATCGGTAATACGGCTGTATTACATAATTCCATTCCGTGTGTCAACAGCGGAGATGGTGTTTTGCGGCGGGAACCTTCCCGGCAGGAGTCCGGCGTCCTCTGGGCAGTCCGGACTCCGCGGGAGCCGGGTGGCGATTTCTGCCTTTTACTTCTCGCCCGGGGCCGGTTAATACTTATATTCTACCAGAGTGTCCATGTTGCTTATCTCCACCTGCGGGCCGTAATGTGACGTTTGTGCAGGATGAGGCTCGCGGGAGGTACACGGAGTCCAAGGTGCATCCATGAGCGGAGAAGCTTCCCCCTCCCAGTCCGACCAGAAGCGATCCTTCGATGAGCTGTTCCGCAGGCTGATGAATGAAATCCATGCGGCGTCGAGCCCGAACGCCATCATGGTCGGTCTGCGGAACAAGATTCTGAAGGTCTATCGTGTCGAAATGGCTACGATATTTCTGGTCGATGCGAAGAAGAACCAGCTCGTTTCCTGGGTTTTGCTGCCGGGAGAAGCGCTGCGCAAGATCTGGATGAGGATCAACCATGAAAGCATCGTCGGCTTTGTCGCTGCCACCCGCAGGACACTCAATATCAGCAATGTCTACGACAGTGAGGAACTGCAGCGGATTCATCCCTCGCTGACCTTCGACCGATCCTGGGACGAGAAGGGCGGCTGCCGGACGCGGCAGGTACTCGCTACTCCCATTGTCCATCAGAAGAATCTGATGGGGGTCATCCAGCTGATCAACAAGGTCGGCGGCGCCGACTTCGACAGCGACGACGAGGCGAGCATCGCCGAGCTGGCCGAGACGCTGGGCATTGCCCTCTACAACCACTACAAGACCGGCAAGAAGGTACCGCTCAGGTACGAGGAACTGGTCAAACGGGAAATCATCTCCGGACAGGAGATGGAGCGGGCGATGGTGATCGCCACCCAGAAGGAGCGGGATGTCGAGTCCATCCTGATGGAGAATTTTCTGGTCGACAAGACCGAACTCGGAGAGGCGTTGGCCAATGTCTACCAGACCCGTTTCGTGGACCTGAAAAAAAACGCCTATGCCGCCGATTCACTGATCGGCAAAGGAAGCTACGAGACCTTCCGGCAGGGGCTGATCATCCCGCTGGAGATGAAGCAGGACACCCTTTTCCTGGCAGCCAAGGATCCTGCCAACCAGGCGGAGATTCCGGCCCTGAAGAAGATCTACGGGGTGCTGCACGCCAAGTTATTTCTTGCTTTCGGCGACGATATCCGCGAATTCCTCGACCGCCATGCGCCGGCCGAGGGAGAGCCGGTGGCGGCCGAAGAGGCTGGTGATCACCACGGCATGGCCGGAACCCAGCAGCTTGAGGAGGCGGAAATCGCGGTGGACTCGCGTCCCGCCATCCAGCTGGTCAACAAGATGATCGAGGATGCCTATCATGCAGGGGCGTCGGATATCCATGTCGAGCCGTACGGGCTGACGATGGATTCCGAGGTGCGCTACCGTGTCGACGGGCAGTGCAGCCATGTGCTGCGGATCCCCAAGCAGAACGTCAATTCGGTCATTGCCAGGATAAAGGTCCTGGCCGACCTCGACATCTCGGTGAAGAGAAAGCCCCAGGACGGCAAGATCAAGTTTACCACCACCCGGGGCGACAATGTCGAACTGCGGGTGGCGACGGTCCCGACGGCCGGCGGCAACGAGGATGTGGTGCTGCGGATCCTGGCCGACTCCAAGCCCCTGCCGCTGCAGGAGATCACCCCGCCGCGGGTCTTCAACCGGATGACCGAGGTGATCACCCGGCCCCATGGCCTGTTCCTCGTCGTCGGCCCGACCGGCTCCGGCAAGACCACGACCCTGCACTCGGCGCTGCATTACATCAACACCCCGGAAAAGAAGATCTGGACGGCCGAGGACCCGGTTGAAATCACCCAGTACCGGCTGCGGCAGGTACAGGTCCAGCCGAGCATCGGCTACACCTTCGCGGCGGCGATGCGGGCCTTCCTCCGCGCCGACCCGGATGTGATCATGATCGGCGAGATGCGCGACCGGGAGACGGCAGGAATGGCGATCGAGGCCTCCCTCACCGGTCACCTGGTGTTCAGCACCCTGCATACCAACTCGGCGGCGGAGACCATCGTCCGCCTGATCGACATGGGCCTCGACCCGTTCAACTTCTCGGACTCGCTGCTGGGGATTCTGGCCCAGCGGCTGGTGCGCACCCTCTGCAGCGAGTGCAGGGAGCCCTACAACCCGAGCAGGAAAGAGTTCGACCACCTGGTCCAGAGTTACGGCATCCTCTTTTACGATCACGTCCAGGCCTACCATTCCGACAGTCTCCTCCTGTACAAGGCGAAGGGCTGCGAAAAGTGCAACCACAGCGGCTACAAGGGACGGACCGGTATCTTCGAGCTGCTGGTGGCCAATCAGAAGATCAAGGACATGATCATCGACCGGGCCACCTCGGAGGAGATCAAGCAGGAGGCGATCAACAATGGGATGACGGTCCTGCTGCAGGAGGGAATCCAGCTGCTCTTTGACGGCAGGACCGATTACCGGCAGGTGATGAGCACCTGCAGTATCTGAGCGGGCCGCTCCGGGCCGGCGGTGGGGGGAGAAAAGGGCTGAAGCCGTCGCCGGCCAGTCTCCCATTCTCCTGGGAGTGGCAGGGACAGGCATGTTTTTTTTCCCCGCCGGCCTTGAACGTCTCTGCTTCCGGATGATATGCTGTGCGTCGAGGCTCTGCCCGGGGGAGGGAGTTTCGGCGGTATAAGGTCTGAGGCAGCCGTGCCGTGCCCATGGAAAACGGCAACGGGTGGTTGCAGAGGGGACAGGTCTGCTTTTTTCTTACGAAGGAGTACGTGCATGCTGGATAATGTCAGGATCGGAACACGGATGGCAATCGGCTATGGCATCGTCATGCTGCTGTTGGTCGTCATTTTCGGATATTCGCTCGTCGAGTTCAGGAGGCTGAACCGCGAACTGGCGGTGATCGTCAATGATCGCATGCCGATGGTGGAGAAGGCGAATTTTCTGATCGACAATGTCAACGTGATCGCCCGGGTGCTGCGCAACATCCTGCTTGACGAGAGCACGCAATCCCGGAAGAAGGAGCTGGAACGGATGGCCGAGGCAAGGCAGGCCATCGGCAAGGCCCTGGAGGAGCTGAACACCGGCGTCGCCTCGGGAAAGGGGCGGGAGATCCTTGACCGGGTGGTGGCCGCCAGAGGGGAGTATGTCAAGATTACCGAGGATTTCGCCGCAAAGGTGATGAATGGTCAGGTCGGGATCGCCAAGGGCATGCTGTTTCTGAAAATTCGCCCGATCCAGCAGCAGTACTTCGACGTACTGGAGGAATTCATCGTCTTCCAGCAGGAAGCAGCCATTGCGGCAGGGAAAGCGGCTGAAGACGAAGTCCGGAGCGCCATCCTCGTCATCTCCCTGCTGCTCGCCCTGTCCCTTGCCGTCGGCATCGTCTCGGCGGTCATGATCGTCCGCTCCGTCACCAGACCGGTGGGCAAAGCCGTGGCGCTCGCCGAGACACTGGCCAGGGGCGATTTCACCGCAAGGCTTGACATCGACCAGAAGGACGAGATCGGCGCCATGGCGCGAGCCTTGAACGGCATGGTCGCGGAACTGGGCCAGGTGATCCGTGAGGTCGTCGGCGGGGTGAAAACCCTGACCAGTTCATCCGCCGAACTGGCGGCAGTTTCCGATCAGCTCACTGCCGCCGCCAGGAACTCGGCCGACAAATCGGGATCGGTCGCCGCGGCCGCCGAGGAGATGAGCACCAATTTCCAGTCGGTCTCCGCCGCCATGGAGCAATCGGCGAGCAATGTCGGCATGGTGGCCTCGGCAACGGAGGAGATGACGGCGACCGTCAGCGAGATCGGCCAGAGTGCGGCGAAGGCAAGGGAGATCTCGGAGAGCGCGGTCGGGCAGTCCCGTCATGCCTCGGAGAGGATGGGTGTTCTCGGTGAGGCGGCCAGGAAGATCGGCACGGTGACGGAGACGATCACCGCCATTTCCGAGCAGACCAACCTGCTCGCCCTGAATGCCACCATCGAGGCTGCCAGGGCGGGGGAGGCCGGCAAGGGATTCGCGGTTGTCGCCAACGAGATCAAGGAACTGGCCAAGCAGACGGCGTCGGCTACCGTCGACATCAGGCAGCAGATCGACGAGATGCAGGCCACGACCGAATCGACGGTCACCGACATCCACAAGGTCTCCGAGATCATCATGGAGATCAGCAGCGTCATCAACGGCATCGCCACTGCAGTCGAGGAACAGTCGGCGGCGACCAGCGAGATCTCCGGCAATATCTCCCAGGCGGCACTGGGTATCGCCGAGGTCAATGAGAACGTGGCCCAGAGCTCGGTGGTGGTTGGCGACATCACCCGGGAGATTGCCGAGATCAACCAGCAGTCGGGTCAGGTCGGCGAAGGCAGCGGCCAGGTCCAGTCCCGGGCCCGGGACTTGTCGAGGCTGGCTGAGCAGCTCGAAGCGCTGGTGAAGAAATTCACAGTCTGAATCCCGGCAGGCTGGTTGCTCCCGCCTGCGCCTGTCCTGCCATCCCGTCCAGTCCGCCGGAAACGCTGCCGCACCTGAGTCGGCAGCCGATCCTTTTCTTTGACTTTTCTGCTGGGGCAGGAATATATTCTCTGCACGGAGAGTGCGCTTCTTCAGCGTGCCGGCCTGCCCTGGCAGGGCAGCGTTACGTTTTCACAGCGGGGGGCAAGGGAGGAGATCAATGGGGTACAGGAGGATTTACGTGCGGGTACCGTTCGTTGCGGATGCAACCCTGCTGGGCAGAAAAAAAACTGATATCAGGGCCCGGACCGTCGATATCAGCGAGGGGGGATTCTGCATCACCGAGCCCTCGGAAGAGTTGTCCGAATCGGAGTACCATATCAGGATCAGCACCACCGATGGCGACACCCTGGAGATGAATGCCCGTCCGGTCCGCCAGAACGGCGGTCTCACCGGGTTTCAGACCCTGGAGATGGACAGGCATGCCAGGGAGGTCATCACTCTGCTCGTTTCCGAGTACCAGATGACCCCCGAATTCATCAGGCAGCTGGATGAGTTTGATTTGCTGAATCAGCTATTTGTCGATGATCAGGGTAACGAGCTGGAAATCAGTTTCGACAAGGCAACCGATGAAGGGTGAGGATCCTGCCGGGCCGGGGCAGACCTCCTGCCGTTTTCCCCGTCCTGCCGGTCATCATCGACCGTAGTTGAATCGTTATTCCGCGCCGTGAAACGATTATCCGCCGTTGCTGGCGGCGAGTTTGATGCCGAAGCCGATCAGGGCCAGGCCGGCCAGCCGGGTTGCCGTCTTGCGTGCTGACGGCAGGGCTTTCAGTCGGAGGGCGACCGCGTTGCCGATCAGGACCAGGCCGGCCTGGTAGACGAAGCTGAGACCGGTCACATGCGCCATCATCAGCAGCAGCGTGGAAGCCGGCGAGTCCGATCGCAGAAAAAGAGGGAAAAAAGCGACGAAGAACAGCACGACCTTCGGGTTGGTCAGGCTGACGGCGCATGCCTGGCGGAAATAGAGCCAGGCCGGCTGCGTAGGTTTGATGCCGGTGGCTCTTTCCTTCGCCCCCGTACGCAGCATCTGCAGGCCGATCCAGCACAGGTAGGCGGCGCCGAGCCACTGCAGGGCTTCGAACAGCGCCGGATGGGCTGACAGTACCGCCGCCAGGCCGGCAACAGCCGCGAGCATGTAGATCATGTCGCCTGCAAGGGTGCCGAGAACGGCCCCCAGCCCTGCCCCGACGCCGTTTCTGGCGGTGGCGTTGAGGATGGTGAAGGTCCCCGGCCCGGGGACCAGCTGGAAGATGACAATGGCGGTGAGAAAGCTGAGATAGTTTTCGATTCCGAACATCGTAATGACCAAGTCTGAAAGTGGTTGCCGCGTGCCGGCGCACAACGGGTGATGCGACGGTTCAATGGTATCACCCGGCGGGGTGGTTGGCAATTGAAAGAGGGGCAGGTGGAGGCAGAGATGGGCAGAGGGTGGGAATGTCGCCGGCAACGGTGGCGCGGTGGGGAGTAATGGGCAAAAAGGACAGGCAGACGACGATCCTGGTGGTCGATGACGAGCAGGTGCACCGCTACATGCTCTGCTCGATGCTGAGGGAGTGGGGCTGGCGCTGTGTCGAGGCCGATGATGGCGACACCGCCGTCGCCGCAGTGGAAAAACATGCCTACGATGCGGTGCTGATGGATGTGCGGATGGCGAGGATGGACGGGCGCGAGGCGTTTTTTCGCATCCACGCCCTGCAGCCGTCCCTGCCGGTGGTGATCATGACCGCCTATTCTTCGGTCGATGATGCCGTCGAAGCGATCAGGCACGGCGCCCATGACTATCTCACCAAGCCGCTCGACTTCGATCGCCTGCGCCTGACCCTGGAACGGGCGGTCGACCACCGCCAGGTCGTCGAGCAGCAGCGCGGCAGTGAGGAGGCGGTTCCGCTGCTGACCTCGATTATCGGATCGTCGCCGCCGATGCTCGAACTGCTCGAGATGATCCGTTATGTCGCGCCGACCGAGGCGACGGTGCTGATAGCCGGCGAGTCCGGAACCGGCAAGGAGCTGGTCGCCGAGGCCCTGCACCAGAACAGCCTGCGCCGGAATGGCCCCTTCGTCAGGGTCAACTGTGCCGCCCTGGCCGAGACCCTGCTCGAATCGGAGCTGTTCGGGCACGAGAAGGGCGCGTTCACCGGGGCTGACCGCCGCCGGGAAGGCAGGTTCGTCCAGGCTGACGGCGGCACGCTGTTTCTCGACGAAATCGGCGAGACCACCCAGGCGATGCAGGTCAAGCTGCTGAGAGTCCTGCAGGAGCAGGAACTGCAGCGCGTCGGCGGCGAAGAGACGATCAGCGTCGATGTCCGCATCATCGCCGCCACCAACCGGAACCTGGAGGAGGAGGTGCGTCGCGGCTCCTTCCGCGAAGACCTGTACTACCGGCTCAACGTGGTGATGCTGACGGTGCCGCCGCTGCGGGAACGTGGCGACGATGTCGAACTGCTGGTCCGCCATTTCGCCGCGATTTTCGCCCAGAAGAACAGGCGGCGGATGGAGGGGATCACCCCGGAATGCCTGGCACTGCTCCGCCGCTATTCCTGGCCGGGCAATGTCAGGGAACTGGAAAACGCCATCGAGCGCGGAATCATCCTGATGCGCGGTGAGCAGCTGACGGAGAAGAGCCTGCCGCTGACAATCCAGAAGATCCGCGATGAACAGGAAGCGGCTGCCAGTGCCAGGCCGCAGTCGCTCTCCGACGTTGAGAAGGAGATGATCTTCCAGACCCTGGACGAGACCGGCGGCAACAAGAGCGAGGCCGCGCGGCGGCTCGGCATCACCCGCAAGACCCTGCAGAACAAACTGCACAAGTACGACGGAGAACTTTGATCTGCGATGTTCCGTCCTTGATCTTCTGTTTGTTTTATTTGTATTATCGATTGGATATGGTCTTTGTGGCAATTTTCTGGTCTCTCTGAAGCTGTCTTGACTTCGTTCCATCGCTGTGGTATTTCTGCAAGTTTCCTGTTCGCTGGCAAATTGGGCAAACGTGGCAATTGCCGGCTTTTCGAGAATTGCGGAGTGAGTGCACATGAGAACGGATATCGTACATAGCGGCGCCGGCGAATTGACCTATGAGATTCGCAACATTGTCAATGTCGGCAACAAGCTGGAAAAACTTGGCCTGAAGGTCAACTGGGAGAATATCGGCGACCCGGTCGCCAAAGGGGAGGAGATCCCCCTGTGGATGAAGGAGATCGTCGCCGAAGCGGTGATGGAGGACCGAAGCTACGCCTACTCGCCCACCAAGGGCGTGCTGGCAACCCGCGAGTTTATCGCCGAGCAGACCAACAGGCGCGGCCGGGTCCAGGTCACCGCCGACGATATCATCTTCTTCAACGGCCTGGGCGACGCGATTTCCAAGGTCTTCGGTTTCCTGCGGCGGACAGCCCGCGTCATCGTGCCGACCCCCAGCTACACCACCCACTCCTCGGCGGAAGCCGCCCATGTCGGTGACAGCCCGCTGACCTATATCCTCGACCCGAACAACCACTGGTACCCGGATATCGACGATATCGAAAAGCACGTCAAATACAATCCGGCAGTGGCGGGCATTCTGATCATTAATCCCGACAACCCCACCGGCGCCGTCTATCCCACCGAAATCCTCGAGCGGATCGTCGAGATCGCCCATCGCTACGACCTCTTTCTGATCTGTGACGAGATCTATCACAACATGGTCTACAACGGCACCAGCACGTCGCCGCTTTCCGACGTGATCGGCGATGTGCCGGCGATAGCGATGCGAGGCATATCCAAGGAAATGCCCTGGCCGGGCTCACGCTGCGGCTGGATCGAGATCTACAATGCCGACAAGGACCCGATGTTCGCCCAGTACATCACCTCGATCCTGCACGCCAAGATGGTCGAGGTGTGTTCGACCACCCTGCCGCAGATGGTCTACCCCAAGGTCGTTACCCACCCGCAGTACCCTGAATACCTGGCCGAGCGGATCAGCCGGTACGAGCGGTTTTCCAATATCGCGTACGACTGCCTGAAAGACGTCAAAGGGGTTCTGGTCAACAGGCCGAACGGAGCCTTTTACATGAGCGTCTGTTTCGAGCGCGGCATCCTCACCGACCGGCAGACCCTGCCGATCGAGAACAACGAAATCCGGCAACTGGTCGAACAGCTGGTCAGCCCGCCGGATACGGCGATGGACAAGCGTTTCGTCTATTACCTGCTGGGCGCCACCGGCATCTGCGTCGTTCCGTTAACCTCGTTCGCCACCGATCTGCACGGTTTCCGCATCACCCTGCTGGAGCGAAACGAGGAGGAGTTCCGCAAGATCTTCTGCACGATCGCAACGAGTATCTGCAGGTACCTGAAAAGCTGATCCTCCGGCGTTACCCGGATACTTCCCGACGGCCGGCGCATCCCGATGCGCCGGCCGTTGTCGTTTGCGGCGGTTACGCCCTCCGGGAGTCGAGGTTCCCGCCTTGACAATGAAAATACCGCTACTTATTGTTGGCACAGGTTTTATCCCAGACCCGCGCACAGACTGCTGAACATGCAGTTGTTACGGGCTGTTGGCTATGATTATGCACGAAAGAAGGGAGGAGTCGGTGAGCGAGAAGATCAAAGAGAACGAGCAACAGCTGCAGAATGAGAACGAGATGGCCGAGGAAGTGGCCGATACCGGCGTTGAAGATGCCGGTGGCGCAGAAGATGTCGAGGTCAGGGATGTAGAACTGGAACTCGCCTCGGCACTGGAGGAAGTCGCCTCGTTAAAGGATCGGATGCTGCGGCTGGCGGCTGATTCCGAGAATTTCAAGAAACGGATGGAACGGGAGCGGATCGCTGGCCTCAAATATGCCGGCGAGCAGATCTTCCGGGAGATGCTGCCGGTGGTTGACAATCTTGAACGGGCCATCGGCCTGAGTGGAACGGATGCCGCGACCCCTGAAAAGAGTTCTGCCGCCCTGCTCGAGGGGGTGCAGCTGACCCTGAAAAGCCTGGTCAATACCCTGGAGAAGTTCGAGGTCAAGCCGATCGAGAGCGTCGGCCAGCCCTTCGATCCGAACAGACAGGAGGCGCTGACCATGGAGGCGAGCGAGACGGTGCCGGCTGGTCACGTCATCACCGAATTTGAAAAGGGCTACTACTACAAGGATCGCCTGCTGCGGCCAGCCCGGGTCGTCGTCTCGTCGGGCAAGCCGGCAGCGCAGCAATAGGCCGGAAAAAGCACGGACAGTCTCTTGACAAATGAGTGATGATGACAACTATAGAAGAGGTTGCAGGAGATTGGTGCAAGGTAATTGAAATCAAGAGAAATTCAGCAAGGATAGACCATCCTGACAGATTGATATAAGGAGAGAGAAGACATGGGGAAGATTATCGGTATAGACCTGGGGACAACCAATTCATGCGTCGCGGTCATGGAAGGCGGCGACCCGAAAGTTATCGCCAATCTTGAAGGCAACAGAACCACTCCTTCGGTTGTGGCGTTTACCGATAATGGTGAGCGGCTTGTTGGACAGGTGGCGAAGCGTCAGGCCGTGACCAATCCCGAGCGCACCCTGTACGCAATAAAGAGGCTGATCGGCCGGAAGTTTGCGGATAACGAGGTCAAGCGCTCCATCGGCATCAGCCCGTTCAAGATCGTCGAAGGAACCAATGGCAGCGTTTCGGTCGAGGTCGAGGGCAAGGCCTACCGGCCGGCCGAGATTTCGGCGATGGTCCTGATGAAGATGAAGCAGACAGCGGAAGAATACCTCGGCGAGGAAGTTACCGACGCGGTGGTCACCGTCCCCGCCTACTTCAACGACTCGCAACGTCAGGCCACCAAGGATGCCGGCAAGATCGCCGGTCTCAACGTCCAGCGGATCATCAACGAACCGACCGCCGCGTCGCTGGCCTACGGTCTCGACAAGAAAGGCGAGGAGAAGATCGCGGTCTTCGACCTTGGCGGCGGCACCTTCGATATCTCGATCCTCGAGATCGGCGACGGCGTCTTCGAGGTCAAGTCGACCAACGGCGACACCTTCCTCGGCGGCGAGGACTTCGACATGCGCATCGTCAACTGGCTGGCCGACGAATTCAAGCGCGAGCAGGGCATTGACCTGCGCAATGACAAGATGGCCCTGCAGCGTCTGAAGGAAGAGGCCGAGAAGGCGAAAATGGAACTCTCCACCACCAAGGAGACCGACATCAACCTGCCCTTCATCACCGCCGACGCCTCAGGACCGAAGCATCTCAACATGAAGCTCAGCCGGGCCAAACTCGAGGCCTTGGTCGATGACCTGATCGAACGCTGCGTCGGGCCCTGCAAGACCGCGCTGAAGGATGCCGGCATGAGTCCCGCCGATATCGACGAGGTTATCCTCGTCGGCGGCATGACCCGCATGCCGAAAGTCCAGGAGAAGGTCAAAGAGATCTTCGGCAAGGAACCGCACAAGGGCGTCAACCCGGACGAGGTCGTTGCCATCGGCGCGGCGATTCAGGGCGGCGTGCTACAGGGCGACGTCAAGGATGTGCTGCTGCTCGACGTCACCCCGCTTTCGCTGGGTATCGAGACGCTGGGCGGCGTCACCACCAAGCTGATCGAGAAGAACACCACCGTGCCGACCAAGAAGAGCCAGATCTTTTCCACCGCCGCCGACAACCAGCCGGCCGTGTCGATCCACGTTCTCCAGGGCGAGCGCGAGATGGCTGCCGACAACAAGACCATCGGCCGTTTCGAGTTGTCCTCGATCCCGCCGGCGCCCCGCGGCGTGCCGCAGATCGAAGTCACCTTCGACCTCGACGCCAACGGCATCCTCCATGTCTCGGCCAAGGATCTCGGTACCGGCAAGGAGCAGTCGATCAAGATTACCGCCTCCTCCGGTCTGACCGATGCCGAAATTGAACGGATGACCCGCGATGCCGAGGTGCACAAGGAAGAGGACCGCAAGCGCCGTGAACTGGTCGAGACCCGGAACCAGGCCGACGCCATCGTCCATGCCAGCGAAAAGAGCCTGAAGGATCTCGGCGACAAGGTTGATGCGGCGACCAAGGCCAGTGTCGAGAAGGAGATCGAGAACGTCAAGAGAGTGATGCCCGGTGACGACATCGATGCGATCAAGTCGGCCATCGACGCGCTGACCGCGGCCTCCCACAAGCTGGCCGAACTGATGTATGCCCAGGCCGCCAAGGATAATCCGGACAACACCGGTGGCGGCAGCGGCAGCGCCGGCGGTGCCGGCAAGAAGGACGACGATGTCGTTGATGCCGACTTTGAGGAAGTGAAATAGGGTCGGGCAAAACCAGGCTGCTGCCTGTTTTTATATAGAAAAGGGAGTATGGGATGCTGTTTCCATACTCCCTTTTTTTTGCGTTTGCGGTAAGATGGCGGGATATTTTTCCGGCACTTCCCCAAACCGAAAATCTCAACCAGGCGTTACGACATGAAAATTCTCTCAGGTATCCAGCCTTCCGGTCAGTTGCACATCGGCAATTATTTCGGGATGATGCAGACAATGATCGCTCATATGGAATCATCCGAGCTGTACGTCTTCATCGTTGATCTGCACGCGCTGACCTCGGTGCGGCAGCGCGACAAACTGGCTTCCGGCACCCTCGAGGCGGCTGCCGACTTCCTGGCCCTCGGGCTTGATCCGGACAAGTGCCAGTTCTGGGTGCAGTCCGATGTCCCCGAGGTCTGCGAACTGACCTGGATCCTCTCGACCCTTGCACCGATGGGGCTGATCGAACGCTGCCATGCCTACAAGGACAAGGTCGCCAAGGGCCTGGAGGCCAGCCACGGCCTCTTTTCCTACCCGGTGCTGATGGCGGCGGACATCCTTCTCTACCAGGCCGACCGGGTGCCTGTCGGCCGCGACCAGAAGCAGCATCTCGAGGTGGCCCGCGACCTGGCCCAGAAGTTCAACAACGAATACGGCGAGACCTTTGTCGTGCCCGAGCCGGCGATCAGCGAGGCCACCGCCATCGTACCCGGACTCGACGGCCAGAAGATGTCCAAGTCTTACGGCAACACCATCCCGATCTTCATCTCCGGCAAGGAACTGAAGAAGCGGGTGATGGCGATAGCCACCGATGCGACGCCGGTGGAGGAGCCGAAGAACCCCGATACCTGCACCCTGTTCAGCATCTTCAAGCTCTTCGCGCCGGCTGAGAGACTGGCGGAGGTCCGCGATCTCTATGTCAATGGCGGTGCAGCCTATGGCTACATCAAGCTGGAACTGGTCGACCTGATCGAAGGGTATTTTGCCGAGGCGCGGCGGAAGAAGGCGGAATATCTTGCCGATCCCGGTCAGTTGCGGGCAATTCTGAAACACGGAGCCGAAAAAGCCAGGGCCAAGGCGACGGTTACCCTCGACCTGGTCCGCGACCGCGTCGGCCTCAAATACTGAGCAGGAGGAGACCATGGACTACGGCATCACCAGGGATGCGGCTCTTGAACTTGTCCGCCGCCATCTTGTCACCCCGAATCTGGTCAACCACTCACTGGCCTCCGAGGCGGTCATGCGGGCGGTTGCCGTCCGCCTGGGCGAGGATCCGGAGAAATGGGCCCTGGCCGGCCTGCTGCATGATCTCGACAGCGACAGCCATCCCGATCTCGCCGTCCATACCCGCGAGACGGTGCGGATTCTCACCGAGATCGGCGTCGATGGCGAAATCATCGAAGCGATCCGGCTGCATAACCCCACCGCCCATCCCGGCAGCGCGCGGACAAGCCGGTTTCACCATGCCCTGGCCGCCAGCGAGACGGTCACCGGGCTGATCGTCGCCACCGCCCTGGTCAACCCCGAACGCAGGTTGTCGGCGGTCAAGGCCAAGTCGGTGACCAAGCGCTTCAAGGAAAAGGCCTTCGCCCGCGGGGCGGACCGGGAGATTATTGCCGAGTGCGAACTGATCGGCCTGCCTCTGGCCGAGTTCTGCGCCGTCAGTCTGGCGGCGATGCAGGAGATCGCTACCGATATCGGCCTGTAGCAGAGGGATGTTCTGCGAAATGAAAAAGGGCTGGCGCTTTGCCAGCCCTTTTTCGTTGGCGCCTTTCTGACTCAGAAATCGACCAGTTCGACGTCGAAGACCATGGTCGCATTGGGGGGGATCGGGCCGCGGCCGTGGACGCCGTAGCCGAGGTCGGAGGGGATGATCAGGGTCCGTTTCTCGCCCTTGGTCATGCCGAGGAAGGCCTCGTCCCAACCCTTGATCACCCGCCCCTGGCCGACCGGGAAGCGGATCGGTTC
>WBUQ01000054.1 GCA_008933635.1 Desulfobulbaceae bacterium | reverse complement strand
GTCAGAGAGGGGGATTCCGGCGGGGAGATCCTGGCGGGGGGGCTCTGCGACAGCAGCCTGATCGGCGGGAGCGACGGCGATGCCTTTGGCTGCGATGCTGCTTCGGAAACCCAGGGCACAGGTGATTTCTTCGCCGATTTCATCCCCGATCCCGACAGGATGCCACTCGAGAGCCGCAACGTGTCCTTGGTGGCTGAGGATGGTGTCCTGACCGAGGCGTTGAGCCGTTCCTCGACTGCGGGGATAGCCGAGGATGAGAACGACTATTTCCTCTACAGCAACACCAGCGGCGCACTCCTTTTCGATGCCGGCGGCAGTGGTCAGGGGGTTGCGGTCGATTTTGCGTCACTGATGCACAAGCCTGCGGCCACCGCCGGCGATTTCCTGGCGGCCGCCTGACAGTGAGAGGCTCACTTGAAAAGACCGGACTGCTCATGCAGGCTAAGGCCTGCGGTCGTCAACAGGGAGCTGAAATACCCTGTCCCCTGGTGACGGTCAACTTCAGGGCCGGTTGTTGATTCGAAGGCCCAGTCCCTCTGCGACCGGCTGGTTTTCTGTGCAGCCGCATCAGTCCACGAGCGTCGACCTTCTGCTGATCCCATCTGATAAGGAAGAGTTTTTCTAGGTTATGTACTGCGACGTCGCAGCGATTATGAAAGGTCCCTGGATGAGGTTCGGTTGAGGCGAAACGGCAGGCTGCCGGAACGCAACGACGGGAGGTGAGGAAAACGATGGCTGTCCTGGGCTGATCACCCTCCGACCGTCCGCGGGTGTATCCTGCCCGTTCGGCAGTGCTGGATTGAATCCTCATCTGATTCTCATCTGACGCTAACCGTTGTCGGATAATGTGATTCTCTGGGAGCTGCTGTATTTCCCCTGATAGCGGCAGAACGAACTGGAATCAAATGGAAAAGGTCAGCGGTCCGACTGCCGGGCAATTTGCAGTCCGCAAAGAAAATGGACATCTTCCTTATTGATGCGATCGGGCCTTTTTTCAAAGGATACCGGAAACGAAGGGTCAACTGGTCGAAAATCCCGTTCTCCCATCTCAGCTGCCAACCTGACGAGCGCCGGCAGCAATTCGCCAGGATTGCCGGCGACCTCGATCTGTTCTGCGCCAAGGTCAGCCATATCGGGTATACGGCCGTCAGCCTCGATGATGTCGCCCATCTGGCGCCGGATCACTGGATCGAATCCTCCGTCAACGCCAGGACAGCATTGCTGCAGCAGGAATACCGCCTTTTGTTCGCCATTTGTGCCGGTCACGGCCTCGACATTTACCTGACCATGGATATCCTGTCGCAGACTCCGGCCCTGCGGGAATGGGTTGGCAGGCGATGGGACCGGGCCGAGGAGTTGCTGGTCCGCCAGGTCGATACGGTGCTCCGCCAGTTTCCCGAGATCAGCGGACTGATTGTCAGGATCGGTGAATGCGACGGCGGGGATGTCGATGGGGATTTCCGCAGCGAGCTGCTGGTCCGGACGCCGAAGCAGCTCAACCGGCTGTTGCGTGCCCTGTTGCCGGTTTTCGAGCGCCACCGGCGCATGATGATCTTGCGTACCTGGACGGTGGGCGCCTATCCCGTTGGTGATTTCATCTGGCATGAACGGACCCTCAGCCGGGCGCTTGCTGGAATAGACAGCCCGTTCTTCATCCTGTCGATGAAGCATGGTGAATCGGATTTTTTCCGGTATCTGCCGCTGAACCCGCAATTTTTCAGTTATCGGGGAAAAAAGCTCGTCGAACTGCAGGCCCGGCGCGAATATGAAGGGGCCGGCGAGTATCCAGCCTTCATCGGCTGGGAGTACCGGCAATTTTTCACCCAACTGGCAGCGGCCGGAAATATTGCCGGGATCAGCGTCTGGTGCCAGACCGGTGGCTGGCTGCCGTTTCGGCGGCTGACCTTTCTCGAGACGGCCGGCCTCTGGAATGAGATCAACGCCTACGTCATCCTGAAGATCTTCCGGGATGGATCAACGGTCGAGCAGGCGGTCAAGGCATATGCCTTGGAGACAGACTGCCATGACCCGGAGACTCTCATCGAACTGCTGCGTCTGTCGGAAGAGGTGATCCGCACAGGGCTCTATATCGAAGAAGTTGCCCGTCGTCAGCTGTATTTCCGCCGAATTCGCATCCCGCCGCTTCTGACCGTGTACTGGGATACCGTCTTCATCAGCCAATCGTTGCGGCAACTCCTGAACCTGCTCTGTGAAAGAGGCGCCGAATCCATCGAGCACAGCCGCCAGGCCATCTCAAGGATCGAGCGGATGGAGGAGATTGCCGTGCGGCTCAACCTGCCTGCGCAAGACCTGCGGTTCATGGCCGATACCTTCAGGCTGCTCGCCCTGGCCCGGGAGTATTATTTTCTCCCGCACAGCGAGGAAATCCTGCAGCGCATGAAGACCGCGAAAAAGGAGTACAAGGAGCGCTATCCGAAGGGGCTGCGGCCAAGATACCGCATCCGCACCAACTACACCCCGTTTACCCTGCGCAGCCGGCATCTGCGCTGGATGCTCGGCATCGCACTGCGCAGCAGGCGGGGGTACCGTCTGCTCGATCATCTGCTGATCCTGCACATGACGACCTGGCTCTACCGGCTGCTGCGATGGCTGCGTCCAGGTCTGTTTCCCAAGTTTGCCAGGAAACGGGCGATGGGGGTGAAGGCGGTTTTCCGCTGAGGGGCGGATGCAGCCGGCCGGATGCCACGGGCAGTACCGGCAGAGATACGAGAGATAGCCAGGCATCGTTCGTGGCTTTTTCGTCATGCACAGTGGACAATCAAGGGGACCGGGTCAGGCAGAGGGATTCGTGCCTTTCTCTCGGAGCAGCCTTGAACTCCGAAAGCCGGCGGGGTAGTATGCCCGTATGTCGTGCAGGCAGGCAGCTTTCAACCGATACTCAACCAATCCAGGAGGAAACATGGCGACGACGAAAGACAATCTCAAGGAAGCATTTGCCGGCGAGAGTCAGGCCAACCAGAAATACAGGGCCTTTGCCAAGAAGGCGGAAAAGGACGGCTTCGTCAATATCGCCAAGCTGTTCCGAACCACCGCCGAGGCCGAGCGGATCCATGCCGAAGGCCATCTGAAGGCGCTGGATGCGATCCAGTCGACCGCGGAAAACCTGCAGGCGGCAATTGACGGCGAGACCTACGAGTATACCAGGATGTACCCGCCGATGGTGGACCTGGCCGAGTCCGATGGTCACAAGGCCAAAACCATGTTCAAGTTCGCCGTCGACGCCGAACGGGTCCACGCCGAGATCTACCTGAAGGCCCTGGAGGCCGTGAAAAAGGGGGTCGACCTGGATACCGGCGATTTTTACCTGTGCACGGTCTGCGGCTATATCGAGGTCGGCAGTGCGCCGGAGAAATGCCCAGTCTGCGGCGCGCTGAAAAAGATTTTCGTACAGATGGACTGATCCGTCACCCACCCTCCGGCAGGTCCTTCCGAGATCGGATCTGCCGGACCGGAGCCGGAGAGCGGGAAAACCCCTCCGGTCCGCCTTCCCCTGCCTTCCGCAGCTGTTCCGCCGTGATGCCTGAAGTCGATCCTGTCCTGATCGTGAGAGTGCCTGTGTTGGCGATGGGAGGAGGTGTGCAAGAAAAATTTGCATCCTCCCGTTGCAGGAGGTAGCCTGATAACTGGCAGGGCCTGATCACCCGACCCGGTCATTTTGGCGGCGCGCGGCTGGACGATCCTGCAGCCACGCCGGGACCCCGTCGGGCAGATGCCGGTAAAGCGGGCCGGCCGAAGGGCCCTGCGCTTCCCTCCCGGCGACCGGGATAATGAGCGATATCCCCCAATCGATGGACCAGGGGAGGACTGACCTGTGGATTGGCCTCCGATCAAAAAAAAGCCCGATTCCCTGGCGATTCCGCCCAACCTGCAGGAGTATGAAGCGGCCTGCGCCAGCTTTTCGTGGGAGGCCCTGCGACGCGAGTTCACAGGTGTCTCCGGCGGCCGGGGGATGAATATGGCCCATGCCGCCGTCGATCGCCACGCCGGCGGTCCGCTGGCCGATCACCTCGCTTTGCGCTGGCTGAGCCGCGACGGCGACGCCACTGATTTCACCTACCGCGGCCTGATGGCCGAGAGCAACCGCTTCGCCAACGTCCTGCGGCAGCTCGGGATCGGCAGGGGGGAGACGGTCGCCGTCTTTACCGGCCGGATACCCGCGCTCTACTTCGCCGCCCTGGGCACGCTCAAGAACTGTGCCGTCTTCTGTCCGCTGTTCGCCTCCTTCGGCCCTGAGGCCGTCTGGCAGCGCCTGCAGCGCGGCGATGCCAGGGTGCTGGTCACCACCTCCCGGCTCTACGGGCAGAAGGTCGCCGGCCTGCGCCGACGTCTGCCGGGGCTGAGGCATGTGCTGCTGGTCGATGGCCAGGGAGAGCAGGGGGAAGGGGTCCGTTCCCTTCCCGACCTGATGGCCAGCACATCCGCCGATTTCACCCTCCCGTCGACCGACCCTCTGGATCCCGCCCTGCTGCACTTCACCAGCGGCACCACCGGCATGCCCAAGGGTGCGATCCATGTCCACGAGGCCCTGCTGGTCCATTACATCACCGGCAGATACGTGCTGGACTTCCATCCCGGTGACGTCTTCTGGTGCACGGCCGATCCCGGCTGGGTCACCGGCATCTCCTACGGCCTCCTGGCCCCGCTGCTCTGCGGCATCACCAGCATCATCGACGCCGGCGAATTCGATGCCAGGCGGTGGTTCGCCATCCTGGAGGAGCAGCGGGTCAGTGTCTGGTATACCTCGCCGACCGCCATCCGCCGGTTGATGCGCCTGGACATGGAGCCGCGGCGGGAATACGATCTGGGGCAACTGCGCGCCGTCTTCAGCGTCGGAGAGGCCCTGAACCCGGAGGCCGTCCTCTGGGGACAAAATTACCTGGGTCTGCCGGTCCACGACACCTGGTGGCAGACCGAGACCGGCGGCATCATGATCGCCAATTACCCGGCCATGGACATCAGTCCAGGCTCCATGGGCCGGCCGCTGCCCGGGATAGAGGCGGCCATCGTCCGCCGGCTCGAGAACGGAACGGTAGAGGCCGTCGGGGAGCCGGATATCCGGGGCGAGCTTGCCCTGCGGGCGGGCTGGCCTTCCATGTTCCGTGGCTATCTGCACGAGGAGGAGCAGTACCGGCAGTGCTTCGCCGGGGGCTGGTACCTCACCGGCGATCTTGCCAGCCAGGGGGCCGACGGGTATTTCCGGTTCGTCGGGAGGGCCGGGGATATCATCAAGACGGCGGGCCACATGGTCAGTCCCTTCGAGGTGGAGAGCACCCTGATGATGCACCCGGCAGTGGCCGAGGCCGGAGTGGTCGGAAAACCCGACGCCCTGCTCGGCGAGGTGGTCAAGGCCTTCGTCTCGCTCAAGTCCGGATTTGCCGGCAACGAGCAGCTGCGCCTGGAGCTGATCGCTTTTGCCCGCAGCCGCCTCGGCCCGGCCATTGCCCCGAGGGAGCTCGCCTTTGCCGACGAGCTGCCCAAAAACAACGCCGGCAAAATCATGCGACGCCTGCTCAGGGCGCGCGAGATGGGCTTGCCGGAAGGCGATACGTCCACCATGGAGGCAGGTGTCGGGGAGCCCTGAAGGCCTGAATGCCTCGCCGGTCTCACCCCTTCCCGGGATGGCGGCAGGATTCCTGGTCTTGGGCGGCGCGGCCGTACCGGACCGGCGGGCTGCACCACGGGGAGCTTTGTCCTTTTCCACGCAGCAGAGAGGCAGTCATGACGGTGAGAAACCTCAACCACATCTTCGCCCCCTCCACGGTGGCCCTGATCGGTGCCAGTGAAAGGCCGGGATCGGTAGGAAGCGTGCTGACCCGCAATCTTTTCGGCGCGGGATTTGCCGGAGAGATCCTGCCGGTCAATCCCAGGCACGCGATGGTCGCCGGCATCCCGGCATTCCCTGATGTCGCGAGCCTGCCGAAGACCCCTGATCTGGCAGTGCTGGCGACACCGCCGGAGACCGTCCCCGGCCTGGTTGCCGAACTGGGACAGCGGGGCTGCAAGGCAGCGGTGGTGATCACGGCCGGCTTCGCCGAGGGCGGATCGGAGCGTGGCCAGGAGCTCACCGCCAGCATGCTGGCCGCAGCCCGGCCTCACCTGCTGCGGGTTGTCGGCCCCAACTGCCTCGGGGTGATGTCGCCCGGAGTCGGTCTCAACGCCAGCTTCGCCCATCTCCACCCCCTCGCCGGCAACCTGGCCTTCGTCGCCCAATCCGGGGCGGTGCTGACGGCGGTGTTGGACTGGGCCACCTCCCGCCGCATCGGTTTTTCGCAGTGCGTCTCCCTCGGCGACATGGCCGATGTGGATTTCGGCGATATGCTGGATTACCTGGCGGCGGATATGTCCACCCGGGCGATCCTGCTCTATATCGAGGCGATCACCCAGCCGCGCAAATTCATGTCGGCCGCCAGGGCGGCTGCACGCATCAAGCCGGTAATCGTGGTCAAGGCCGGCAGGCATGCCGAGGCGGCTCGGGCCGCGACCTCCCACACCGGGGCCCTGGCCGGGTCAGATGCCGTCTATGACGCCGCCTTCCTGAGGGCCGGCATCCTGCGGGTGGGGGATATGCAGGCGCTCTTCGATGCGGTCCAGACGCTGGCCCTGGTCCGCCAGGTGCCGGGTGACCGGCTGGCGATCCTGACCAACGGCGGCGGCCTCGGCGTCATGGCCACCGATACCCTGATCGATCGCGGCGGCAGCCTGGCTGAAATTACACCGGCGACCCTGGACCGTCTCAATGCGGTATTGCCGGCCACCTGGTCGCACGGCAACCCGGTGGACATCATCGGCGACGCCCCGGGCAGCCGCTACGCCGACGCCCTGGAGGCATTGGTCAGGGATGAGGGGAGTGATGCCGTCCTCGTCATCAACTGTCCGACGGCGGTGACTTCGGCGACCGACGCCGCAGCGGCGGTGGTGGCGACCCTGGCGGAGAGGGTATCGGTCTACAACCGCAAGCCGATACTGACCTGCTGGATGGGCGACGGTTCGGCCATTGAGGCCCGCCGCATGCTGACCGACAGGCGCATCCCCACGTACGAGACTCCGACCCAGGCGGTCCGCGGCTTCATGCAGATGGTTCGCTACTGGCGGAGCCAGAAGATGCTGATGGAGACACCGCCCACCATCCCGGGTGATTTTGCCCGGGAGACGGCGGTCGCCCGGCGGATCGTCGCCGGCGCGCTTGCCGAGGGACGCGGCTGGCTGACCGGGCCGGAGACCCGGGAAGTACTCACGGCCTACGCCATTCCCGCTGTACCCACCGTGTCCGCCGCCACTCCGGAAGAGGCCGGCCGGGCCGCGGCCGGTCTCGGTTGCGCGGTCGCCCTGAAGATCCTTTCCCCGGATATCGTCCACAAGTCGGAGGTTGCCGGCGTCAGCCTCAACCTGGAGACGCCGGAAGTGGTCCGGGACAACGCCGCCGCCATGCTCGAGCGTGTCCGCGGTCTTCGGCCAGATGCCCGGATTGACGGTTTCACGGTCCAGCCGATGGTCCGTCGTGCCAGCGCCAGGGAACTGATCATCGGCATGGTCGACGACAGCCATTTCGGCCCGGTGCTGCTCTTCGGCCAGGGCGGCATTGCCGTCGAGGTGGTCCGGGACAAGGCCCTGGCCCTGCCGCCGCTCAACCTCCACCTGGCGCGCGAGATGATGGGACGGACCAGGGTCTGCCGGCTGCTCCAGGGATACCGCGGGGTACCGGCGGCTGATCTCGACAGTGTCGGCCTGACCCTGGTGAAGGTCTCCCATCTGGTCTGCGACCTGGCCGAAATCGTCGAGCTGGATATCAACCCCCTGCTGGCCGACGAAAACGGGGTGCTGGCGCTGGATGCCCGCATCCGGGTGGCCGCAAGCGACCGTCCGGCCATGGACCGGCTGGCCATCCTGCCGTATCCGCGGGAGCTGGAAGAGACCGTCAGGATGGCAGACGGCAGGACGGTGCTGGTCCGCCCGATCCGGCCGGAGGATGAGCCAGGGTTCCAGAAGATCTTCGCGAGCCTGACGCCTGACGAGATCCGCATGCGCTTTCTCCACCCGATGAACATGCTGCCGCACGATCAGGCGGCCCGTCTGACCCAGATCGACTATGACCGCGAAATGGCACTGGTGATCGAAGGCCCGGACAAGGACGGAGAAAAGGCGCTGTACGGCGGGGTGCGGATCAGCGCCGACCCAGACCGAGAAAAGGCCGAGTTCGCCATCATGCTGCGCCATGACATGATGGGCCTTGGGCTTGGGCCGATGCTGCTGCGGCGGATCATCGACTATGCCCGCGGCCGCGGGATCGGGGAGATCTTCGGCGAGGTGCTGGAGGAGAACGAGGCCATGCTGCGGCTCTGTCGGGCTTTCGGTTTCACCATCAGGGCGGAGCGGGACGACCCCGGCATCATGTACGTCTTCCTCAGGCTGTGACGGGCGGCCGGGCAGCTTGTTTCCCCGTCGGCTTTCCTTGTCCTGGGTATTGCGATATAATGACAGGGAGGAACGACCTATGTTGCCTCACGGAAGGAGAATGGGCAACCATTCTTCACCTCAACCCATGGCGTGTCACCAGCCTGACCCGCAACAGACACGGCCGGATCTGCAGTCCTCGGGGCTGACCGCAGACCGGCTCAGACAATTTCCTTTCATCGATTACCTGTGCTGACCGTTGGGCGGGGTTCCAGCGGGGGATCTCACCCGTTTCGAGCGCACTGAGCTGCATTCTGTCGGGAAACCGGACTATCGAAGACAGTACAGGCCGACCGGCGCGGTTATCACGGTCTACGGCATACCCCAAAGGGAGCGAGCAGGCAGCTGACACTATCCGCAAACGCACGACAAGGAGGTCGGAGAATCATGGCTACCTCGTTTATTGTCAAAGATTGCACCCTCATCTCCATAGCGATGGGGGAAGAAGCTCTCAACCTGCGTGAATTGAGCGATCGGATCAAATTCGTCCACCCGGGATGTATCTATTATCATTTCTGGGGCGGCATGCTGCGCTCGGCATTCGACGAGCCTGAATACCAGAACGACTTCGCCGCCTGGGCATGGCGCAGCCTCCACGACAGCCGCCTGGCGGAGAGACTGGCGATCATCGATCCCAGCCATCACCAGAATATCGAGGATCTCCGGCAGGAACTCGCCGACGTGATCGACGAGAGGCTGGCGGAAGACGAGTATGTGACCTGGGCCCGATCCGGACAGCGTTTCAAGTTCGTCCGCTCGCAGATCGTGGTCTTCGATACCGGAATACGCATCTCCCATCCCGGGGAAATGACGGAACGGATTCCGAGGATGTCGCTCGGTTCCGTCTTCTACCATTTCATCGACGCCCGCCGCCGGACGCCCGATGGCAAGGATGACTTCGTCGAGTGGTTCCAGACCTTCGAGGAGGGGGTGTGTGACGAACTGATCGCAAGGATCAACCGCATCGACCCGTATTTCACCACGCTGGCCGCCCTGCGGCAGGAACTCGAGATGGTCTTCCAGCAGTGTCAACCCGAGGAGGAAAGGCCATGAACAGTCTGCTTGAACAATACGCGGCGATCGTCGGCGATACGGTGATCGACCAGCTGAAGCAACTTGCCCGGCCACTGGCCGGAATGAAGATCGTCCATGTCAATTCGACCAGGGAAGGCGGAGGCGTCGCCGAGATCCTGAGCTGGTTGGTCCCGTTGAAGCAGGAACTGGGACTGGAGACCGAATGGGAGGTCATCGGCGGGGACAAGGACTTCTACCAGTGCACCAAGAAATTCCACAACGGGCTGCAGGGAAATCCGGTGCTGATCCCGCCGGCCCAGCTCAGAGCCTATGAACGGACGAACGAGGAGAATGGCGAAAGGCTGCGGCAGACGCTGGAGGCAGCCGATTTCGTCTTCATCCATGACCCGCAGCCGGCGCCGCTGCTGCAGATGTGTCCCGGCCGCAAGGGCAAATGGGTGTGGCGCTGCCATATCGATCTCAGCCACCCGCACCGGGCGGTGTGGAAGTACCTGCGGGGCTTCGTGGCGAGCTACGATGCCAGCATCTGGTCGCTCGCCGATTTCGCCCAGCCACTGCCCCATCCGCTCTACCTGATCGCCCCCAGCATCGATCCGTTGAGCCAGAAAAATATCGGCCTGTCTGCGGACGAGGTGAATCGGGTGTATGAACAGTACGGTATCAACCCCGATCTGCCGCTGATCACCCAGATCTCGCGCTTCGATTATTTCAAGGATCCGCTGGGGGTGATTCAGGCCTACCGGATGGTGAAGGAGTTCTCCCCGGTGCAGCTGGTGCTAGCCGGCGGCGGGGCTGCGGACGATCCGGAAGGCGAGGAGGTCCTGCGCGAGGTCCAGGCGGCGGCCGGTGATGATCCGGATATCCATGTCCTGCTGCTTCCTGCCGATGCCCACCGGGAAATCAACGCGCTGCAGCGTGCCTCCACCATCTGCGTGCAGAAATCGACCAGGGAAGGCTTCGGACTGACGGTGACCGAAGCGATGTGGAAAGGCAAGCCGGTGATCGGCGGCGACACCGGCGGCATCCGTCTGCAGGTCATCAATCATCATACCGGATTTCTCGTCAACACCCCCGAGGGAGCGGCCCTGCGCATCAGGTATCTCCTGAAAAACAGACGAAAGCTTGAGGATATGGGGCGAAAGGCCAACGAGTTCGTATACCAAAATTTCCTGGTAACCCGACACCTGCGCGAGTACCTCACCCTGATGATCGCCACCATGCAGGAAGGCGTGGAGCGGATTGAGATGTAGGTGTCGGGGCGAATGCCGGGCTGAAATCCGGGCTGAAATGGCCGCCCGCGAGCCAGCTCCTGTGAAAAGGGGGTTCCGGTCATGGAGGAGAAGATCGCACGCAGGGCCCATGCAATGCCCTTCGGCACCGAGATCCTGGCGGATGGAGTGCTGTTCAGGCTCTGGGCGCCCGGGGCACTGAGCGTCGACCTGGCCCTGGAACAGGAGGGCGGGACCTGCATCTTCACCCCCATGGCCCGTACCGGCAACGGCTGGTACCGGCACGTCTCGCCGCGGGCGGCTGCCGGTTCGGCCTACCGGTTCCGCATTGACGGGCAGCTGCTGGTCCCTGACCCGGTCTCGCGTTCCCAACTGGCGGATGTGCACGGGCCGAGCGTGGTGATCGACCCGCGGACCTTTCCCTGGCTGGACTCCTCCTGGCGCGGGCGTCCCTGGGAAGAGGCGGTTGTCTATGAACTCCACACCGGCGCCTTTTCTCCGGCAGGCGATTTTGCCGGCGTGACCGGCAAGCTCGACTACCTGGCCGACCTCGGCGTCACCGCCGTCGAGCTGATGCCGGTGGCCGATTTCCCGGGCAGCCGGAACTGGGGGTACGACGGCGCCCTGCTGTTTGCACCCGACCGGATCTACGGCTCGCCGGATGATCTCAAGATGCTTGTTCAGGAGGCCCACGCGAGGAACCTGATGGTTATTCTCGACGTGGTCTGCAATCATTTCGGTCCGGAAGGCAACTACCTGCATGTCTACGCCGGCAGCGCCTTCTTCGATGCACGCCGGCAGACCCCATGGGGTGCCGCCCTCAACTTCGACGGCGAAATGAGCGCCACGGTCCGCCGGTTTTTCGTCGACAACGTCCTCTACTGGCTGGAAGAGTTCCACCTCGACGGCCTCCGGTTCGACGCGGTCCATGCAATCATCGACGACTCCGCGACCCATATACTGGAGGAGATCGCCATGGCGGTCCGCAACGGGCCGGGCAGACATCGCCACATACACCTCATTCTCGAAAACGACGACAATCAGTCCCGCTATCTCCAGGAAAAGCAGGGGAGCGTCAGCCGGTTGTACAATGCCCAGTGGAACGACGATTTCCACCATTGCTGCCATGTTCTGCTCACCGGCGAACGTGATGGCTATTATCGGGATTACGCCTGCCACCCCCTGCAGCTCCTTGGCCGCTGTCTCACCGAAGGGTTCGCCTACCAGGGCGAGGTCTCAGGTTACCGCAGCTACCGGCCCAGGGGCGAGCGGAGCAGCCACCTGCCTCCTGCGGCCTTCGTCTGCTTCCTCCAGAATCATGACCAGACCGGCAACCGGGCCTTTGGAGAACGGCTCGGGCAACTGGTTGCGGAGAGACAGCTGCTGATGGCAACGGCCCTGTTCCTGCTGGCGCCTTCGCCGCCGCTGCTCTTTATGGGTGAGGAATTCGGCGCGACGACGCCGTTTCTCTATTTCGGCAATTTCGCGCAGGACCTGGCAAATCTGGTGGCGGAAGGGCGGAGGCGGGAATTCAGCCGTCTTCCCCGGTTCGCCGATCCGGCAGAGAGGGAGCGCATTCCGGACCCCGGCGATCCGGGCACCTTTCTCCGTTCCCGCCTGGACTGGCGGGAAGCGGAAAGTGACAGGGGACGGCGGCATGCCGGGCTGTACCGCGGGCTGCTCGCTCTGAGACGCAGGGAAATCGTCCCCAGGTTTGCCGGCAGATGGAAGGGCAGGGCCTGCAGCACCCTGATCGGAACCGGAGGACTCCGGGTCCGCTGGCTGACGGAAGATATGGAGTGGCTTGAAGTGCTCGTCAATTTCTCAAACGTGGCGCTGACTTGTCCGGCCGATAGAGGCGGCAGGGTGCTGTTTGCCCTGCCGTCTCTCGACGACAGAAACAGGGCGCCGGCCGAACTCCTGCCGCTGAGCATTGTCTGGCGGTTGCAATCGAGGGGGGAACAGGGAAATGGATAATGCGGCTTTCCAGCAACTGTGCATGATGATGGGAATCGGCACGGTGTCCTTGGATGGCGCTGAATCGGAGGCGATGCCTGGCGAGGCGGCGCAACTGGCCTTCCTGCGCGCCCTGGGGGTCATCCCCCATACAGGCGTTGCAGCCGGGGCGGAACTCGAGGAACTGCTCTGCAGACAGTACGAGCAAATGGTTCGGCCGGTGGTGGTACTCGGGGAGTATGACGGACCGGCCGTCGTCACCCTGCGCCTGGCTGACGAAGAGCTGGCCTCGCCGGTCATCTGGCAGCTCACTGAAGAGGGCGGAGATGTTCACGAGGGCACAGCGGACCCGCTGGAACTGGAAAGGCTGGATACCGCACTGGCCCGGGGAAAGGGCTTTACGACCCTGCGGCTGCCGATCGGGCTCCGCTTGCCGATGGGGTACCACCGGTTCAGGATTGCCTGCGGCGATGACCCGGAAGAGCCGCGGCGTGCGGAAAGTCTGCTGATCGTCGCCCCTGCCCGCTGCTACACTCCTCCCGATCTGCCGAAGAAGGGGCGGATATGGGGCCTGTCCTGTCAACTGGAAAACGTCCGGTCAAGGCGGAACTGGGGCTGCGGCGATCTGACCGATCTGGAGAGCCTCCTCGGCTGGGCCGCGGAAATCGGAGCGGGGACCCTTGCCGTCTCCTGCCTGTTGCCCACGGCAGAAAAGGACGACGCGGCGTTGATGCACTTTCTGCCGTCCAGCCGGAATTTCACGGACCCGCTCTTTCTCGATCCTGAGGCAGTCGCCGATTACCATGAGAGTGCCGAGGCGCGCGCCCAGGTCGGCCATCCTGGTTTCCAGGTAAGACTGGCCCAGCTGCGCGACGCAAAAGAGGTGGATAGGGAAGAGATCATGGCCCTGAAGAACGAGGTGACCGAAACGCTGTGGCGCCATTTCCAGCTCAATCATCTCAACCCTGAATCGGAGCGGGGCCGGAGCTTCAGGCAATTCCAGGAGACAGGCGGAGCACTGCTGCAGTCGTTTGCGCTCTACCAGGCTCTTCGCGGGCATTGGCGCGAATCTGGCGGCAAAGGAGGCGATGTCGCCGGATGGCCGTATCAAGACCGGGGGTCGCCGGCGGTGGCTGCCTTCGCCGAAAGCAACCGCGACCGGATCGAGTTTCACCAGTACCTCCAGTGGCAGCTCGAGTTGCAGCTTGCCGCGGCCGGTCAACGTTCACTGGAACTCGGCCTGAAGGTGGGTCTGACCATGTCCCTGCCGATCGGAGTCGATCCGCATGGTTCTGCCGTCTGGCACCAGCCGTCCCTTTTCGCTCTACCCCTGACGATTCATGACTGTCCCGGCGATGCCGGCTGTATCCCGCATGGACCGCCGGAGTTCGCGAGTATGGCCTCGGTATCCGGCTGCGAGGCGTTCCTGGCGGCCCTCCGTGCCAATATGCACTATGCCGGGGCGCTGCGCTTCAGCTCCATTCACCTGCTGGACCGGCAGCTGTGGCGGCCGGGTGGCCACAGCGACGGACCGGCGTGGAACATTGTCCGGAACAGCGACGACCTGCTGGCGGTGATCGCTCTGGAGAGCTGGAGAAACCGCTGCCTGGTTATCGGCGAACACCGGGAGCCCCTGTCAGAACAATTTGCCGGCACGCTTGATACGCGCGGTATTCTGGTCAGCCGCCCCGGTTTTTTTGTCACCGACTGGTCAGGGGACTGGCTGGAGCCTGCGCGTTATCCGGCGCAGTCGGTGGTGACCGCGAGCCGGTACGATCTCTGCTCGCTCGAGGGGTACTGGCGTGGCAGCGATATCGCCCTGCTGTCGAGCCGCTGCCCGGATTTCAGCGACAGATACCGGGAAAGGGCGATCGTTGCCAGGGCTGCGGAACGGGCCCGTCTGCTGGTGGCGCTCAGCCATGAAAACCTGCTGCCGCATGGTGTTGACCTGGATCCGGCAGGCGTTCCCGACCTGTCGCCTGCACTGATCCGGGCGGTCTACGCTTTTCTCTGCCGCACGCCTGCACGGATCCTGCTGGTCCAGCTGGCAGACCTCGTTTCCATGGCAGAGCAGGACAGGGAGCTGCCTGCACCCCATTCTCCGGCCGCCATGGCCAGGTTGACGGCGGACCTGGAATTCCTGCGCGACGATGAAGGCCTCCGGCTGCAGTTTCGCGAGTACTGCCTCGAGCGGGCTGTCGGGGTGGTGCGTCCGTCTGCCCTGCTTGGCGACCGGCGCAGGAGGCAGACCCAGGAACTGCCGCACGCCTTTTACCGGCTGCAGTTCAGCAGGGATTTCACCTTCCTGCAAGCGGCGTCTCTTCTTCCCTACCTGCGGGATCTGGGCATAAGCCATTGCTATGCTTCCCCTTATCTCAAGGCCCGCCCGGGCAGTTCCCATGGCTATGACATCATCGATCACCAGACACTCAACCCGGAGATAGGTTCCCGGGAGGAGTACGAGGCTTTCGTCGCCGCCCTGGACGATAACGGCCTGGCCCAGATCCTCGATATGGTGCCAAACCATATGGGCGTAGGGCCCGACAACAGGTGGTGGCTGGATGTGCTGGAAAACGGCCAGGCCTCGCCGTATGCGACGTTTTTCGACATCAACTGGCAGTTGCAGGACGAGGAGTTGAAGAACCGTGTGCTGTTGCCGGTACTCGGCGATTATTTCGGTACCGTTCTCGAAGAGGGGAAGCTGCGCCTTGTCTTCCGGGTCGACAGGGGATGTTTCGAGATCGCCTGCTACGAGCAGTGCTATCCCGTAGCCCCGAACAGCTATCCGCGGATCCTCGGCCACGACCTGCCGCGTCTGGAATTGCGGCTCGGCAGCCAGCACGAGGGCTTTCTCGAACTGCAGAACCTGATCGCTTCCTTTGCGGGACTGCCGGGCAGCGAGGAGTCCGACCCGGAACGGCTCGAGATGCGCAACCGCAACAAGGAGGTGCTGAAAAGGCTGCTGGCGCGGCTGTGTCGCGAGGTCCCGGAGATCGCGGGCTTTCTCGAGGAAAACGTCCTGCTGTTCAATGGCGAGCCAGGAAAACCGGAGAGTTTTAATCTGCTCGAGCAACTGCTAGCCAACCAGGCCTATCGCCTGGCATTCTGGCGCGTCGCCTCGGACGAGATCAACTACCGCCGTTTCTTCGACATCAACGACCTGGCCGGGCTGCGCATGGAGCGCAGGGAGGTCTTCGAACAGACCCACCGGTTGGTCCTCGATCTGATCGCCACCGGCAAGGTTGACGGCCTGCGGCTCGACCACCCCGACGGCCTCTATAATCCGGAGCAGTACTTCCGGAACCTGCAGGCAGCTGTCGGCGGAGTGGCGCCGGAACAGATGCCGCCGCCGGCAGCTGCGGGCGGCCTTCCGGGCAATGGGCATGTCGATCTCCCGCTGTACGTGGTGGTCGAGAAGATACTTTCAGACCGCGAACAGCTGCCAGGGTCATGGATGGTGCACGGCACCACCGGCTATGATTTTTCCAGTCTGGTGAATGGGCTTTTTGTCGACCGGACGGCGGAAGAGGCTATGACCGCCGGCTATCAGGACTTTGTCGGCTATGCGATCGATTTTGTCCAACTGGCGCATGACTGCCGACGATTGATCATCAAATCCGCCATGGCCGGTGAGATCAATGTGCTGAGCAATCATCTGCACCGACTGGCAAAACACAGCCGCTACACCCAGGATTATACCCTGAACGGCCTGCGGGGGGCCCTGACGGAGATAGTCGCCAGCTTCCCGGTTTACCGGACGTACTGCACCGCCGACGGGCTGACCGCCGTCGACAGGCGCCACGTGGAGCAGGCCGTCGACCTGGCCAAGGCCAACTGCCAGGCGGAGGACACCAGCATATACGATTTCATCAGGTCGGTCTTCCTGCTCGAGAGGAGACGGTCCGGTGAGCAGCAGGACGCCGAGCTTGTCGATTTCGTGATGAAATTTCAGCAATATACTGGCCCGGTGATGGCCAAGGGCCTTGAGGATACCGCCTTTTACATTTACAACCGCCTGGTCTCGCTCAACGAGGTCGGTGACGACCCTCGCCGGTTCGGAAGGTCGGTGGAGGACTTCCACATTGCCAACAGAGCCAGGTGTGAACAGCGGCCCCTCTCGATGCTCAACACCGGGACTCACGACAGCAAGCGCAGCGAGGATGTCAGGGCGCGGATCGATGTCCTCTCGGAAATGGCTCCCGCGTGGCTGCAGGCCGTCGAGCGCTGGCACGGCATGAATTCCTGCTGGAAGACAGCCGTCGGGCAAGAGCTGGCGCCATCGAAGAACGATGAATATGCGCTCTACCAGAATCTCCTCGGGGTTTGGCCGCTGGAGCCGTTGACGGCAGAGGGTCTAGCCGCTTTCTGCGATCGTTTTACCGGCTATATGATGAAGGTGGCACGGGAGGCCAAGGTCCATACCAGCTGGCTGAACCAGAATCATGCCTACGAGAGTGCGATGAGCCATTTCATCGACCGGCTGTTCGGCGGAGACAACCAGGCGTTTCTCGACGATTTCCTTTCGTTCCATCGCCAGACCTCCCGGTTCGGCATGCTCAACAGTCTCAGCCAGCTGCTGCTCAGGCTGACGGCCCCCGGCATTCCCGATACCTTCCAGGGGAACGAAACCTGGCAGTTCAGCCTGGTCGACCCCGACAACCGGCGACCGGTCGACTTTGCCGCCCGCCGTGAGATGCTCGCCTCGCTGCAGGGCTGGCTGGCGGATGCATCGAACCCGATGGAGTCAAAACTGCAGGAGCTTCTGAACAACCGCAGCGATGGCAGGATAAAGATGTATATCCTCTGGAAGACGATGGCCTTCCGTCGGGAGAATCCCCGTATTTTCAGCGATGGGTCGTATCTTCCCCTGCAGGCAGAGGGTGAGGCCGGGTTGCATATCTGTGCCTTTGCCAGGATCAGCGGCAGGCGGGCGGTGATCGCCGCCGTGCCCAGGCTTGTCACCAGGCTCCTGCACGGCGACCCGGAATGTCTACCCCTCGGAGCCGGCGTGTGGGGTGCAACCACGCTGGCACTGCCTTCGGAGTTCAGAGGCTGGAGAACAGTCAACGTCCTGACGGGCGAGGATTTCACCAATGCTGTGGATACACACGGGAACCTGCTGGCTGCTGATCTTTTTCGCCGTTTTCCGGTGGCATTGGTTGCCATGGAGCATGAGGTCAACTGATGGTCTGCTTCGAGACCGAGGGGCGGCTCGGTACTCCCCGTCGCGCTGTCGCATAATCTGTATATCAAGGGGGAGGATATGCTGGATGATTCTGCCGAAACAACAGCCTGGAGCCAGATGGCATGCGCTAGCTCTTCGGGATCTGCTGATTTTTCTGGTTGCAGATGAAAACGGACTGTCTGCTGATGAGGCTCGACGCAGGCTTGAGCAATACGGTCCAAACCAGCTGCCGAAAAAACGCCCGCCGTCGTGGTGGCAGATTTTTATCCGCCAGTTCATCAGTCCTCTGATCTACATACTCACCATTGCCGCCATCGTTTCCGTGATTGTCCATCCGGAAGATCCGGGAGATGCAATCTTCATCGTAGCCGTCCTGCTTCTCAATGCCGGCATCGGCTGCTACCAGGAAGGCAGGGCGCAGCAGAAAAGCCAGGCTCTGCTGAAGCTCATGGGTGTCCGCGCCTCTGTCCTGCGAGCCGGCGAAATGTATGAAGTGGATGGGAACGAGGTGGTGCCGGGGGACATCGTCTGGCTGGAAACAGGCAACCGGGTGCCGGCCGATATGCGACTGCTCCAGGCAAACGGGCTGGAGATCGACGAATCGCTGTTGACCGGGGAATCTCTGCCGGTGGTCAAGGATCCCGGCTGGATGGGCGACGATGCCGCACCGATGGGCTATCATCGCAACATGGCCTATGCCGGGTCCATAATCATTCGAGGCAGGGCCACTGGGGTTGTCGTGGCAACCGGCACGGCGACCGAAATCGGCAGGCTGGCTCTCGATGTCCTGGGCACCGAAGGGGGAAGGCCGCCGCTCCTGGACCGGATGGAGCGTTTCACCCGGGCTATCGGTGGAGCGGTCCTGATTGCTGCCGTTGTCATCGGGGGGTTCGGTGTCCTCTTCCGTGGTCTTTCCATTCCTGACATGTTTTTCTTCAGTGTCGCCCTTGCCGTTTCAGCAATTCCTGAAGGGCTGCCGGTGGCGTTGACGGTCGCTCTCGCCATCGCCACTTCACGCATGGCGAGGCGGGGCGTCATTGTTCGCCGGCTTGCCGCTGTAGAAGGTCTTGGCAGCTGCAATCTCATCAGCAGCGATAAGACCGGCACTCTGACCTGCAACGAACTGACCGCCCGCACGCTGTACCTGCCCAGCGGCAGGTCTGTGGAAGTCACCGGGGAAGGTTACGTGCCGGAAGGCGGGATCGTGTCCACACGACCACCACTTTCTCCCGGTAATCACGACGAGCTCAACGGACTGGCCCTGGCTGGCCGTGCTCTGCAACGAGGGCAGCCTGCACCATAACCAGGGAGACTGGAAATGGCGTGGGGATCCGACGGATATCGCGCTCCTCACCCTTGGGTACAAGCTCGGCCTGGTCCGGGAAAAGATGCTCGGCCGTCATCCCCTGCTCTACGAAATCTCGTTCGAGCCGGAACTGCAGTATGCCGCGACGTTTCACCGTGTAGAAGACGGTACTGAAGTCTTCGTCAAGGGAGCGCCTGAACGGGTCCTGGCCATGTGTTCGTTTCCTAAAAAGGAGAGAGACTCGGAACATCTGTCGGAAAAGGCTGCCTCGATGGCTCAGCGCGGCTTCAGGGTTCTTGCTCTGGGAAGGGGAAAGCTGGCTGGTCATCTTGCACCCGGATGTTCGCCTTCTGAGCCGACCGGGTTGCATTTCCTGGGATTTGTCGGCATGATCGACCCGCTCAGGCCGGATGTGGCGAAGGCGGTCGCCGCCTGCAGGAAGGCGGGCATCGCCGTCAGCATGATTACAGGCGACCACCCGGACACCGCGCTGGCCATCGGCCGTGAGCTCGGCCTGGCCCGTCGACCTGACCAGATGCTGACCGGAAGGGAACTCGAGAAACTGTCTCCTATGGAAATGGCAGGCGCGGTGCACACAACCCGGATTTTCGCCCGTGTGGCACCGCGGCAGAAACTCGAGCTGGTCGAGGCCGCCCAGAAGTCAGGCTATTACGTGGCGGTCACCGGTGACGGCGTCAATGACGCCCCGGCACTGCGCCAGGCCAATATCGGCGTGGCCATGGGGAGATCAGGAACGGATGTGGCCCGCGAGGCTGCCGAACTGGTCATCACCGACGACAATTTCGCCACCATTGTCGCCGGGGTCGAGGAGGGGCGCATCGCGTACGACAACGTCCGCAAGGTGATTTATCTGCTGGTCTCAACCGGGGCCGCGGAGGTTATTCTCCTCGGTCTGGCTATTGTCACGGGATGGCCGAGAGTCGAACCGGGAGAGGCGATCCTGCCCCTGCTGCCTGTGCAGTTGCTCTGGCTCAACCTGGTGACAAATGGCATTCAGGATGTCGCCCTGGCCTTTGAGCCGGGTGAGCCGGGGGTACTGCAACGCCCGCCGCGGCCGCCGCGAGAGCGGATCTTCGACCGTCTGATGGTGCAAAGAACCATCGTCGCCGCCCTGGTCATGGCCGGAGTCAGTTACGCAGCATTTGCCTGGATGATCGAGATGAACGGTTGGCCGGTCGAAAAGGCGAGAAATAGCCTGCTCCTGCTGATGGTCCTCTTCGAAATCATCCACATCGGCAACTGCCGCAGCGAAAAGACCTCGGCGTTCATGATCTCGCCACTGAAGAGCCCCGTCCTGCTCTTTGGCACGATCCTCGCGTTCATCGTTCACCTGACGGCCATGCATGTTCCGGTACTGCAGGGGGCCCTCCGGCTCGAACCGGTCGGTTGGGGGCCGTTGATCTGTCTTGCCGGGTTGTCGCTGACTATCCTCATCGCCATGGAAGCCCACAAGTGGTGGTGGAACAGGAGGCAGTGATAGGTGTTCCTGCAGGAAAAATGGCGAAGATCACGCCGAAGCGCGTAAGGGGCAGACTGTTCCTGCCGCGGCAGGTCAGCCGAGATAGGCGAGGATGCCGTTCAGGGTGGCCAGGGCGGGGTAGTCGGTCTCCGGGATCCTGCGCTGGAAGGCCTGCTGGAGCAGTTCCATCAGGTTGACGAAGTCCACCGAGTCGAAATCGATCTGATCGCGGAAGGGGGTGTCCGGATCGAGGTGCTCCGGTTCGGAGTCCGGGGCGACCCGATGAATGGCCTGCAGGACGATTGTCCTGGTCTCAGTCGCTGTCATGGTCTTCTCGCCATTGGTGGAATGGTTGTTCTCACTCTCTTCGCAAAGGGCAGGGGCATTTCTTCCGCCTGTTCAGTCTGCCGGCTGCCCAGCCCGAGGGCCAGCCGGTTCCGCCTTCCGCAGTCTGCGCTCGCTGAGCGGAGGGCCGGCCTCTTTGATGAGGATGACCGGCGTATTCAGGGTACTCTTCCGTCGCCGGGAACCGTCTCCTGATCCAGGACTTCCCTGACCTTGATCGCCAGCGCCGAGGTGGAGAACGGTTTCTGGATGAAGTGCACTCCCTCTTCCAGAACGCCGTGGTGGGCGATCGCATCAGCCGTATAGCCGGACATGAACAGCAGCCTGAGGCCGGGATGACTGCCTGACAGGTTTCTGGCCAGATCGGGGCCGTTCATTTCAGGCAGGATGACGTCGGTCAGCAGCAGGTCGATCCCGTCGGCATGCTCCCGGGCGATGCGGATGGCTTCGGCAGGCGTGGTGGCGGACAGGACGGTATAACCCAGGCCGGTCAGGACCTCCCTCGTCATGTCCAGGATCATCGGTTCGTCTTCCACCAGCAGGATTGTCTCATCGCCGAGTGCCGTCGGTTCCGCCGGCAGTTCGGTCTTGTGTTCCAGACCGGACGAGTGGCGGGGCAGGTAGATCCTGAATACCGTCCCCTTGCCGGTTTCACTCTCGACCTCGATGAAGCCGTTGTTCTGCCTGATGATGCCGTAGACGGTGGCAAGTCCCAGTCCAGTTCCCTTGCCGACCGGCTTGCTGGTGAAAAACGGTTCGAACAGGTGGGAGAGCGCCTCGGCATCCATGCCGCACCCGTTGTCTCTGACAATCAGCACCACGTACTCGCCGGGGGTGGCATCCGCATGACGCTGGCAGTAATCCCGGTCAACAAACGCCCTTCCGGTCTCGATGGTGATCCTGCCCGTGTCGCCGATGGCGTCGCGGGCATTGACGCAGAGGTTGACCAGGATCTGGTCGATCTGTGACGGGTCGATCTTGACGGTTCCGGTGTTCGGGCCGGGTATCCAGATCAGGTTGATATCCTCGCCGATCAAGCGTCGCAGCATGTCCAGCATCCCGTTCACCGTCTCGTTCAGGCTGAGCACCTTGGGCGCCACCGTCTGCTTGCGGGCGAAGGCCAGGAGCTGCCGGGTGAGGTCGGCGGAACGTTCGGCGGCCTTGCGGATGTTCTGCATGCTGCCATACAGCGGATGGGTGGGATTCAGTCCCTGCAGGGCAAGTTCGGTGTGGCCGAGGATCACGCCGAGCATGTTGTTGAAATCGTGGGCCACGCCGCCGGCCAGGCGGCCAACGGATTCCATCTTCTGGGCATGGATCAGCTGCAGCTGCAGCTGCTGCCGGTCGTCCTCCGCCTGTTTCCTGGCGGTGATCTCGTTGAAGAGAACGGCGGCATTGCCGGGCGACATCTGGAAGACATACACCTCGAAGGCGCCCGCAACCCTGCCGTCGGCATAGTCGATCTGCTCGGTCTGCCAGCTCTCGCCGTCTCTGGCCGCCCGGCGGTAACGGAGGGGGATCTCGGTATTTCCGAGGCGCGGGAAGGCCTCCTCGATGGTCTTGCCGATGAACTGGCTGTTATCCACTCCCAGCAGCCTGTCGGCGGCGGGATTGGCGCCGACGAAGATCAGCCGGTCATCGCTGTCGAGCCGGTACAGGTGGATTCCCATCGGAGACGCCTGGACGATATTGCGGAATGTCGCCTCGCTGGCCTTCAGCATCTCCTCGGCCATTTCCCGCTCGGTGACGTCGCGGCAGATGCCTTCATGGTACAGGATGTTGCCCTGGGCATCCCGGATATACCGTGAATTGTCCTCGACCTGGATTATCCTGCCGTCCTTCGTTTTCAGCCGGTAGGACTCCGGAAAATCCGTGGACAGGAATTCGGGGTTCAGCGACTCCTCGATGTAGTGCTCCCTCTCTTGCGGCTCGACATAGATATCCCGCGGGATATCAACCTGCAGCAGTTCCTCCCGGCTCGAATACCCCAGCATCCTGACGAAGGCCGGGTTGACGTCGACAAACCTCCCGTCCCTGGTGCTGAGATAGTAGCCGTTCGGCATAGTGTCGAAGATATCCTTCAGCCTCGCCTCGCTCCGGCGCAGTTCCTCCTCGGTCCTTTTGCGGTCGGTGATGTCCCTGGCAGCGGCATAAATGAGGTTGCCCTTCGGCCGGGATCGCCACGATATCCAGCGGTAGCTGCCGTCGGCGCAGCGATACCGGTTTTCGAAGATCGACAGCTCCTGCTGGCCGCTCAGGGCCCTGACGGCGGCCAGGGTAGCCTCCTTATCGTCCGGATGCACCAGTTCGAGAAAGCTCCGCCCTTCGAGGTCTGCGGTCGGGTAACCGAGGATCTTCTCCCATTCCGGGTTCAGGCGGACGAACTCGCCGCGGGTATTGGCGATGCAGAGCAGATCCAGGCTGAGGGTAAAGTACCCCTCCAGTTCCTCGCTCTTCTCGCGCAGTGCCTCCTCCGCCGCCCGCCGTTCGGCAAGCATGCTGTTGGCGGAGTCGGCCAGGTCCCTGAATTCCTGCACCGTCAGGTCAGCGGTTGATATTTCCCGCTGGTCGTGGGCGCTGCGATTGAAAAACTGCGAGAAGGCGGCGAGCATGCCCCGCGTCTTCCTGTTTATCCTGGCGACGAGGACGAATACCGCCAGCCACAGGAACAGCATGCTGCCGAAAATCTTGGCGATGCTGTACATGAGTTCGGTCGTTGAACGCCGGCGGTATTCGGCGATGCCACGCTCGATGTCGTCGATGTACAGGCCGGTACCGATGTACCATTGCCATTCGGGCAACCCCGCGGCGTAACTGATCTTCGGTTCCGGTCGCTGTCCTTCCAGCTTCGGCATCACGTAACTGACGAAACCGCCGCCGTTCCTCGACACCTCGATCATCTCCTGGACGATCCTGACCCCGTTCCTGTCGGTGGTCCCGTACATGTTCCTGCCGACCGCAGGTCCTGACAGGCTGGTGCCATCCCAACTGCCGGCGAAGACATACCCTCCCCCTTCATAGCGGATATCCTGGATCCACTGCAGCGCCTCCCGCTTGAGGTCTTCCTCGACATCGTCGAGATATTCACCGGCGCCCAGAAACCAGTTGAAGGGTTCGAACAGTTTGACAAAGGATATCTTGACGTAATCGCGGCCCGGTGCGTCCGGCTTGCCCCAGGTGTAGGAGGAGAATCCTTCCCCGTCCTTCTCCACCAGCCGCACCATATCCCTGATGACGTAGGCGCCCCGCGTGTCCTGCAGGTCGGAAAGGTCGGTATTCTCAAGATCGGCGCAGGCTGCGCAGAGCTGCTCGATCCCGTCGAGCCGGGTGGCGAAAAAATAGCCGCGGCCATTGTTGAACCGAATCGGGCGGAGGGTTTCGCGGACCATCGCCTCCAGCTCGGCACGGCTTTTGGTGTCCTTGTACCGGTCATAGAGATGGGTGGCGATCCGGTGGGCTTCGTGGACGCGCTCCCTGATGACAGTCCGTGTGCGGGCCTCGGCCTGACGGCGCATGAACTGCAGGTAAGCGGTTGCGCTATCCACCTGTTCCTTCATGCGCTGTTTGCGGGCACTGATCATGCTGTCGCGCATGGCGACGACATCGGCGTTGAAGCGATAGGTTTCCTGAATAACCCACAGGCAGCCGATCAGGACGCAGGAGACGGTCGCGACCAGCAGCATGTTGGCCATCAGGATCTGCGACAGGGACTTGGTCTTGGCAGGGGACATGCGACACCGTGATCTATCGGTTCACTCCGGTGGTGACCTGACATCTCTCAGACGATTATATGCCATTTTTTGCCCGTCTCGAGATGAAAAAACGGAAAAAGGGGAAAAACATCGGGAAAAGGAGCGCTCGCCGGGCCTCTGCCGGAGATGGCTCCGGCAGAGGTGCGGTGGGAAGGGAGACGGGCGGCCGAACTGAGCGGCTGATGCGAAATGCGCAGGTCGGAGGAGAGGGTGACCGGGAGTCACATATCCTCGAGCTTGATCGGCGTTGCTCTGTCCAGGCCGGAGTCATCCTCCGTGCCGATGTTGAAGCGTTCGCGCAGCTTGGCGTACGAGACGAATTCCGGTTCGCGCTGGGAAGGGGTCAGGAATGATTCCAGTTTGATCTTGAGGATCGCCGGGTTGATTTCGGACTCGATGGCGATCACCCCTTCCATGATGATCTTCTGCAGCAGCAGCTCGTGGTTGGTCCGCTCCTTGATGGTGGCGGCATAAGGCAGGAAGAAGAAATTCGACAGCAGGAGGCCGTAGAGGGTCGAGGTCAGGGCGATGGGGATGGTTCTGAGGATCACCGAGGTATCTCCGACCCCTCCGAGCATGGCGATCAGACCGACGACCGAGCCGATCAGGCCGAAGGCCGGGCAGAAATCGGCGATGGTCCGCAGCACGCGCTCGGAATCCTCGCGACGCAGTTTGAAGAAATACATCTCGGTGTTGAGGATGTCGCGGATCTGCTCGATGCGGTAGCCGTCCACCAGACAGCCCAGGGCCCGGCGGAGGAAGAGGATGGTGGTTTCGTTCTCCTGCCGCTGCAGCGACAGGATGCCGTCCATCTTCGACCTGATCGAGAGGTCGATGAGGATGTCGATGACATCGGTTTCCTTCATGCCCTGGTTCTTATAGGT
>WBUQ01000209.1 GCA_008933635.1 Desulfobulbaceae bacterium | reverse complement strand
CGCAGGGCCACGGCCAGACCAACGGCGAAGACCGCACCTGGGAAGATGCCTACCGCGACCGCTGGGCGCACGACAAGATCGTGCGCTCCACCCACGGCGTGAACTGCACGGGCTCCTGCTCGTGGAAGATCTACGTGAAGGGCGGCATCGTCACCTGGGAAACCCAGCAGACCGACTACCCGCGCACCCGCGCCGATCTGCCCAACCACGAGCCGCGCGGCTGCGCGCGCGGCGCCAGCTACAGCTGGTACCTCTACAGCGCCAACCGCGTGAAGTACCCCATGGTGCGCGGCCGCCTGCTCAAGCACTGGCGCGCGGCACTGGCGGTGTCCAAGAGCCCCGTGGATGCCTGGGCCAGCATCGTCGAGAACGAAGCCGCCCGCCGCGAATGGCAGAAGCAGCGCGGCCTGGGCGGTTTCGTGCGCAGCACCTGGGACGAGGTCAACCAGCTCATCGCGGCCGCCAACGTCTACACCATCAAGAAGCACGGGCCGGACCGCATCATCGGCTTCTCGCCCATCCCGGCCATGTCGATGATCTCGTACGCCGCGGGCTCGCGCTACCTGAGCCTCATGGGCGGCGTGTGCATGAGCTTCTACGACTGGTACTGCGACCTGCCCCCCAGCAGCCCGCAGACCTGGGGCGAGCAGACCGACGTGCCCGAGAGCGCCGACTGGTACAACAGCACCTTCATCATTGCCTGGGGCTCCAACGTGCCCCAGACGCGCACGCCCGACGCGCACTTCTTCACCGAGGTGCGCTACAAGGGCGCCAAGGTCGTGGCCGTCACGCCTGACTACTCCGAGGTCGCCAAGCTGGCCGACCTGTGGATGCACCCCAAGCAGGGCACCGACGCGGCCGTGGCCATGGCCATGGGCCATGTGATCCTCAAGGAGTTCTACTTCAAGGACGGCGGCAAGGGCCGCAGCGCCTACTTCGACGACTACGCGCGCCGCTACACCGACCTGCCGCTGCTCGTCGTGCTCAAGGAAAAGCAGCTCGCCGACGGCCGCACGGCCCTGGTGCCCGACCGCTATGTGCGGGCCAGCGACTTCCCGGGCCAGCTCGACCAGTCGAGCAACCCCGACTGGAAGACCGTGGCCTATGACGAGCAGGGCCAGGTCGTCCTGCCCAACGGCTCCATCGGCTTCCGCTGGGGCGCCGACGGCCGCCCCGACCAGGGCCTGTGGAACCTCGAATCCAAGGAGGCGCGCTCGGGCCAGGACGTGAAGCTCAAGCTTTCCGTGCTGGAAGACGGCGCGCAGGCGCATGCCGTGGCCGACGTGGCCTTCCCGTACTTCGGCGGCATCGAGTCGCCCAGCTTCCCGGCCAACGCGCAGGGCGGCGACGTGCTCGTGCGCCGCGTGCCCGTCACGCACCTGGAGCTGGCGGGCGAGGGCACGGGCGGCCGCGTGGCCGTGGCCACGGTGTTCGACCTGCTCGCGGGCAACTACGGCGTGCACCGGGGCCTGGAAGGCGAGGGCGAGGACGGCGGCTACGACGCCAATGCGCCCTACACCCCGGCCTGGCAGGAGAGCATCACGGGCGTGCCGCGCGACCAGGTGATCGCCATCGCGCGCCAGTTCGCCGACAACGCCGACAAGACGCGCGGCAAGTCCATGGTGATCATCGGCGCGGCCATGAACCACTGGTACCACTGCGACATGAACTACCGCGGCATCATCAACATGCTGATGCTGTGCGGCTGTATCGGCCAGAGCGGTGGCGGCTGGTCGCACTACGTGGGCCAGGAGAAGCTGCGCCCGCAGACGGGCTGGACCGCGCTGGCCTTCGCGCTCGACTGGATCCGCCCGCCGCGCCACATGAACAGCACCAGCTTCTTCTATGCCCACACCGACCAGTGGCGCTACGAGAAGCTGGGCGTGGACGAGGTGCTCTCGCCGCTGGCCGACAAGGGGGCCTACAGCGGTTCCATGATCGACTACAACGTGCGCGCCGAGCGCATGGGCTGGCTGCCCAGCGCCCCGCAGCTGCAGACCAGCCCGCTGCAGGTGGTGCGCGACGCGCAGGCGCGCGGCATGGACACCAAGGACTACGTGGTGCAGTCGCTGCAGGACGGCACGCTCAAGATGAGCTGCGAGGACCCAGACCATCCCGCCAACTGGCCGCGCAACATGTTCGTGTGGCGCTCCAACATCCTGGGTTCGTCGGGCAAGGGCCACGAGTACTTCCTCAAGCACCTGCTGGGCACCAGCCATGGCGTGCAGGGCAAGGATCTGGGACCGCAGGAGGCCAAGCCCGAGGAGGTGCAATGGCATGCCCAGGCACCCGAAGGCAAGCTGGACCTGCTGGTCACGCTGGACTTCCGCATGAGCACGACCTGCCTGTACTCCGACATCGTGCTGCCCACGGCCACCTGGTACGAGAAGAACGACCTCAACACCAGCGACATGCACCCCTTCATCCACCCGCTCTCGACGGCGGTGGACCCGGCCTGGCAGGCCAAGAGCGACTGGGAGATCTACAAGGGCTTCGCCAAGGCCGTGAGCGAGGTCAGCGTGGGCCATCTGGGCGTGGAGAAGGACGTGGTGCTCACCCCCATCCTGCACGACACGCCCGCCGAGCTGGCGCAGCCCTATGGCGTGCGCGACTGGAAGCGCGGCGAAACCGCGCTGGTGCCCGGCAAGACCGCGCCCCAGATTGCCGTGGTGGAGCGCGACTACCCTAACCTCTACAAGCGCTTCACGGCCCTGGGCCCGCTCATGGACAAGGTGGGCAACGGCGGCAAGGGCATTGCCTGGAACACGCAGACCGAGGTGGCGCAGCTGGGCGACCTCAACGGCCGTGTGCGCGAGGAAGGCGTGACGCAGGGCATGCCGCGCATCGTGAGCGACATCGACGCGGCCGAGGTCGTGATGATGCTCGCACCCGAGACCAACGGCCATGTGGCCTGCAAGGCCTGGGAAGCCCTGGGCAAACAGACCGGACGCGAGCATGTGCACCTGGCGCTGCATCGCGAGGACGAGAAGATCCGCTTCCGCGACATCCAGGCGCAGCCACGCAAGATCATCAGCTCGCCCACCTGGAGCGGTCTGGAGAGCGAGAAGGTCAGCTACAACGCCGGCTACACCAACGTGCACGAGCTGATCCCATGGCGCACCCTCACGGGCCGCCAGCAGTTCTACCAGGACCACCCCTGGATGCGCGACTTCGGCGAGGGCTTCGTGAGCTACCGTCCGCCCGTGCACCTCAAGACGCTGCACGAGGTCGAGGGCCAGAAGCCCAACGGCAACCGCGAGATCGCGCTGAACTTCATCACACCGCACCAGAAGTGGGGCATCCACAGCACGTACAGCGACAATCTGCACATGCTCACGCTCAACCGGGGCGGCCCGGTGGTGTGGCTGAGCGAGGACGACGCGAAAAGCGCCGGCATCGTGGACAACGACTGGGTGGAGCTGTTCAACGCCAACGGCGCCATCGCGGCGCGGGCCGTGGTGAGCCAGCGCGTGAACCCCGGCATGGTGATGATGTACCACGCGCAGGAAAAGATCATCAACACCCCTGGCTCGGAGATCACGGGCACGCGTGGCGGCATCCACAACTCCGTCACGCGC
>WBUQ01000208.1 GCA_008933635.1 Desulfobulbaceae bacterium | reverse complement strand
GCCGGAAATCCAGAAGGTCGATTCCAACGACGACGTCATCATGTGGCTGAACCTGACCAGCGACCGGATGACCGTGCCAGAGCTGACGGATTATGCCGACCGCTACCTGGTCGATGCTTTTTCGGTATTGAATGGGGTTGCACGGGTGCGGATCGGCGGCGGCCAGAACTTTGCCATGCGCGTCTGGATCGACCGGCAGGCGATGGCGGCCAGGGGGCTGACGGTCGCCGATGTCGAGGCTGCCCTGCGGGCCGAGAACCTGGAACTGCCGGCCGGCACCATCGAGTCCGACGAGCGCGCGTTCACGGTGCGGGTCAAGCGCGCCTTCCGCGAGGCCGCGGAATTCAGGCGCCTGGCTTTGAAGCGCGGTGACGACGGCCACATCGTCCGCCTGGGCGACATCGCCCGGGTCGAGCACGGCACGGAAGAAGACCGCACCTTCTTCCGCGGTAACGGGATGCCCATGGTCGGGCTGGGCATCATCAAGCAGTCGACCGCCAACACCATCGATGTCGCCCGCAGCGCCAACGCGGAGGCACTCCGCCTCAACCCGAACCTGCCCGAGGGGATGGAGATCAAGCAGAGCTACGATTCCTCGGTCTTCGTCGAGGGGGCCATCAGAGAGGTCTACCTGACGCTTATGATCGCCATCGGCCTGGTCACCCTGGCCATCTTCCTGTTCCTCGGCAATGTCCGGGCCACGCTGATCCCGGCGGTGACCGTGCCGATATCCGTCATCGCCACCTTCACCGTGCTCTACGGCCTGGGCTTTTCGGTCAATCTGCTGACCCTGCTGGCGCTGGTCCTGGCGATCGGCCTGGTCGTCGATGACGCCATCGTGGTCCTGGAAAACATCCACCGGCGCATGGACGAGAGGGGCGAAACCCCGCTGGTGGCCGCCTTCAGGGGCACCCGGCAGGTCGGCTTCGCGGTCATCGCCACCACGCTGGTGCTGATCGCGGTGTTTGTGCCTATCGCCTTCCTGCAGGGCGATGTCGGCCGCCTGTTTTCCGAATTCGCCCTGACCATGGCGGCGGCGGTCTTCTTCTCCAGTATCGTCGCCCTGACCCTCTCGCCGATGTTGGCATCCAAACTCCTCAGGCAAAGGATCGGCGACCGCCGCAGCGACCGGCAGATCGACCGCTTCTACCATGGGATCCGCAGGCTGTACCGGCGTCTGCTGAAGGGCGCGATCAAGCGTCCGGCCATCATCCTCGCCCTGTTCGCCGGCCTGATCGGGACCAGCCTGTGGCTCTTCAGGGAGATCCCGAGCGAATATGCGCCGAAGGAGGACCGCGGCGCATTCTTTGTCCTGGTCAACGGGCCGGAAGGGGCGACCTACGACTACATGCTGGAGTACATGAACATCATCGAGCGGCGGCTGATGACCTTCATCGACAAGGGGGAAGCCACCCGGCTGCTGGTCCGCGCGCCCCGCACGTTCGGCAACCTGGCCAGCTTCAACTCGGGCATCGCCATCTTCGTCCTCAATGACTGGGGCCTGCGGCGGCCGGCCTGGGCGATCATGGACGAGGTGGGCAGGCAGCTCGCGGATCTGCCCGGGGTGCGCGCCTTTCCGGTGATGCGGCAGGGGTTCGGGGCCGCAATCCAGAAGCCGGTGCAGTTCGTCATCGGCGGCGGCACCTATGCCGAGCTGGCGAAGTGGCGGGATACGCTGCTGGAGAAGATCGAGGCCGACAACCCCGGCCTGGTCGGCATCGACTGGGACTACAAGGAATCCAAGCCGCAGCTGCAGGTGAACATCGACTACGACCGTGCCGCCGAGTTGGGCGTGACCGTCGGCAATATCGGCCGGACCCTGGAAACGATGCTCGGCTCCCGGCGGGTGACGACGTATCTCAGCGAGGGTGAGGAATACGACGTGATCCTCGAAGGCATGCGTGAGACGCAGCGCACCCCGACCGACCTGCAGCAGATCTACGTGCGTTCGGCCCGCAGCGGCGACCTGATCCCGCTTGCCAACCTGGTCAGCCTGGAGGAATTCGCCGATTCGAGCGAACTGAACAGGTACAACCGCGTCAGGGCGATCACCCTGGAGGCCAACCTGGCCGACGGCCTGGCGCTGGGCGATGCCCTCGCCTACCTGGAGGGCCTGGTCCGGGAGCACCTGCCGGGCAACGTGATCATCGACTACAAGGGCCAGTCCCAGGATTTCAAGAAATCGGCCCAGTCCATCGCCTTCGTCTTCCTGCTGGGGATTCTGGTGGTGTTTCTGGTGCTGGCGGCCCAGTTCGAGAGCTATGTCGACCCGCTGGTGATCATGCTGACGGTGCCGCTGGCGATGGCCGGCGGCCTGCTGGGCCTCTACTTCACCGGCGGCACCCTGAACCTTTACAGTCAGATCGGCCTGGTCATGCTGATCGGCCTGGCGGCGAAGAACGGCATCCTGATCGTCGAGTTTGCCAACCAGCTCCGGGGGCAGCGGCACTCGTTTTATCACGCCCTGCTGAAGGCCTCGGAGATCCGGCTGCGGCCGATCGTGATGACCGGCGTTACCACGGCGGCGGGGACGATCCCGCTGATCCTCACCTCCGGGGCCGGGGCGGAAACCCGGATGGTGATCGGCGTGGTGGTGCTGGCGGGAGTCCTGTCGGCGACCCTCTTCACCCTGTTCATCGTGCCGGTGGCCTACAGCATCCTGGCCAGGAGGACCGGCCTGCCGGGTGCCGTCGCCAGGCGTCTGCAGAAAGAGCAGGAACTGGCCGATGGGAACAGGTAGGACAGCCTGTCCGTTACATATCCCAGCTGGCTTTTCCGGCTTTCGCCAGATATCGGACCAAGGCTGTGTTCCGCCCCCGGTCAGAGGCGGATCGCCATTCGCCGGGCAGGGAACTCTGCATAATGCCGTCATGCCCGCGCAGGCAGGCATCCAGAACAGTCCTGTTTATGGACTCCCGCCTGCATGGGAGTGACGGAGATTGAATTGTTCAGGAATGCCTTCTGCTTGATTGTCCGTCTCGATCCGGAGCTACCCCTTCCCCTGCGAGCGCAGGACGATGCGGGTGATTTCCGACGGCACCCCCAGACGGCAGGAGAAGCCGGACCAGACACCGGTGCCGGGACTGACATGGAGCACCCTGCCGCCGAGATCGTACAGCCCTTGCACCAGCCCGCCGTTGAAGCTCGAGATGAGCCATTTCAGGAAAAACAGGTGCCCGCCATGGGTATGGCCGGAGAGCTGCAGGTCGACCCCGGCCTTCCCAGCGATGCCGTTGGGCCGATGCGCCAGCAGAATCCTGACCGCATCCGGCGCGCCGGCCAGCGCGAGATCGCTGTCGGGGCCGGCCCCGCCGTAATGCTGAGCGGCCTGGTCCGGCACACCGGCAATGACCAGCTGCGCGCCCCCTGCGACCTTCAGGGTCCGGTGTTCGTTCTGCAGCATGGTTATGCCCAGATGCCCGAATACCGGAAGCCAGTCCTCGACCCGGAAATAGTATTCGTGGTTGCCGGTCACCCCGAATACACGCCGTACCTGGCCTGCAGACCGGCAAAGGGCGCCACGTCGTCCCTCAGCTCGGCCGGGGAGCCGTCGATCATATCGCCGGTGACGGCAACCAGGTCGGG
>WBUQ01000053.1 GCA_008933635.1 Desulfobulbaceae bacterium | reverse complement strand
GTAATCATTAAATGAACCCATTGATGTGGTCATACATACCTCCTTTTTCTTTTTCAGAAAAAACAGGATGTTAATGACCTGATTATATCATAGGTACATCTTCATTTTTGTTACGTATACTTCCTGACAGTCTATCGCATTCGCAATGGTGAGGGTTGTGAAGCGATGGGAGCTATTGAGAATCCTCATTATATCTCCAACAGGTTTCTACGATTTGGTGCAAGAGTTTCTGCGTTTACGTGCAAGCTTACATAAGTAAATCGGTAAAACAATCAGGGACAGCACTATTGCCTGGAGGTCTCATGGAAGTAACTTGTGTCAATCAGCGCTGAAAATTAACCCTTTTAGCGTCTTGCCGCGTCACCGATCAATGAAATGAGTTTTCTCTCAAGCTATCGCAATTCATGGTTATTGGGTTGAGAGAGAACAGGTACTTAAAGTAATCCTCGAGACAGGGTCAGTATTCAACGCTGAAAGGGGTCAAACTTGGACGCTGATTTACAGACGAGTTCTTCCGCTGCCAGACCCGGTCCGGATTCCAGACATTCATTGCAGCCATCTCATCATAACCCCCGTTGGCCCGTTTGCGGAAAGTATAACTCAAGGAAACATGGCAAGTTGCGCAAACATTCGACGATACCAGTTCTTCCAGATTAAGCACCCGTATCTTTGATGAAAAGTGACATGCCGCAAAAGGATGAGCCATTTTTTTGCCTGCGATGCCGGGTTGCATATATAATTCGAAGAAACGGCATCGATGACCATCAAGGACCATGGCAATGAACGAGGAATACAATTTCACCCTGACGGTTCCATTGGCGGATATTGACGAGGCTCTTCTTCTCCTGAATGAGGTCCGGTATAAATACCCGATGATGCGACTCAGTCGGAAACCGGACCGCATGGAGAAGGCGCGTTTCTATCTGTGCTTTCCTTTCGCAGGGACACGGACAGATCTCGGGTTCCCCGAATGGTTTTCTGCGCGAATCGGAAATGACTGGGAACTTTTTGGCCCGAACTACGGAGTGTGGGGATTTGTTTGATATTGACCAGCGAAATGTTACCTCGCGGACATATTACTCCTGAATCCCTCAGCCTGAGCCTGAACAGACAATCTGGTATAAAAGGATTTGTCTCGGCGTGAAGAGGGAAGGGGGCGGGTCTTGTGTTACAAGAATCTTAGCTGTTATGGGAGCTGGGAAAATCGCTTTTATTATAGATTGGGGCTATTGCATAATGGGCTTGAATGTATCCCCTGAATTCGATAGCCAACGTAGCAACATCGGTGATTGAGGCGTTGAGAACCGGGTGGTGTTGGGACACCCCTGACAGCGGTGGTCGGTCGACGAAGTCACTGCCAGATCGTCAGCCGGTCGCGCCGCTGGTCGCCACAGTTCTGCTCGCTCTAATCGTCCTCTGCGGGTGCGGAGCTAGGCATCCACCTGTCGCAAGCACCGGTGCACCCGTCCACCTGGTTGTTCTCGGCGATCCCCATCTGCCCGGTAAAAATCTGGTCGCCAAGCGGGCGGTGCTGGGGCGGATCAATGCCTGGAGGGATGTATCCCTGGTTGTTGCCGTCGGCGATCTTACCGAAAGGTACGGCACCGATAGGGAATATGCCGCCGTCGCTGCCTATTTCCGCAACCTGCGCCATCCCCTGGCCCCGATTGTCGGCAACCACGACTATTACTTCCAAACGCCTTATCCGCTTGAGGCCAAGGGGTATGTCCGCGCCCCCTTTGTTTTTCAGCAGGCGAAGCTGGCCAAATTCCGGCAAACTTTCGGCCTTGCTCAGCACTACTACAAGCTGGAAATCGGCGGTTACCTGCTCCTTTTTCTCTCCACCGATCATGATCGTTTTGGCACCGGTATCGGCGAAGCGCAACTGGCATGGCTCCGCGATCAGCTCCTCCGGCACCGCAACCAACCGACCATCATCTTCGCCCACCCTCCGCTTCACGGGACCCAGACCAGATTCAGGCGTTATGTCAATCGTCCCGGTGCCGTCATCCAGCCGATGGCCTGGATGCACACTCTCCTGATCACCAACCCCCAGGTCTTTCTCTGGGTGTCTGGTCATACCCACACCCCGCCCACTGAAGCCAGTTATGCCTCCTTCATCAATGTCTACGCTGATCGGATCATCAATATTCACAACAATAGCATGAAGGGCGACACGATCTGGACCAACTCCCTCTACCTGCATCCGGATCGGGTCCAGGTGCGCACCTTCAACCATCGTCAAAACCGCTGGCAAGCCGAGTTTGACCGCACCATCCCAGTGCCGCCCCCGCGCTGACCATGCCAAGGTAGCCCCTTATCCTTCTCTATGCCATTCAACGATATTCATAGTCCGGATTGCGCCGTACAGGGTTACCAGATTGGCCAAACTTTCATATTTCTGGGCTCCGACCAGTTTATGTTGCCCCATGATAAAAGTGGGAACCGCGGTAATACCTTTCAATTTTGAATCAGCCCAGTCCTCATCCACTTTTTCCGCATATACTCGACCATATAGAATCTTCTCAGCCTCTTCGACCGGCAGTCCGACGTTTCGGACTAGATCAAGCAAAACAGAATGATTCCCAATGTTTAAGCCACCGGCAAAATATGCCTGGAATACTGCCATATGGAATGCATCACCCTTACCCTTATCTGTTGCCCAGAGTCCCAATTCCTGGGCCAGTCTGCTATTATATGTCCTCGTCCTGGCGGTAAACGGTAAACCCAAATCATCAGCAGTCCTTTGCAGGTGTTCAAGCATCCCGGCGATTTTCTCCGGACTTGTTTTGAACAGATCCTCAAGCAACCTCCCCTCTTGTGGCGTTTCAGGGTGCAAGGGAAAGGCCCGCCAGTGAACGATTACTCCATATTCTTTTTGCAGTCTATCAATACGCCCGGTAATGAAGTAACACCAGGGTCAGATATAATCGGAAAAGATTTCTAATTCGTTTGTTTGTTTCATGTCGTTTCCTCCCGTAAAAGTAGACCTGTCACATCGGGATTACATGGTAGTCAGATATCGAGTCATTTAATTAAATTACGTATGAATATTACCAAAATCAATATGGACTAAAATGCCGTTGGCAATGAATACAAAAAAGTCCAACCTGCTGTACTCGTGACATGGCCCATATCCTTGGAGTGATACTCCATAGAGGGATCAATCTTTGACGCTGAGTAAACTGCCCTTGATCGTTTATGGTTTTATGAATAATCATATACATCTAGACTTTGGGAAAATTTGCCAAGCAACGCTGGTTTAAGCTTATTTCGTGTCTCTTTCCAGATAAATACAATCTCCAAGATTTTGCCAAGATTTTGCCAAAAGAGTAAGAAACATGAGTAAAGAAGAGTATGCTTGGTTGAGCAGCAACAGAAGTGTGTATTTAATAATTAATTGAATTTATGAAAGATACTTTGTTCTCGCTGTCTTTATCGCCATAAGCCTTCCATGCTCACTCTCATCGAAGACAGGGATCAGGGTCGACTTCTGCACAGGGCGGCGTCCTGTCTCTGCGAAAAAATCAGGAAACTGCTTGCCAGGCAGGAACGGGTGAACCTGGCGGTGCCGGGGGGCAGAAATGTTGCGCAGATCTTCAGAACGATGTCGGCCGAACGGCTTGACTGGCAGCGGGTACACTTTTTCATGGTCGACGAGAGGCTGGTCCCTGTCGATCATCCCGACAGCAACTATGCCTTGCTGAAAGGCCATCTCATTACCCCCCTGGCTCGATCCGGCTGGATCGCCACCGGGAACGCCCATCCCTTCATCCTGGCCCCTGACCTGCCGGATCGCGGCGCGCAGAACTATGAGCGGGTTCTGGCGGGATATGGCTCCCGTTATGACATCATCCTGCTCAGTTCGGGAGAGGACGGCCATGTCGGAGCCTTATACCCCGGTCATCACTCTTTCGCCGACCGCCGCCACGGCATCATCGTGATGGACGATTCGCCCAAGCCGCCGCCGGGAAGGATGACGTCATCCCTCTCTCTGATGCAGACCGCGGAGATCGCTCTCCTTCTCTTTGTCGGCGAGGCAAAGCGGGAGGCGTACGAGAAGTTCAACGATCCGTCCTGTCCGGTCGCTGCCTGTCCGGCAAAACTGGTCATGGCGATCGAGGATGCGACAGTCTTCACCGACCTGACCTGAATCCGCTTCGACCGGCGGTCCCTGCGTCAAATCACCGCCCCTGCCTGGGCCCTCGATGATCGCAACGGCGCGAAAATCTCCCGGCGGTCCAGGCCGGGAACGGCCAGGGCAGGCATTTGTCGGGTATTTCAGACAGTTTTTTCCCAGCCAGACTTTCCTCCCGGCAACAACAGACCTTCATCCAGCGGATCGGTACCGGGGCAGCCGCTTCGCCCCCGGCTTGAGCCCCCGTCGGCATTGAAGCTCCCGGCTTCAGTGATTACCTTGTGACTATCCGGAAAGCTATCCGGAAACCTTTGGCACAAAGGAGAAAATCATGAAAAATATGCTCAGGTTGATCCTCGTTGTCATCTCCGCCATCCTGGTCGGTGGCTGTACTGCCGGCAACTATGGCAAGGTCACGAGGAGTCTTGATGTGGACGACATCTTCAGGTCAGGCACCCTCCCTGCTGATTACCGCTATTACTATACCGGGGAAAAAGACTATCCTCCTGCAATCCTTGGAATTCATAACGATTATACGCTCCAGTCGCGTTCCTGGACTGCCGTCGAACCCGACAGCGGCCAATTGGCGCAATGGCGCACCTATTTCAGCAGGAGCAAGGACAGGATCGATTATGTCGCCCGCCAGCGGTTGAGCTTTGCCGGCTATTCCCTGCGCGACGGGACCGGCAGGGAGTTCGGCATGGTCTATTCGCTCTATCCGTGGATCGTGGCCACTTTCCCCGAAGAAAATGTTGTGAATGTCTATCCGCCTGAACCATACCGGAAGGGCAGGGCCAACTGAAGCATTTTGAGCCTTATGAAGGGTTCGCTCAGGTGCCGGCAACAATCCGGACAGACCGGGTGACGGAGGGGGAGCGCCGGTTGAGAATGCTGCCTGCGGCGGCTGGCTGAGGCGGGAGCTGAAACAGTGTCGGCTGGGAGTCCTTACAGACCTTTTCCCCAGCGATATTGCCAGACGGCGCCGATCAGGTCGTAGTCCGTTCCCACGCTGGTGTCTATGGCGTTGCTGGCAAATATCTTGATCGAGTTTTTCCGGTTCACGGGCAGGGCAAGCGTGGCCCCCATCCGGCTATTCTTCTGGGTATCGTCGCCCGAGACGCCTCCGACTGTCGTCTGCCCGCCGTAATCGTAGGTTCCGCTCAGCGCCGCCCAGATCCCTCGGCCGAAGTTGTATGTCGCATGCAGTTGAGCGGTGAGGACCGGGTCCTGCTCGAGGGTTTTGCCGCCATAGAAATCGTCGTTGTCGGTGAAGAGGAAAACACCGGTGGACAATTCCAGCGTAAAATCACCCCAGGCCTTGGAGAGCCCTATGTCCGGCTTGACAAACCAGCGGTTGTTGCCGAGGTTCACCAGCTTTTCCTCTTCGTACTGGCCGAGGGGCGCCGAGACCTGTATGCTTGCCCCGATGATCACGTCCTGGCGGTAGCTGGCGAACTCTTCCATCGACAGGGCCGGGGCTCCGTGAAGATTGACCGAGAATCGAAACCTCGGATCGTTGAAGCCCGAGACGACCCTTTCTCTGATTTCTCCTGCGACCGTTGCGCTTCCCGAGAGATGGGAAAACGGCACGATCGCATCGATCTTCGCCGATTTGCCCAAGACCTCGAAGGATCGCGCACATGCCAGGATGCCGGAGGGCATTTCGAGTTGTGCGTCCTTGACTGGCGATGAGGCTTCGGTGGACAGACCGCCATCCGAAAAGGAAAAGCCTGCCAGCAGGAAATTGATGCCGACCGGCGTATTGACATAGGCCCTCGGCTCTATCTCGCCGGCCCGTATCCCCCCGGCCAGGGACAGCTGGGCTAGGGCGAGCAGTGCGGCGCACAGTCGCGTCGCCGGCGTGCGGTGCCGGTCGCGGGCGAGTGTTCTGGACAAACATTTGCCGGCCACGGCGGTGCTGGAGACTGCGTCGGCTGGAAACTCCTGCAGCCGCAGCCGGGTCAGGGGCCCGGCGGAATGAACTTCGGTCTTCAAGACATTCTCCTGCATGGTGGAGTCTGTAGGCAGCCCCCTGCGGATCGAGCGAGTGCCCGAAGGCAGAGAGTGATCGCCTCGAGAGTGGGGCGTGTCGGTTCTGTTCCAGTCCTCCCCATCCAGGATGGCCGGGGACCGATATGTTGATCGTTATACGCTATTTCGTCGATCTGCACCAGTTTGGCAAATGGAGGTGCATTCCGGCAGCAGGGACTGCTGGAACGTGCCGGGAAGAAAACTTCTTTTGCTTCACGGACAGGTGCGATATTCTGCAATTGGAGATAACGAGGTGAAGGCGCAATCGATGTTGACGGAGCGAGGTGATATGCAGCCAGCAGATTCTGTCCAGGTCCTGAAAAAAATCCAGGTTGCCATCTCGGCCGGAAGCAGGCCGGGCCAGGCAGATCTGACCGGATCGCCGGTTTTCCTGGCGTTCATCCATGGTGTGGCGAGTGATGGCCTGAGTCCGTTCGAATCGGCAATCCATGGCCGATGCGCAGGCGACAGAGTGGAAGTCAGCCTCAAAACCGCTGCGCTCCACGAGTATTTCGGGCATATTGACCATGCCATCCGGGAGGCGCTGATCCTGCCGGCTGCCCTCGAGACGGTCTGCCTGGCCATGGAAATTGTGGCCGTCACCGATGCCGGGGACCGGGAAATCGTCAAGGCTGCGGCCCTGGCGCTGGCGCATGGCGGGTGCGGCGGCTCCTGCGGCTGCGGCTGCTCATGACGACCAGGCAGGGAAAACGGCGCGCGCCCGCTGTCGGGTTGCGGTCTGCCATCTTGAGATTCTCCCGATGATTCGGGAAAATTCATCGGACTCATCGGGGGTATCATGAAACGTCTCGCACTGTTGTTCGTTGTCTTCATGGTGATCGGCCAGACATCCTGGGCGGCTGGTCGTGCCAAGGTCGAAAATATCGCCCGGGACCCTTACGCATCCGCTCTGGTCATGGATGCCGATACCGGAGAGGTGCTGTTTTCGGACAACCCCGACGCCGCCGTGTATCCGGCCTCCGTGGTCAAGCTGATGAATCTGCTGGTCATTCTCGAGCGGATCGAACAGGGGAAGAACACCCTCGCGGAGATGGTGCCGGTCACGGCCGAGGCCGCCAGGACCGGCGGTTCGCAGGTCTATCTCGACCCGAAGGAGAGCTTTTCCATAGAAGACCTGCTGTACGCGCTGGCGGTGCAGTCCGCCAACGACGCAGCCGTCGCCCTGGCCGTGCATATCGGCGGTTCGAAGGAGGGATTCGTCGCGCTGATGAACCAGAAGGCCGCCGAGCTGGGGATGAAAAACACGCAGATCCACTCGGTGCACGGCCTGCCGCCATCGGAAGGGCAGGAGCCCGACAGGACGACCGCAAGCGATCTCGCCCTGCTGTGCCGGGCGCTGGTCAGTCGTCCCGATGCCCTGAAATTCACGGCGACCCGTGAGCGGGGCTTTCGCAACGACACCTTCATCATGCGCAACCACAATCACCTGCTCGGCCAGGTCGACGGGTGCGACGGCCTGAAGACCGGATTCTATCAGGCAGCCGGCTTTTCGATCGCCGCGACGGCGAAGCGGGGCGGGGTGAGAGTCATCGCCATCGTCATGGGGAGCAAGGATCGCAAGGTCCGCGATGCCAAGGCGACGGAGTTGCTGGCCAAGGGGTTTGCCCTCCTGCCGCCGAGACCCGAACCGGCCCCGGTCGCTGTCCAGCCGGCACCTCCGGCGAAAGCGCAGGTTCCGGCCGCCGAACCGGCTGCGCCGGTGGAACAGGTCCGGCCGGCGCCGGCTTCAGCAGGCAGCCGCTGGGGTGTCTTCTTCCTCGGCATGGCCGCGGGACTGCTGCTCTCCGGTCTGCTGGCGCTGCTGGTGATGAGGAAGGGCAGAAGGCCGAGAAGGAGATGACGGTCACCCCGGGAATACAGGAGTGATGCCGGAAAGGCGGCCGGTTGCCGGATCCCTCGAGTCCCAAAGGCGTCTTTTAAAATTCGTGCCTCCCTCCGGCCACAGGGAGTCTGCAGTGGCCATCCCGGGCGCACCCGATCCCCGACCTGAACAAGCGGTTGTCGGCCCGGCTGCTGGATGTCTTCTGCCGCGCCGGTCTGGTTCTTGCGATGGCCATCTTCTGGCAGCATCTTCTCCCCGTTCCTGCCGCTGGTGCCCTGGGCCCTGATACGGGCGGTGCGGCACTTTGGAAGAGGACAACCGCGTCCTGCCCGGGGCCGGGCAGGACGGTTCGTGCTGCTGCTCAGACGGTGCCCGGGTCCTCCCGCAGGTCGCCTTCCTCGGCGTAATCCGGATACAGCGTCCGAGTGCAGTCCGGGCAGAGCCCGTGGCTGAATTCCGCTTCGGTGTGGTTGCGGACATAGACCTCCACCTGGTTCCAATACCCGGAATCGTCACGGATCTTTTTGCAGTGCATGCAGATGGGAACTATGCCGCGAAGGGTTTTGATCTGCTTCATTGCCCGAAGCAGTTCAAAGTTTTTCTCCTGCAGGTCCATTTCCGCCTTTTTGCGATCGGTTATGTCGGTGATGGTGCCAAATGAGCCGGCATAACGACCCTCGCTGTCGATTATGGGGGAGGCGGAGACGATCGCATGGCGCTCCTCCCCGCCTTTGGTCTTGAATCTGCGTTCGAACTGGTCGTCCCGGCCCTGGCCTCTTTCGACCTGGCGGCGCGAGAAATCCTGCCGGTCCTCTTCAAACAGCAGATCCTCGAAAGGCCTCTCAGTAAGCTCCTCCAGGGTATAGCCGAACATTTCAGCCAGGTGGCTGTTGGCGAAGGTGATCCGGTTGTCGGCATCCATGCTGAGAATCCCCTCCCGGACGGTGGTGATGATCCGCCGGAATCGCTCCTCGCTGATGCGCAGCGCATCCTCGGCCCGTTTGCGCTCAAGGGCGATCGCCACCATGCCGGCGACGGAAACCAGGACGTCCATGTCAGTCCCGTCGTAGCAGTCTGGGTTGTTGTAGCTCTGGACGGCCATCACGCCGATGGTGGCGCGCGGGGTCTTCAGCGGGACGCCGAGCCAGACCTCTGCCGGAGTGCAGGCGGGAATGGTCAGGCCGCTGCGGGCGCGGCGGGAGAGGATCTCGTCCTTGCGTATCAGCAGCGGCTTCTGGTCACGGATGACGTCAGCGGTCAGGGAGGCCGTCCGGCTGACATTGATTACCGGAGGATAGCACAGATCGACGGAATCGACGATGTAGGGAAAACACAGGCTGTCGTCTTCCTTTGCGTATTCCGCGATATAGAAATTGGTCGTGTCGACGACGGGGCTGAGTGCCAGATGGATCTTCCCGTACAGTTCCTGCAGCGAGGTCGTGGCATTGACCGCCTCCGAGATGCGGCAGAGTGCGGTGTTGATGGCCTCCAGCCGGGTCAGGCGCGCCGCCAGTTCACGATACGATGGGGTAGTCATTTAAGGAGTGCTCCATTCATGAGAAGGATAGGGCAAATACTCCATGATCTCGATTGCCTGATTCACTGCGCCTTCATTCAGCATGCCGAGAGGTGCCGGGAACGTCCAGCGCCTGCCGCACCTTGACTGCCAGGTCCTGCAGGGAAAACGGTTTCTGCAGGAAGCAGACATCCTGGTCGAGAACCCCGTGATGGGCGATGGCTTCGGCGGTGTAGCCTGAGATGAACAGGCTTTTCAGACTGGGGTTGATCTCCTTCAGTTGCCGCTCCAGGTCGCGTCCGTTCATCTCCGGCATCACCACGTCCGTTATGAGCAGGTGGATATTTTCCTTGGCTGTCCGCATCAGCTCGAGGGCCTCGCCAGGTGATTCGGCGGGAAGAACCTGGTAGCCGAGCTTGGCGAGCATCTCCCGGCAGATATCCAGAATCAGTGTATCGTCCTCCACGACCAGAATCGTCTCGCCTCTGCCGGTGGTGTCAGGTTGCTCTCCTGTAGTGGCGATTTCTATTTCCTCGCCTGAAAAACGGGGCAGGTAGACCTTGAAGGTCGTCCCCTTGCCCAATTCACTGTACACGTTGATGAACCCCTTGTTCTGCCTGACGACCCCGTACACCGTCGCCAGACCCATGCCCGTGCCCTTGCCGATCGCCTTGGTGGTGAAGAACGGCTCAAAGATGCGATCGATGGTGGCCTTGTCCATCCCGCAACCGGTGTCGCTGACCGCCAGCATGACGTACTCGCCCGGGAGGCTTTCGGGGTTGACCCGGCAGTAGCCGGCGTCGGCGACGATGTTGGCCGTCTCAAGTCCTATTTCCCCTACGCCGGAAATGGCGTCCCGGGCGTTGACGCAGAGGTTGATCAGCAGCTGGTCCACCTGGCCGGGATCGACCCAGACCGGCCAGAGCCCCTGCCCGGGCTTCCAGGTAATGGAGATGTCCTCCCCGATCAGGCGTTTCAGCATTGCCTGGGTCCGTTCGATGGTGTCGTTGATGTCTATAACCTTGGGAGATACCGTCTGCTTGCGGGCGAAAGCAAGCAGCTGCCGGACCAGATCGGTCGAACGGCGGGAGGTCTCCTCGATGATCTGCAAGTGGGCGGCGGTCGGGTCGGTCTCGGGCAGTCCCAGCATGGCCAGCTGCGTATGGCCGAGGATCACGGTCAGCATGTTGTTGAAGTCATGGGCGACGCCTCCGGCGAGCCGACCGACGGACTCCATCTTCTGGGTCTGCAGCAGCTGCTCCTGGAGATGTATTTTTTCTTCTTCCGCCAGTTTCAGGTCGGTGACGTCACGGATCATCTCGATTGCCCCGGATCGCTTGCCGGAATGATCGAATATGGGCGCGGCTACGCCCCAGAGGTGCATGCCGCGTCCATCGTTCATGTGGGCAATGTAAGACTCGGCAAAAATAGTGGTGTCAGTCCTCCTGATATACTTGTAGTTGCGCTCGAGCTCTGGTTGCGGAAGGTCGAGGAGGTCAATGAGGATCGGCTGCCGCCTGCCGAAAAAAGGTTCGGCATAGGCAAACTCACCCTTGCCGACGATGTCCTCGCGGGGGATGCCGGTCAGGGTTTCGATGGCCCTGTTCCAGACCACGACCCGCCGGTCGGTGTCGATGATGAAGGTCGCGTCGGGGAGGAAATCGATGACGTCGATCAGGAACTGCCTTTCGTTGACGAGGGTCTCTTCAATCCGTTTCTGTTCCAGGTTTTTCTGGTGTATCTTGCCGGCCATGTTGTTGAACAGTTTCACCAGCGTATTGATGTCGCGGTACTCCGTCGGTTCGATCTGGGCCTGGTAATTGCCTGCCGAAATTTTCTCAATCGCCGAGAAGATGGTCTGGAACGGTCTTCTGACACGCCGGGCGATATACCGGCTTGCAGCAATGTTGGCCAGCAGTACGGAGGCGATGATGGCCAGCGAGATGGAGAGAAAGAGCTTCTGGCTTTCTCGTATTTCGGCGTCGCTGAAGGTGATGGTGAACGATCCCAGCGGCATGCCTCCTGCTGCAATGTCCCGGGTGATGTCAGGGATGCCGGAAGCATCCTGTCCGCTCAGATGAGTGAAGAGGGTGCCGTCGGCGATGGAACGCAGTTCGATGCCCGAAATCTTTCCGGAAGAGAGGAAGGCCTTGGCGATCCGGACCGACGATTCGTTGTCGACGTTGTACAGCGGGAGCTCGAGCAGGGACGCCAGTTCGTCGGCGGTAACGAGCGAATGGGAGCGGAGACTGCTGAGCTTCGAATGGGAGAGGTAGAGGGCGGCAGCGGCCACCACGGCGATCATGATCGTCATCGACAGGAGGATGATCAGGAACTGGACCTCGCTGAGCAGGCTATGGGCGATTTTTTTCGGGAGCATCAGCGGTATCGCTCCAGTATCGTTTCGATGGTGCCGTCATCCAACAGTTTCCGCAGTGCCCGTTCGATCTGCGGCGCCAGGTCCATTGCCGATGATTTCCGCGACAGGGTGATGAACAGTTCCGTCTTGTCCGGCGGTGCGTAGGCGGTGGGCTCGATTTTCTCGGTAAAGCCCATGCGGGTGGTGTCGTAGGAGATGTTCGGGTCAGTGCCGATAATCAGCTCGAGTCGGCCCAGAGCCAGCACCTGCAGCAGCTGCTGCTCGGTGGACAACCCCACCTTGTCGAGCCTCGTGTCGGAGTTGAACGGCTCGAAATAGGCGGAGTGGAGGGAGTAGCCGATCTTCCTGCCGTAGAGATCCTGGTAGGTGCGAATCGATTGTCCCTTGCCTCTCTGGGTGTAGAAAACCGGCCGGACCGCGCAGTAGCTGACCGGGATGTAGTGCATGAACACCTCCCGTTCGGCCGTCCGGGCGGCACCGGTGACCATGTCCGCCTGACCGGTGCGCATCATTTCCAGCGCCCTGGCCCAGGGATGACGCTGGATCTCGATGGCGACGCCGAGTTCGCCCGCCAGCTTCTCGACGATATCGACGTCGATGCCGCGGAAACCGGAGGGGTTCTCCCGGTCGTTGATCCGGAAGGGCGGCCATTCTTCGGTGACCATGACCAGTCGGTCCATCTTCCCCGTCGCCGCGTTCGGCAGCAGCATGAGGCAGAGCAGGGCCAATGGCAGCAGAGCGGAGATGATGCGGGGGAAGGGACAGAGACGCATGAGCGATCCTCCGTAAATCGAGATCAGGCTGCACCGTCCAGGATTTGATCCTGCTGTTTGTCGTCCTGTTTTCTGCGCGGCGATCCATGGCGTTGTCTCATCCGATGAATCTCTGGTCTCTTCACGCTTCTCCCGGCAGAATGACAGGTGGCATTATGCGGCTGCGTTTGTTCCGATACATGCGGATAGATGGCGACAGCCGGCAACAGGACAACATCCCGTGGTATTTGCAGGTATCCTGGTAAGAAATCCTATCTTGGGAACTTGCGATATGCAAATCATTTGTCAAGAATGGGAAATATTCACTATACTGTTGCTGATGCTCGTATGTCATTATGGCAACGTGAGGTTTTTGTCAGCGTTGCGTTAGGACGCTTCCGGCGCAGCCATCGCATCACATCACGGGAGAGAGGAGGATTATGAGCAGGCTGTTTCGTGTTCTGGTGTATCTCGGCAGCATCATCGTCGGCATCACCGGCGGTTCCTGTCTCGCGGCCGGCACGACAATCACCCTCGTGGCCGATGAGTGGCCGCCGTTCAACGGCAAGCCGGGCAGTGGGCACGAAGGCTATATCGTCGATATAGCCCGCAGGGTGTTTGAAAGCCGTGGGTGTAGAGTGATCTACAAGCTTGTGCCCTGGATGAGGGCCATCGAGATGACCCGCTCCGGGGAATATGACGGGGCAATCGGCGCATCGAAAACCGATGCGGCCGGATTCGTCTTCCCGCGGGAGGAACTGGCCCAGAACAAACTTGCCTTCTACGTCAGGAAAGGCAGCGCCTGGCGATTCCGGGGGCCGGCTTCCATCGAAGAGGCCACGATCGGAACGATTGCCGGATATGACTACCGGTCATGGCTGCTCGCCTATATCGAGGCCAACAGGGACAACCCTGCCAAGGTGCAGGTCCTCCATGGCGAAGAACCGCTGAAGCGGAACCTGACCAAACTGATGAATGGCAGGATAGGAGTAGTGGTGGATACCGAAGCCGCCATTCGTTTCGTCGCCAATGAGATGAACATCCTGGATCAGATTGAATGTGCCGGTTACGGTGACGAACCGGCTTTCATCTATATCGCTTTTTCACCGAACAGCCCTGAGTCCGGCAGGTACGCGGAGCTCCTGTCCCAAGGTATTGTCGCGATGAGAAAGAGCGGCGAGCTGCAGAAAATTCTCGATAAATACGGTTTGAAAGACTGGAAATAACCCACGCGGTTTCCTCGTCGCGGCAGCGGATACCCAGAGAAGCCCACGTGTTCATTCATCCTTCTCGTCGATTTTCTGCAGACCCTCCATCAGCAATCCGATGAATCCACCGATCGGCGGCAGGTTTTCGAACTCCGGGGGGACGCCTTTGGTATAGGTGAACCGGCCGCTCTTGATATTGAGCAGGGCGAACAGCGCATCCCTGTTGCGAAGGTCGAGAAACCGGGCGTAGACGATCTCTCCCTCCTTGAACAGGACAGCCGCCTTGCCCTCGTCGAGGATCAGCTGGACGGTGCCGGTCTTCTGGGAGGAGTTGATCAGCTGGAACAGATCGACCATGGAAATTTCGGCGAGTTCCCCGCTCATCCCGGAGGTGATGTTGCCCGAACGCAAGGTCATCGCCTGGGCCCGGTCGACCAGCAGCTTCAGCAGGAACAGCTGCAGGACAGGGTATTTCTTCAGGACATGCTTGAAATTCTTCACACTCAGCGAGGCCAGCTGGGAGTCCTCGATGGTGTAGATGGAGTTGCTGACCGGTTCGCCGGACAGCAGGCTCATCTCCCCGAAGATCGCCCCGTCGCCCATCTCGGTGATGCGCGAGCCGTCCTCCGCGATCACCGCGATCCTGCCGCTGAGGATGATGTGGAGATAGGTGCCGGGGTCGCCTTTCTTGAGGACCACCTTGTCGACCGGGATATTCTTCATCTCCAGCAGCATCGTCAGGTCGATCAGGGCATCGTCGTCCAGCGACTCGAAAAGGTCGAGGTTGCGCAGGACGCCGAAGAATCTGTCGAGATGCTGGCGCTTGCGCCGTTCTTCGGTTTCGCTCAGCAGTTTCATCTGCAGCGTGGCGAAATCCTTCTCTTTTTTAAATTCGAAGCGGATGATGCCCTCGCCGCAGCCACCGCTGCAGTCGAACTTGGTTTTCTGGCTGCTGAATTTGCCGAAGCCGGTAAACGTCTCCCGTGAACTGATAACGTTGATGATCGACTGCGCCAGATAGAGGCAATCCGTCTTGAAGGAAGGGACGGTGAGGCAGAAATTCTCGACCTTGAGCTCTTCGCCGGCGTTGTAGATGGGACATCCCCGTTCTTCGGTGATCAGAAAAATCGCATCGTTGGGTTTTGGGGCCTTTTTTTTCACTGTATCCTCGACTCTTTTCTTCGGGCTGTCTTGAGCGATCGGGTCTTAGCCCTTCCTGCAAAAAGCTGTGGCCCGGTGTTGTCAGACAACCGCATGCGCATCCTGGGGGCATGGTTGCCGGTGCCATGTCGCGAGACGGAGACAACCGGGAAGGGTTTCGCTCTCCGCCTGCACATATCGCACCGCCAGCAAAATCATACGGTCTTCTTTCCGCAAGAACAAGATAAACCGCGAGGAAATGCTTGCCGGAAAGGGCCTCATGCCGTTTATCCGAAGGTGGATGTGGGCCCATCCTCCAGGGCGGAACTTTGAATGCTGTCTTGTTCCGGGCCGCACCCAGCCGGATTGGGTTTTGGCCATGGAGACGGCTGTCGGCTGTTTGTTTTGGTCGCCAACGGTTATTTATCGTTTTTGCTGTTGACGGCCAAAATCAATGGTTTACTTTGCCACGTAAATGAAGTTGTTCAAACGTTTCAACAGGTTATGTAGGGAATTTCCCTACCGGATTTTCAGTCTATCGCCTACGTTTTTTTCAGGTGTTCACTTATCGAAATTTCAGTTTTCCTCCTATCGGTTTTTCAGAACTTTCCTTACGCTTATCTAAGTAATATTCTTACAGAAAAAAAAGGAATTGGCTGATTTTATTCTGATCGGCATTTCTCTATAGTGGCTAGGTGATAGTCGGGGCGTTCCCTGCTTGTCTGCCAGGGGGAGGCTCTGACCGTCCTGGTAGGCACGGTTTTTTTGCCGCCGTGCCTGCCAGCTGCGCCAGAAGCGGTGCTTCGTGCCGTGAACCGGGCCGTCTGCAGGCGTTTCGGCTGAGGAAAAGGTGTCGTCAGCCGCGCGGGTTCGGAGAGAGTGAAGGCGCTTGCGATGGAATCGAAGGAAGAGCAGCGATGAACACCGGAGGAGCAACCCCCCGGGAAACGAATCCTGATTACGAGAAGGAGGCTTCAATGGGAGTATCAAGGCGGGATTTTCTGAAGCTGTCTGGCGGGACCGCTCTGGTCGCGACACTCGGCGTGAATCTCGATCCGGCCAGGGCCTATGCTGAAGGCCTGAGGATCAAGAATGCCAAGCAGAGCACGACGGTCTGCCCTTACTGTTCGGTAGGGTGCGGCATCATCGTCTACGCGGAGAACGGCAAGGTCATCAACACCGAGGGCGATCCGGATCATCCGATCAACGAGGGATCCCTCTGCGCCAAGGGTGCTTCGGTGTGGCAGCTGGCCAACAACGAAAACCGTGTTCTCAAACCAATGTACCGCGAACCGGGCGGGACCGCCTGGAAGGAAGTGGAGTGGGACTGGGCGCTGGACAGAATCGCCCGCCTTGTCAAGGATGCCCGTGACAAGAGCTTCAAGACCACCAGCAAGGCCAAGGTCAAGGAGAAGCAGCCGGACGGCACCGAGATTGAGGTCGAGAAGGAGTTCGTCGTCAACCGGACGGATGCCATTGCCCATGTCGGCAGCGCCGCCCTGGACAATGAGGAGTGCTATATCCTGCAGAAACTGGTGAGGTCCTGGGGCCTGGTGCACGTCGAGCACCAGGCGCGTATCTGACACAGCGCAACTGTTGCGGCTCTGGGAGAGTCGTTCGGACGCGGTGCAATGACCAACCACTGGATCGACCTGAAGAACGCCGACGTCATCCTGGCGATGGGCGGCAATCCGGCATCCAACCACCCTATTTCCATGAAGTGGATCATGCGGGCCAAGGCAAAAGGGGCCAAGCTGATCTGCGTCGATCCGCGCTTCTCGCAGACCGCTGCGAAGGCCGATCTCTACGCCCCTCTCCGCTCCGGGACCGATATCCCGTTCCTGGGCGGCATGATCAACTATATCCTGGCAAACAATCTGTACTTCCGGGAATACGTCGTCAACTACACCAACGCCTCGTTCCTGGTGAATCCGGAGTTCAAGGGACCTGCGGACCTCGACGGCCTCTTTTCGGGTTACAATGAGAAGACCAGGAAGTATGACAAGGCCACCTGGACCTTCCAGCTGGACGAGAACGGCATCCCGCTGAAGGATCCGAGCCTGGAAGACCCGAACTGCGTCTTCCAGCTGCTGAAGAAGCAGTATGCCCGCTACACGCCGGAAAAGGTGGTTACGATCACCGGAACCCCGATGGACAAGCTGATGGCGGTGTACAAGCTCTACAGCTCCACCGGCAAGCAGGACCGGGTCGGCACAAGCCTGTATGCGATGGGCTGGACACAGCATACCATCGGCACCCAGAACATCCGGGCGATGAGCATCATCCAGCTGCTGCTCGGCAACATCGGCATGGCCGGCGGCGGCGTCAACGCCCTGCGCGGCGAATCCAACGTACAGGGGTCGACGGATTACGGCCTGCTCTTCCATATCCTGCCGGGCTACAACCCGACTCCGGTGGCTGCCTGGCCCGACCTGGCCACCTATATCGAGAAGAACACCCCGACCACCAAGGAACCCAAGAGCGTCAACTGGTGGGGCAACCGCGGCAAGTACATCACCAGTTACCTCAAGGCCATCTACGGCGATGCCGCGACCAAGGACAACGATTTCGGCTACTCCTGGATGCCCAAGATCGATGTCGGCCAGAACGCCTCGTGGCTGATGATCTTCGACAAGATGCTGAAGGGCGATTTCGAGGGCTTCTTCGCCTGGGGCCAGAACCCGGCCTGTTCCGGCGCCAACGGCAACAAGACCCGGCAGGCGATGACCAAGCTGAAGTGGCTGGTCAACGTCAACCTCTTCGACAACGAGACCGCCTCCTTCTGGCGCGGTCCCGGCATGAACCCGGCCGATATCAAGACCGAGGTCTTCATGCTGCCCTGCTGCTCGTCGATGGAAAAGGAAGGCAGCATCTCCAACTCCGGCCGCTGGGCCCAGTGGCGCTACAAGGCCATCGAACCGATCGGCCAGTCCTGGCCGGATGCCGAGATCATCAACGAGCTGTTCTTCAAGGTCAAGCAGCTCTATATCAAGGAAGGCGGCGCCTATCCCGACCCGGTCGTCAACCTCAGCTGGAATTACGGCGAGAAGGATGCCGACGGCAAAGTCAAACACCTGGACACCCACCTGATCGCCAAAGAGATCAACGGCTACTTCCTCGAGGATGTCTACGACACCAAGGTCGATCCGCCGAAACTGATCGGCAAGAAGGGCGACCTGGTCACCAGCTTCCCCTCGCTGCAGGCCGACGGAACCACCTCGAGCGGCTGCTGGATCTACTGCAACTCCTACATCCTCAAGGATGGAAAGGAGGTTAACATGATGGCCCGCCGCGGCAAGGAAGACCCCACCGGGCTTGGCCTGTACTCCAACTGGACCTGGTCCTGGCCGGTCAACCGCCGGATCATTTACAACCGCGCCTCGGTCGACCCGAGCGGAAAGCCCTGGGATGCCAAACGCCAGCTGGTGAAGTGGGATCCGAACAAGGAAAACAAGGCCACCAAGACCCTCGGCGTATGGGAGGGCGATGTCATCGACGGCGGCGGGGCTCCCCCCGGTTCAGAAAAAGGCAAGCTGCCCTTCATCATGAAACCGGACGGCATTGCCTCGATCTTCGGACCGGGCATGGTCGAGGGACCGTTCCCCGAGCATTATGAAGCGCTGGAATGTCCCCTCGAGAAGAACTCGATGTCGAGCCAGCGGATCAACCCGACGATCAAGATCTTCGGCGACAAGATGGACGCCTTTGCCTCCTGCGACCTGCGCTTCCCGTTTGTCGGGACGACTTACCGGGTTTCGGAGCACTGGCAGACAGGTCTGATGACCCGCAACTGTTCCTGGCTGCTGGAGCTGCAGCCGCAGAACTTCGTCGAGATGAGCCAGGAACTGGCCAAAGAGCTGTCGGTGGAAAACGGCGAGACGGTCGTTGTCTCCTCAGCCCGCGGCGAGGTCAAGGCGGTAGCGCTGGTCTCCGAGCGGTTCAAGCCCTTCAAGGTCGAGAACTCGACGGTCCACCAGGTCGGCCTGCCATGGCATTTCGGCTGGCGATTCCCCGAGGACGGCAGCGGCTACGACAATGTCAACCTGCTGACGCCGAACGTTGGCGACGCCAACACAATGATACCCGAGTCGAAGGCCTTCATGGTCAACATTCGGAAGGCAGCATAGGGGGTGAACCATGGCTAACGACAATACGACAAATCGCAAATCGATCCTGGTCACACCGGAACTCTGCATCGGCTGCAGGGCCTGCCAGGTGGCCTGCAAATCCTGGAACCAGCTGCCGGCGATCAAGACCAAGAACAACGGCACCTACCAGAACCCACCTGATCTGGCGGCCGCCGCCTTCAACATCATCCGCTACAGCGAGGTTCCATCGCAGGAGAACCCCGTCCGCTGGCTCTTTGTCAGCCAGCGCTGCATGCACTGCGACGATGCGGGCTGCATGAACATCTGCCCCACTCCCGGCGCAATCTATCGCACCGCCGAAGGGGCAGTGGCCACCGACGCCAGCAAGTGCATCGGCTGCAAGCTCTGTGTCCAGGCCTGTCCGTTCAATGTGCCGCGTTACGGCGAGGACGGCAAGATGTCGAAATGCCATCTCTGCTTCGACCGGATCGCCAACGGCATGTCTCCGGCTTGCACCAAGACCTGCCCGACCGGGGCGCTGCAGTTCGGCGACCGTGCGGAACTGATCGCCGCCGCCAAAAAGGACGGCTATGGCACCATCTACGGCGAGCAGGACCTGGGTGGTCTCGGATCGGTCTATGCCTTCAAGGACGAACCGAAGCTGTACGGAATGAAGGAGAATCCGCAGATTCCGGCCAGCGTGGTCTTCTGGCATACCTACCTGAAACCTCTGTCGGCAATCGGCCTGGGCGGTGTCGTCGCCGCTGCGGCAATCCATTATCTGGCCATAGGCCCCCACAAGGACGATAAGGAGGTGTGACATGGCTGAGATGATCAGAAAATCAAGTGTCGCTGAGGTCATCAACCACTGGATTCTCGCCGGCAGCTGCATGCTGCTGATGCTCTCCGGATTTGCCTTCCTGTTCCACCTGGAACCGGTCGGATCGGTATTCGGTGGCTTCGAGTCGATGAAGAATGTCCACAACTGGCTGGGGGTGGTGTTCTGCATCTCCCTGCTGATCTCCATGGTCCATTACCTGAAGGACGCCTTCGAGTACGACGCTGATGACGTGCAGTGGTTCAAGGTGGCGGGCGGGTACCTGTCCCACAAGGTCAAGGTGCCGCCGATGGGCAAATACAACCCGGGCCAGAAGCTGTATTACCTGGCCATCGTCGGTGCCGGTATCGCCATTGCCCTGTCGGGTTTCGGCATCTGGCTGATGAAGGATAATTCGACCGTGATGCTGCTCTCGCATCTCGTTCACAACATCGCCTTCCTCATCTTCGTCCTCGCCGTTCCGGTCCATATCTATCTCGGTACCCTGGCCAACCCGGGGACATTCCAGATCATGGTCAACGGCATGATGCCGCTGGCAGACGCCCGGAAAAAGCACCCGAAATGGATAAAGGCGATCGGCAGGATGTGATGCTGTCTCTTTAGCAATTTACGATCGGCAGGAAAGGGGATACAGTCCATGTATCCCCTTTTTTCATCTCCAGCGAACATGAGGTCCGTGATGAAGAGAATACTGATCTGTATCGTTTTCCTGCTGTTTTCAGGGATAGCGCTCGCCGAGCAGAAGCGGGTCGATGTCCCGGTGGGCGATTCACCATCCACGGGTCCTGCCGATGCCCCGGTGACCATCATCGAGTTCATCGATTTCCAGTGACCCCATTGCGTCGCGACCGGTCCGGTCGTCAAGCAGATTCTTGCAGCCTATTCCGGCAAAATTCGTCTTGTTATCAAAAATTATCCCTATAAATACCGTGACTTCGCCAGAATGGCGGCCGAGGCCTCCCTGGCTGCGGCAGACCAGGGCAAATACTGGGAGATGCACGATATCCTGCTCACCCGCTCGCCGGAACTGGACAGGGACAGTCTGATCGGCTACGCACAGGAGCTCGGCCTCGACGTGGCGCAATTCACTGCCGCCATCGACAATGGCAAGAACGCCGCCAAAATCGATGCCGATATCAAGCTTGCCGAGTCGATGGACCTCTACAACACCCCGACGTTCTACATCAATGGCCGGCAGGTCATCGGGGAGCGGCCGTTCGACTATTTCAAGAAGATCATCGACGAGGAACTGGCCAAAGCCGGGGGGTGATCAGGATGAGAAAACTGCTGAGCGTTATCGTCATGGCCGTTGGCCTGCCGGTCTGCGCCCTTGCCGGCCAGCTGGTGCCAGTCGGAGATATCCCGGTGCCCGCTGACAACCCCCAGACGCCTGAAAAAATCGAGCTCGGCAAGAAGCTGTTCTTTGATCGGCGTCTGTCGGGCGACGGCACCACGAACTGCGGCACCTGTCACGACCCGGAACAGGGGCTGGGGGATGGGCTGGAAATTTCCCTCAACTATCCCACCACTCGGAACTGGCGGAATTCTCCCACCCTGATCGGGGTCGCCTTCCAGAAACAGCTGTTCCATGACGGTCGGGCGGCCAGCCTGGAGGAGCAGGCGCTGTTCCCGATGATGTCGGCCTTCGAGATGAACCAGAATCTCGATTACCTGGAGGAGGAGATCCGCTCGGTGCCGGAGTATGTCGCCGAATTCACAGCCGTCTTCGGCGACGGCGATGTGACCCGGCAGCGGATTGCGATGGCGATCGCCGCCTTCGAGCGGACCCTCGTCTCGAGGAATTCGCCGCTCGACCGGTTTCTTCAGGGTGACGAACAGGCGCTGACGCCGGAGGCGCGGCAGGGGTATGCCGTCTTCACCGGCAAGGGCGGCTGCGCGACGTGCCATTATGGCGCCAACCTCGCCGACGACCGGTTCCATGCCCTCCAGGTCAGGGAGAACCCCGAGCACCTGAAGGATCCGAGGATTGCCGCTACCCGGAGGTTTGTCGCCAAGGTCAGCGGATTTGCCGATTACCGGAACCTGGCCGAGGATCCCGGCAGGTACCTGGTCACCAAGGACCGTAAGGACTGGAAGGCCTTCCGGACCCCGACGCTCAGGGAGGTTGCCGCAACGGCACCGTATATGCATAACGGGGTGTACGCGACCCTCGACGAGGTCATCGACTTTTTCAACGCCGGCGGCGGTGCCGGCAATGGCGAACTGAAACCCCTGCAGCTGACGGAAGCTGAAAAAAGACAGCTCAGGGTGTTTCTCGAAGAAGGGCTGGCCGGAGAGCCGATAGACTTTTCCTACCCAAAAATTCCATAAGGAGAATCATGACTCAAGATATTCAGGCCGTGATTGAAAAACGGCCCCATCTCAAGGATCCCCTTGAGTTCTATGCCAGATGGCAGCGTTTCCGCAAAGAGGCCGCGGAGATGCTGCCAAAGGAGAGGGCGGTCATGTCCCCGGAGGACTCGAAGGCTTATCCGCGCGACAGCGCCCGATCGGTCTTTCAGCTCTTTGTCGACACCTTCGATCTGCCCGGCGAGGACCTTGAGCCTCTGTGCCGGGCGATGGAAAACGGTGATGTCGATTTCATGCGGCTCCCCCTCGATGAGGCTCCGGCCCCTTCCCTCCCCTCTGCCGAAGGTGGGCTGGAGCAGATCCTGTACCTGTTGGCACGACCGTACTTCCAGACCCTGCGGCAGAATTTTCCGCTGGACGGCAAGCAGTGGGAGGACGGCCGCTGTCCCCTCTGTTCGGCCAGGGCGGCGCTCTCCTCGATTGTCGAGGGGCCGCAGCGCAATTTTCACTGTACCTACTGCGGGACCGCAGGCCAGTTTCGATTCATCGGCTGCCCGAACTGCGGCACAACGGACCCGGCGGTTCTCGGAACCCTCAAATCCGATGACGAGCCGGGGTTCCGGATCGCCACCTGCGAGGCCTGCCACACGTATGTGAAGGTCGTGGAGAGTTCGGTCCTGAAGGACATGTCCATGGACCTGGCCGATATGGCCAGCCTGCCGCTCGATATTGTCGCCCAGCAGAAAGGCTTTGCCCGCATGGCGCCCAACCCGATCGGGCTGAAGAAGATGGAATAGCCCGACTGGTCCTCACGTTGACCCGGGCCCGCTTGGTTTCGGTTCGACGCACCGCCTGCAGAAACACGACCCGGGAGTTGCCGCAGTCCGGCGATTCCTGGGTCTTTTCGTTGCGCCCACGCTGCCCTCCCGAGGCCGGCTGCCATCCCCGCACAGTATCCGCCAGCTCATTTACAATCTCGCTTCGAACAAAGCCCTGTGCCGATTCTCTGGCAGTCCCCGCATCTCTGTTTTTGACAAACGGATGTTTTGGGTATATGCATATAAAGATAAAACTTAAATAGCCGGACGGTGGTCCCGGTTGCGGTCGAAAGAGAGACGTAACGGGCGACGGCATGTCGCTCAAAGATGCAGGCACAACAGCGAGGAGATGTCATGAAGAAAGGTGAAAAGCTGGTGATCGTTGGATGCAGCGGTTCGGGCGGACCGGCCGCGATGATGGCGAAAAAGCTGATGCCGGAGGTCGATGTGACCATAATCCGGAAGGAGGAGTTCTTTATCGTCCGGTGAGCGCTTCCTCATGTGGTGGCCGGTCTGGCTGCCAGCAAATCGATTGTCGTTCCCGACAGGATGCTCACGGGGATGGGCGTCAGGGTCGTACAGGATGAGGTGACACGGGTGGACGCGCTGCAGAGGACGGTTGCGGTGACCGGCGGTGAAACCTTCCCGTATGACAAGCTCTTTCTCGCCACTGGTTCGAGTTCGTTCGTTCCGCCGATCGAAGGCAGCGACCTGGCCGGGATCATGACCCTGCGCGGGCTCGATGACGCGGAGAGGATCAGGGACTACCTGGAAGAGAAAAAACCGAAAAATATCGTATTCATCGGGGCTGGTTTCATCAGCATGGAGATCGCCTCCCTGCTGGCGGAGACCAGTCCCGGCGCCTTTGGCATCACCGTCGTCGAGCTGATGGATCGCCCGCTCCCGCTGATGCTGGACAGGGATATGAGTGATGTTGTCCGGGAATATGTCGAGCAGAGAGGCCTGCAGATCAGGACCGGGGCGACGGTCGACAAACTGCTCGGCCGTGAGGGCAGGGTCGTCGGCGTGCAGCTCTCCTCCGGCGAGGTCCTTGCCGCGGACATGGTCTTCATGAATGTCGGCGTCCGGCCCAATACCCGTCTGGCGGCTGAAATCGGGCTGGAGATGGGGCGGTTCGGCATCAAGGTGAACGCCTTTCAGGAGACATCCGACCCGCATATCCTGGCTGGCGGCGATTGCGTGGAAAAGTGGAACTTCATCACCGGCAGGCCGACCCCCGGTCAGCTCAGAGGCCCGGCGGTGGTTCAGGGACGGTTGGCCGCCAAGCGGCTCGCCGGCTATGCCATCGAATTTCCCGGGGTGCTCGATGCCGGCGGCTGCAAGATGTTCGACATGACCATAGCCGCCACCGGCTTTACCGAGGAGCGCGCGCTGCAGGAGGGCTTTGACGCGGTCAGCGCCATTGTCGATTCACGGAGCAAGCACGCGATGATCCCGGGGATGAAGCCATGGAAGCTGAAACTGGTCTTTGACGGCAAGACAGAAAAACTGATCGGCGGCCAGATAGTGAGCCATGCCGTCGCCCCCGCCAGGGAGATCGATGCGGTCACGGCATTGATCCTCGGGGGCAGAACCGTATCGGAGTTGACGACCTTTACCAGCGCCTGCAACCCGGATATCTCCTCCGAGCCGAGCGCGGAGCCGATCACCATCGCGGCCGAGCAGGCCCTGCAGAAAATGAAAAAAGCCTAGAAAAGGCGTGTTGCAGCCGGGGATGGCGGGCAGAGACCGCGTGTGGGATCCGGGCTGGCTGGCTCGCAGGCAGGCCTGCCAGCCCGGTGACAGGCTCATTTGACGGATTGCAGCCGCTGGGCGAATTCTTCCGGGGTGAAGCGATAGGTCTGGGTCCCGTAGCACTCCACGGCAAAGGATGCGCAGGCGCTCCCGAGCCTGGCGCTCTCCTCGACGCCCAGGCCTCTGATCAGGCCGCTGATCAGGCCGCCGCGGTACGCGTCGCCGGCGCCGGTCGGATCCACGACTTTCCTTGCCGGAAAAGCGGGTATCTGCACGATGCTGTCGTCGAGATACAGTGACGAACCGGCCTCGCCCAGGGTGATGATCGTCGTTTCGGCCCTGCCGAGCAACTCTTCCTTCTTCAAACCGGTCTTGTCGAGGATAAGGTCGAACTCATAGTCGTTGACGATCAGGAATTTCGCCCCGGTAATCGCCGATACCAGGTCATCTGCCTGCAGTACCGGCAGGGCCTGGCCGGGATCGAAGATGTAGGGTATGCCCTTCTTCCGGCATTGATCAGGGTACGAGATCATGTCGTTCAGGTTGCCGGGGGAGACCAGCACCAGCGAACGTGCAGGATCAAGTTGGGAGAAATCGAGTTCCGACGAATACTTCATCGCACCGGGGTTGAAGCCGGTGATCTGGTTGTCGCCCTTGTCGGTGGTGATATAGGCCCCGGCTGTCAGTTCCGTGTAGATGACCTTTATCCCTTCGATGGAAATGCCCTTTTCGGCAAACCATTCGAAATAGCGATGATTGTCGCTGCCGATGGTGGCCGAGATGTACGGCGCCCCCCCCATCAGTTTGAGGGCATAGGCGATATTGCCGGCGGTGCCGCCAAGGTTTTCCTTGACGCTTTCGACCTGGAAGCAGACGTTGAGTACGTGGATCTTGTCCGGCAGGATATGGTCGGAAAAGTATTCGGGGAAATCCATGATCCTGTCGTAGGCCAGTGAGCCGCTTACAATAACCTTCATCTTTCTCTTCCTTGAAATTGAACGGTATGTGGGGAATGGGGATAGGGCAACGATGCTGGCCGGGCAGGGCCGCCGCTGGTATTTCAATTGCGTCAAGCCGACGGTGCAGGTATACGTCGAAGGGACACCCGCAGATCGGCGTCCGGTTCCGTCTCCGGTGACCCGAGCGGATACGGCCTTGTTTAACACAGTGCCGTCAGGGTGTCCATTGAATAGTTGGTCCGAGGATTACAGGGCGCTGGCGGGGCCGGGGGATGCCGGCCGGGGGCCGGTTAGCCGGATAAGGACAGTGAACGGGTTCAACAGGAGGAAAGATGGATGTGAAAGCAATGCGGGCGAAGGCGAAAGAGAGGTTGAAGGGATATTGC
>WBUQ01000207.1 GCA_008933635.1 Desulfobulbaceae bacterium | reverse complement strand
GTGGACGCGATATTATAGTGACGAAGCTCATCAGCCGCTTACATATATCATTAATAATACAGTTGTTACAAACGGACCAAGAATAGCAGGAGTTGGTCAAGAATATAAAATAGATTTATTTATAAACAATATTAATGCCATGTATTGTTTACCAGATGGGATGTATGATAAAGATTGGAGAAGCAGTAATACCCATGGTTGGCATACAAACTTCTCATCAAGTAGTGTTTGGCGTAAAAATATGCCAATGGATAGTATTAGAAACAATCTGTTCTGGAAGGAAGATAACGTGCAAACTTTATTTTCTGGCGGATACATATATAGTACGGTTGGAATGGGGGAAATATCAAATTGGACAGAATGGCGAATTCTTGGGGGGACCGGAGTAAATGCCGATCCATTGTTTGTAAAGCATTTTGGTCATGAACCAAGTCAATTAACTTTAAATGGAGAGCTAAGACCTAATTCTCCCGCCATAAATAAAGGAGAGAATATCCAGCCTTATCTGGATTACTTTTATAAAACCTGGGGAATTATACTTCCCAATGAAGGCATAAATGGTGTTCCAAGAGATAATACTCCTGCAATAGGAGCTTATGAATATGAATAATAAGATGAACCAGATCTGATTCTGCAGGCAGCATTAAAATTAATTTTGTTTAATAAATAAATTAATATTCTTTTCATTATAAGTACTTTTATGCTGATAAAGATTTAATTATTTTAGTTATTAAAGAACGAAAGATTTTTTCAAAATGCACTCTTTGTGCACCTTCCTTTTGTAAAAAATAAATTCACCTGATGAAAATTTGAGTAAAAGTTACCATATTTACATTTTTACCGATCGTCTCATTTTGAATGTTTCAAAAAAATAATGATTCATAACGGCACATATATTGGGATTAGATTTATCATTATAAATATAAAAGGACAGCGATGAAAATACGAGGATTCTTAATCAGCCATCAAATAAACAGTTTATTATTTATTGTAGCTTTATTTCTATCATTATCACTTCCAATTTATGCCACAAACTGGTATGTGTATAAGAATGCAAGCGGCTCTAACAATGGAACAAGCTGGACTAATGCGTGGAAATCTTTTTCTAATATTAACTGGAGTTCAATTCAGCCAGGTGATTATATCTATATATCTGGCGGAACTGATTCCTTAGTTTATTCGGGTTCATTATCTCCTAATAAAAGCGGTACAAAAGCAAACCGAATCAGAATTTGGGCAGGCAAATATTCGCCAAATCCATCGGGGCACAGTGGCAGAGTAATAATAGAAGGAGGTTCATATAATATTCATATACAAAATGCAAGCTATCTATGGGTAAAAGGACTTGAATTAAGAAATGCAAATAGCCACGCAGTAAATATTGAGGATAACTCCACAGGGATTATAATAGATTCACTTAACATATACCAGTTTAATGCAGGTGGCGGTGATGGTTACGGAATAAGATTAACTGCATTGGCAGACAGCACAGTAATACAATACTGCACAATTAAAGATAGGATTGATGGTGTAGGGCAAAGTGATGTAATCCAAATAAATTACTGGAATCAATACAGACCAACCAGAACAATAATCCACGATAATTTTTTACATTGCAGAAGTCAAGACCCTGTTGCACACAATGATGTTTTGCAAAGTGTAGCTTGTGATGGTTTTATTATTTACAATAATATCCTCATCAGTGATTCTGTCAATAGCGGAACAGAGGGTGGAGGAATGCCATTTATTTTAAGCAGTATAAATTGGGGAGGTGATAATCCTGTAATTATTTTTAATAATTTTGCTTATATGGGCGGTCTATGGTATCCAAATGCAAACTATGGCAATACATTTTATACAAGGCACGATGGTCCGGGAAATAGCGGAAATCAACCCTCTAAAGTATTTGTATTTAATAATGCTTTTATCAGTAATGGTCCTCGAAATTCCGTATTTCAGCAAGAATATCTTGCACATTTTGTATCAAATAATATATTTGCAAGTTATTGCCCGCCTGGCAATGATCCACAGGGAAGAAGCTGGAGAAATCATAGTGCTCACGGATGGCATTCAGTGTTTGGTGGAAGTACAGCTTATGGAAACCATATAAGAATGGATAGTGCTCGTTATAATTTAGTATGGAAAGAAGATAGTGTGCAGTCTGGTTTATTTGCAGGTCAGTTTATTAAGCCTGGCGGTGGAACACAAAGCTTTAGTAATTGGAGTCAATGGGTAGCAGCAGGCGGAACAGGATTAAACAGAGACCCATTATTTGTATCTAACTTTGGTCACGAACCAGATCAGTCATTACTTAGACCAGACTTAAAACCAAATTCACCTGCTATTGATGCAGGAGAGGATTTGACATATCTGTATAATTATTTTAAGAATACTTTGGGATATGATTTGCCAGAGATGTTGAGTGATTTTTACGGTAATCCAAGAGGAGAAAACTGGAGTATCGGTGCTTATGAATATGATGCCGGACCAGATTTGACTCCTCCAAGAGTAACCGGGGCAAGTTTGCTGGACTCAGTAACATTGGTAGTAAATTTTTCAGAGGCATTAGATCAAGCAACAGCTGAGAACAAGAGCAACTACTCCATAACTAACAACATCAATGTTCTTAACGCATCACTATCTGGTACAAAAGTTACTCTTCAAACGTCTCCTCATTCTCCGGGTTCATATGTAGTTACGGTTGTTAATGTTGAAGACCTTTCCGGCAATTCCATTACACAAAACAATACTGCCCAATACATACTTTTGCCCCCTGATACGTTAATGAAGTTTCCTATAGTAGCTGTAGAAGGAATAATAATAGAGCCTGACCATACACCGGAGAAGACTATTGATGGACTGGGTGCACTTAGTGGAGACCCTGATTCAAGATGGGCTGCTGAGCCGATGCCTGAGGAATTAACATTTGATTTAGGCACAATCAGGACAGTATGTAAGACAAGACTATCATTTTATAATTGGAATGCCGGAAGGTATTATGATTACTCAATTTCAATATCAACTGATCACAATAACTGGATTACCGTTATTCCCCAAAGAATCTCTGTTTCCAATGAGGAGTGGACAGTAGATGAATTTACGTCAGTTGAAGCAAGATATGTAAGGGTTCATTTTATTAATAACAATCAAAGCCCTTGGGCAGGGCTTTGGGAAGCCGAAATTTGGGGAAGTGGTTCAATACCAGTCGAGTTGATTTCCTTTAATGCGACATATTATGATGGTAAAGTAAACCTGGAATGGATCACTGCTACTGAAACAAATAACCGAGGTTTTGAAATTCAAAGAAAGCAAGAAAACTCCGAATGGGAAAATATTGCTTTTATTGAAGCACATGGAACAACAACCAAACAAAACGAATATTTCTACATTGATGATTTAAACCTAATTAAGTCATCAGTTCTTGCTTACAGATTAAAGCAAATTGATTTTAATGGAAGCTTTGAGTACTCACAAATTGTTGAATTAGAGACAATACCAACTAAATATGAATTATCACAAAACTATCCTAATCCATTTAACCCTGGTACAACAATAAGATTCTCTCTACCACATGAAACGCATATAAAAATTAATGTTTACAACATGCTTGGAG
>WBUQ01000002.1 GCA_008933635.1 Desulfobulbaceae bacterium | reverse complement strand
GGCCCGTCTGCTGTTTGTTGCTATTTGGTTTTCAAGGATCGTCTCCCTGACCGGCGAACGGCCAGGGCCGCGGGGCATCCCGCGGCGAGCTCTTCAATCTACTCCGTCAGCTGCCGGCTGTCAATACGAAAATTCAACCACCGGCATCTTCCTTCCTCAAGCTCCATCTCCCGAGCCAGATACCACTCGACTGCCGTGGCTCCCTACCCCAAAGACCGCGGCAAACTACTGTATCCCTGCTTCGCTGTCAAGATGGTTTTTCAGTGACTGGAAAATATGTGGGATTTGGCTACGCGGATTTGAAGTTCGGTCAATCCAGAGCAAAGGTGCTTCTTGTGTATCAGAGCCATCTCTGCAGGGTTGCCACGATTTTTTCGGCCTGCTCACTGCTCGAGATGTTGAACTTGGATTTCGGGATATACTCCCCCTGGCGTTTCTGGTAGCGTCGGATAGAATACATGTCCTTGGAGTACTGACCTTTTGCTTTATCCCAGTTCTGATAACGGAACAGGATGGTCGTCCAGGCGCCTTTGGAAAGTATCTCCTTGTCCAGTTCCTTAACCAGGAGTATCCCGTCTTCTTCGAAATTGATTGTGATATCTTCAGATTCTTTTGTCATGAGTGTTCTTTGTTATGTGATTGAAGTTGTCTGTAGCATTCTTTTCGCTGCATAGCTTCCCGCGCCCTGCGGAGGCCTTCTGGCGTCGTTGGGGAAAAGCTTGGCACCGGTGATGGTCGACCTTCGGCATTCAGTGAGACAAAGGTCAGATATGCCGAGGCGATATGCTTGGTCTCACCGGTCATCAGGTCTTCTGCTTCCACCCGCACCCCGATTTCCATTGAAGATCTACCGGTCGAGTTGAGCGAAGCTCTGAGGATGAGCAGATTGCCGATGAACACGGGGCGATGAAAGTCGAGGCGATCGATCGACGCTGTCACCGTGTTGGTACGGGCGTGTTTGGCGGCAACAACTCCGGCGGCATCGTCGATGAACTTCATGATCACGCCGCCATGGACATTGCCGGCCGGATTGGCATGCTGCGGCAGCATCATGTGGGCCATGGTCACGCTGCAGGCTTCGCTGGTCATATGTCTCTCCTCTGGCTGGTCGGGATGGTAATTTGCTGCCGCCATGATACATGCAGTCAATGCATGGGGCAATTGGATTGGGAGAAAAGGAGTATATTTCCACCTTTTCCCCCGGTGAGGTTGTTCTCTCAGTGAAACGCCAAACTATGATTTCTGCTGTCTGGTGAAGGAGATCCCATTGTTGCCGGCCTCCACCAATATGTGGTCACCCTCTGTGAAGCGACCTTCAAGGATCTCCATCGCCAACGGATCTTCGAGATAGTGCTGGATGGCACGTTTCAGCGGGCGGGCACCGAAGACAGGATTATAGCCTGTCTCAACAAGAAACTGTTTGGCGCTCTGACGGATATGCAGGGTAATCTTGCGGTCCTGCAGCCGTTCATTCAGCCTGTGCAGTTGGATGTCGACGATATGCATCATGTCTTCCTTGCTCAGGCTGCGGAAGATTATGGTCTCGTCAATCCGGTTGAGAAATTCCGGTTTGAAGTGGCTGTGCAGAATCTCTTCGATCTGCGTCCTGATAACCTCCTGTGCCGCATGTTCCTCAGCCATCCGCATGATCAGATGACTGCCGAGGTTGGAAGTCATGATCAGGATGGTATTCTTGAAATCGACGGTTCGCCCTTTGCCATCGGTCATCCGACCATCGTCAAGGACCTGGAGCAGCACATTGAAGACATCCGGGTGGGCCTTCTCGATCTCGTCGAGCAGGATGACGGCATAGGGGCGCCGCCGCACGGCCTCTGTGAGATAGCCCCCTTCATCGTAACCGACATAGCCGGGAGGGGCGCCGATCAGTCGGGCAACGGAGTGTTTTTCCATGAATTCCGACATATCGATACGGATCATTGCCTGGTCGCTGTCGAAGAGGAAATCGGCCAGCGTCCTGGCCAGCTCAGTTTTGCCGACTCCTGTCGGGCCAAGGAAAAGGAATGAACCGAGGGGGCGGTCGGGATCCTGCAGACCTGCGCGGGCTCTTCGGACGGCGTTGGCTACCGAAACGATGGCTTCATCCTGGCCAATAACCCGTTTTTTCAGGTTCGACTCGGCGTGCACAAGTTTTTCCTTCTCCCCTTCCAGCAGGCGATCGACCGGAATGCCGGTCCATTTGGCCACCACGCTGGCAACGTCCTCGGCTCCGACCTCCTCCTTGAGCATCATATGCTTGGCCTGAATCTCCTGGAGTTTGCGGTTTGCCTCCTCAAGGTCTTTCTGCAGCTGGACGATGCGCCCGTAGCGGATCTCCGCCACCCGGCTCAGATCTCCGGCCCGTTCCGCCCGCTGTTCCTCCATCTGGGCCGCTTCCATCGTCTCCTTGATCTTGCGGATGCTCTGAATCGTGTCCCTTTCCAAGGTCCACTGACCTCGCATGGCCATCAGTCGCTCGTTCAGTTCGGCCAGTCGTTTCTTCAGTTCGCCGAGGCGTTCCTGAGAGGCCTTGTCAGTCTCTTTCTTCAGAGCTTCCTGTTCTATTTCAAGTTTTATTTTCTGGCGCTCAAGTTCGTCTATCTCCAGCGGCATTGAGTCAATTTCGATGCGCAGTTTCGATGCCGCTTCGTCTATCAGGTCAATCGCCTTGTCTGGCAGAAACCGGTCTGTGATATAGCGATTGGAGAGAATCACTGCGGCAACGGTGGCACCGTCCTGTATTCTTACGCCATGATGGACCTCGTATTTCTCTTTGATGCCTCGGAGGATGGCGATGGTATCCTCGACACTCGGTTCGACGACCAGGACAGGTTGGAATCGTCGTTCGAGGGCGCTGTCTTTCTCGATGTACTTGCGGTATTCGTCGAGGGTGGTCGCGCCGACGCAGTGCAATTCTCCCCGTGCAAGTGCTGGCTTCAGCATGTTCGAGGCGTCCATCGAGCCTTCGGCAGCGCCTGCACCGACCAGGGTATGGATCTCGTCGATGAACAGGATGATCTCTCCGGCCCGTTTTTCCACTTCTTTCAGGACGGCCTTGAGCCTGTCCTCGAACTCGCCGCGGTACTTGGCACCGGCTACCAGTGCGCCGAGGTCAAGGGTGATGACCTGCTTATTTTTCAGGGTAGCCGGTATATCTCCGTTGACGATGCGCTGGGCGAGCCCTTCGACGATGGCGGTTTTTCCGACTCCGGGTTCACCGATCAACACCGGGTTGTTCTTGGTGCGACGGGACAGCACCTGAATGATCCGACGTATTTCTTCGTCACGCCCGATAACTGGGTCGAGTTTCCCGCGTTTGGCGATATCTGTGAGGTTGCGGCCGTATTTTTCCAGCGCCTGATATTTTTCTTCAGGGTACTGATCGGTAACTCTGTGTTCGCCGCGAATGGTTTTCAGCGCTTCGAGAAATCTTTTTTCGTCAACACCATACTGGGAAAGCATTGCCGTGACGCTGCTTTTTCGTTCGCGGATCAGGGCGAGAAACAGGTGTTCCTGGCTGACGAATTCATCCTGCATCTGGCTGGCAACGGCGAAGGAGGCATCGAGTACCCGTTTGAGATCGGCTGAGGCATAGACCTGCCCGGCGCCGCTTCCCGAAACCTGCGGAATCTGTTCGATCAACCGGTTGGCGCCCATCAGCACGAGGGATGGGTCGACTCCCATCTTCTGCAAGACCGGGACGACTGAGCCGTTCGGTTGAACGAGAATAGCCTTGACCAGATGGGCAGGATGGATCTCCTGGTTGGAATTGTCCTGAGCCAGTTGCTGTGCAGCCTGGATCGCTTCCTGGGATTTCAGGGTGTATTTATCGAACTGCATGTGTTCCTCCGATGCTGTATCCTTTCCTTATGCAAAATATCCGCCGAGTGTGGCTGTGCCAGAGACAAGCTAAGGATTGGTCGGAGAAGAGTCAAGAAAATGACATCGATGCCCGAATGAGGAAATTTGCAAAGAAAAAAGGCGACTCTCTATCATGAGGAGTCGCCTCTTCGGTAGAACAGGCCGTCTGAGTTCCGGGCTGTGGATGGACTGCTCAGACTGCCGGTGAGTTTGTCACGTCGCCGATCAACCGCAGGTTCCGGAGCTGCAGGAGCCGGAACTGCATCCGCCACCGCCGATTGGGTTGGCGGAGGTTATGCCGAAGCCGGAACGCGGGCCGGCATCGATGAAATCTACTTTGATCGAGCCGCAGGTGCGCAGCAGACCTTCCTCTACGAGGAATTTCAATGAATCGTTTTCGTAGACCTTGTCGTTCGTTTTTGGCTCGTCCAGAGCCAATCCCAGGGATGGGCCTGCTCAGCCACCCTGCATCAGAGCTACACGAAGGGCAGAGTCGATATTGTTCTGCTCCATGTACTCCTTGAGTTTTTCTACTGCGAGTGTTGTAACGCTAAATTCAGACATGTATAAGCCTCCTTGTTTTCTATGGCTAAAAGGGATTGTCTGCTGTTGGCGGTTGGGCGTCAGTCCAGATGCGGCGCCTTTTTCGACATGATAAGTTGAGCCTTGGGAGAAGTCAATTGGCCACTCCTGAAAATTCCCGATGACTCGCCCTCCATCGATAAAGGAAATTGCTGAAGAAGGCAAGGAAAAGCGGCCGCAGAAAACGGATTTTCCTTGCCTTGCGAAAATACCGGATGATAAAGTTTGAATCATTACAAAGACAAACCGGGTGGCTTGCATTCGTTGTCTGATGCCTGTCGGATCTGGGCGGATTCATCTCGTATCATCTGGACAGCTTCACGGCCGGCACAAGACCGAGCCGGAAAATTCAATTCGGGGAGCAAGAATGAAGAAGATAGTCATTTCCACCGGCGGCGGCGATGCCCCCGGGCTGAATGCGGTGATTTACGCAGTTGTCCATTCCTGCTATCGGCGAGGTTGGGAAGTGTATGGCAGCCGCAGCGGTTATGGCGGACTGATGAATATCGATGAGATGGTCCGTCTTACTCTGAAGGATGTCGAAGGAATCTATGCAACAGGCGGTACAATTCTCGGTTCGACCAACAAGGGCAACCCGTTTTCAAAACCAGTCGAAAACCTGGCGGGAGAGATCCAGATTGTGGACATCTCAGATAAAATACTGCGGAACTTCCAGAGGATGAAATTCGATTGCCATGTCGCCATTGGTGGCGATGGCAGCCTGGAGATCGCACATCGCTTCGCCCAGAAAGGGATGCCGGTCATAGGGGTGCCAAAGACCATTGACAATGATCTGATGGCTACCAGCCGCACGTTCGGATTCGACACTGCCGTATCCACGGCGACCGAGGCCCTCGATAAGCTCCATTCGACAGCGAAATCCCATGATCGGGTGATGGTCGTCGAGGTCATGGGTCGCGATTCCGGTTGGATCGCGTTGTACTCTGGTATTTCCGGCGGTGCCGATGTAATCCTGATCCCTGAGATCCCCTTTGATATCGAGCAGGTATGCGACAAGATTGCTGACAATGCCCTGCATGACAAGCATTATGCCATCGTAGTAGTCGCCGAAGGGGCCGTGACATCTGACGGCCAGGCCTTCAACAAGGGGAGCGGTGAACTCGGTCGTGAGGAGGTGATTCTGGGAGGAGTTGGAGAATGGGTGGCCAATGAGATACGCAAGAGAACAGATAAGGACACACGGTCGCTGGTACTTGGCCACCTGCAGAGAGGCGGGACACCGACGACATTCGACCGACTGCTGGCTCTGCGTTTCGGGGCAGCCGCCGTTCGCCTGATAGAGGAAAAAACCTTCGATCATATGGTTGCCCTGAGCAATTCGCGGATGATTGCCGTCCCGATCGCCGACGCAATCAAGGCGAGAAAAAAGGTGAGTCTTGATGACGACAAGGTCCTGACCGCCCGTGAGATCGGGATCTGCCTCGGGGACAGTATCGGTGAAGCTGTATCCTTGTGAGGACCAGAGCATGGTTGGCAAGAATGCGTTTTTCGAGGTCTACAGCCTTCTTTTCGATCACTTTGGTCCCCAAGGGTGGTGGCCAGGTGATACGACCATCGAAATCGTCGTCGGAGCCGTTTTGACCCAGAACACCAACTGGACGAATGTCCGTAAGGCGATTGCCAATCTGCAGGCTGCCGGCCTCCTTGATTTCGCTCTTCTTTTCGATCTGCCCTTGTCGGTGCTGGCAGAGTATATCCGGCCATCGGGCTATTACAATATCAAGGCCAAGCGGCTGAAAAACCTGCTGCTGATGGTCGGCGATCGATACCAGGGCGATCTTGAACTCCTTCTCGCGGACGAAACAGGACGGGCGCGCAAGAATCTCCTTTCGGTCCAGGGGATTGGGCCCGAGACTGCCGATTCGATCCTACTCTACGCCGGTGGTCATCCGGTGTTCGTCATCGACGCCTATACCCACAGAATCTTCTCCCGGCATGGCCTGGTGGCAGAAGAAGCCGGGTATCATGAAATACAGGAGGATTTCGAACGGCATCTGCCGCGGGACGCCGGTCTTTACAACGAATTTCATGCCCTGATCGTCATGCTCGGCAAGCATTACTGTAAAAAGACGAACCCCCTGTGCGGCAGTTGTCCGCTCAGGGGGTTCAATGGCCTGATGGAATAGCCTTCATTCCTTCAGGTTTAGAGGGTTGGCCGGATTCAGCCACCTGTCTTGATGATTTCCATATCCGCCCGCCGAACCGTCTGCCGAAGGGTATTATCTGAATTTCCAGGCTGAAATCGTGATGGGACCGTTTGTCTTTTCCGATCTGATTAGTACCTTTTCCGAAAACCTGTTTTGCCAGCGTCCATTGCTCTTCGATGTCGGGGTGAAGAATGATTTGCATCAATCCTCTCCTTCAGACGCCTTTATGAGCGAGAAATTGACGATCTCCTGCTGCAGTTCTTCGATTTCCTCTGCTGGATACTCCTGTCGTTTCAATGCTGCTCTGTACCGCTCGAGAATTTCACGGGCCTTGAGACGGTTATGTCGTCTCTGATACAAGGAATAGAGAAGGCTGATAAGTTGCTCGTCTTCAAAATGAAAATGCAATATCTTCTCAACCAGATCGATCGCCCCATCGATATCGCCGGATCGGTGCATGATGCCGGCCCAGGCGATAGTCGCCTTGCTCATGGAACTGATGATCTGGCTGCTGAACGACACTGCTTTCTCGCTGCAGAAAGTGTCTTCCGGCCAGATGCCCTTTACATAGCTGAAGGCGCGCAGAAAAACATTACCCGCCTGCCACCACTCCCTGTTTCTGGCGTGACGAAGGCCTATTCTCACCAGGGAAAGAAATTGCACGGCATCCGTCTGGGAATTTTGCAGTTCCAGTATCCCTTTTTTCAGAACGAGATACCTTTTGGCAGAAACCGGCAGTGCAGCTCCCAGCCGATGTCTCAGTCTGTTCGTCAAGGTATCGAAACTTCTTCTAGCATTCGTGGGAGTACTGTCCGGCCAGATCGCCAGCTGGACCTGTTCCTGGCTGATCTTCTGGTCCTTGGTGGTTAGCAGGATGCCCAAAAGCTCTCGATGAGAAGGGGAAAAATCGCTGACTTGAAGGACAGTCCGGGGGCCGATGGCAATATGGAAATTGTCGAGAAGGGAAAAATGCAACTGGGGCAGTGCTTGACCGGAATCCTCGAGGCAGATGTCGAGTCTTTTCTGAGCCAGGGCGCGGACGAAATCCTTTTCGATGTCCTCCTGCAGAGCCAGGGAAAGGAGCCGGCCCATCATCACCGGCTCCCAGCCCCAGAAGTGATCGAGGTCATGCATCCTCATCAGCACCAAACCGGTTCTGAGGTCATCAAGAGCAGCATCCCGATCAGAAGTGATCAGTTTGTGATGGCTGCGATTGAGATAGGCGCAGACGAGGAAATAGGTTGATGGGATAGCCTTGGCGGTATCGATTCCACGTTCAAAAAATGACTCTGCCAGATCGGCGCAACCGAGGCGTGAATAGACTGCGCCGGCAATAATGGAGTTGAAGGCGAGGTGGATAATTCCACCCGCCAGTTCCCTCAGTTCAATCGATTCCCTTATGCAGGACAGTGATGCATCTGGCTGCCCCAGAAGCGCATGGCCGAAGGCTTTCCATTGGAGGAGTTGACTCCTCATGTGCGGATAGCCGTTCTGTAAGCCGGATATCAGGCTGTTTTCCAGCAGTTCCAAGGCCTCAGCGGTCCTTCCTGTCGCAAAGAGGTTGCTGCTCTCCCAAGCAGAGATAGTTGATGGTGCAACTGTCCTCTCAAGGATCTCAGGACGTATGGCCTGTTCGATGGCCTGCTTTTCCGCTGTGAAATTCAGGTAATCCCCATTCATCGAGAGATGACCGAGAAAAAGGATGCGGATCATCAGCTTGTCGGACATTCCGACGAGGGGATTGCTGAGCAATGCGAAACAGGCCTCTGCTTCCCTCATGAAGGCAGTCCTGCTGCCTGTGAAGAGTTCGATGTAGCCACGAATGAATCTGCAGTGGGCGATTGACGATGGGCGCTGGATAGCTCCATGGGGATTGCCAGGCAACGCTAAGCAGGTCAGGGACTTTTCGGTGTTACCGTCAAAAAGGAAGTATCCGAAGGCCAGATAGCGCGCAGCCAAGCATCTTAGGTAATACGGCAGAGGAGTTTGTTTGTCTGCAAGCAGAGTGTCGAGCCTTGGCAGCAGGTCGGCTCCGGCACGATAGTCCCCGGAAACGATGATATGATAATGGATGATCATCGCCAGGCTGACGCTCTCTCCGCCAGTTTGGCCAGTTGCGGTGAAACCTGTCCGGGCTGCTTCGAAGAGTGGCAGGGTTGAATGAGGGATGAAATCCGCCCGCATCAGGCCTACATAGAGGGCAATCCATGGGTGCTGCAGGATGTTCGCTTCTGGCAATGATCCAAGGGATGAGAGGATATTGATCGTCGAGTTTCTGCTGAAAAGTTCGTCTCCTCTTGTCGCCAGCAGTGAGTCGATTTTTCCATAATCTTCTGTTTGCACATAACAGATGATCGCCTTGTCTATCATCCCCTGATCGTAGTAGAAGGCCGCCTCGTTGTTCCTGATATCGTCCACTTCTTCCCTGGAGAACACGAGCATGGCCCGCTGCTGCAGAAAATCGCGATACGACTGATGCAGAAAGAATGTCTGGGGATCTCTCTTCTTGCGATAGACAAAGAGGTTCCGATACACCATGTCGTCCAGGACCGATTCGATATCGTCTCTGCCGGAGAGTACCCGTGCAAGGTCTACGGGTATTTCGGTAAGAAAGGAAAATTTCCCGAAGGAAAGATGCAGGTCCTCGGAAACGTGGGGAAGGATTTCATGCCTGAAGAAATCGAATGTCTGTTCCTGCCTCGAGGTGGAGCTAGCAAGGGGGCCTATTCCGGAGTGAGGTCGGTTCTGCTCACAGGCGTCACCGGCGAGAATGACGCCCATCGCCCAGCCGCCAGTGGCTCGGTGTATTTCCTGGATTGTTTTCCGATCGACTTCAGACTTCAGTACTGCCGCAAAGTATTCTTCAATCTCGGCTTGACTGAAAGCGAGGTCATCGGTCACCAGGCGGCATACTGCGTTCCTGCTGCGCAGGACCTTGCTCTTGAGCCGGAGAGGAAAGCGGCTGGTCAGGATGAAACGCAACCTTGGCGGCGAGGTATCGAGCAGGTGGTCAATAAGGCTTTTCGCAAGCCCGTAATCGTTCAGCAGATGAATATCGTCAAAGACAATAAATAATTCGCTGGAGAGTCTGCTATCGATCTCCCGGAGGAGCATGTTGGCGCATCGTTGAATATCGAGAGGTCCGATCTTACCCCTGTTGAGAACGGTTTCAAGTTCGATCCCGACGAAATCAGGATATTTTTCCCTGAGATTGAATACGATCGAGGCGAGTATGAAGAACGGATCCGTATCCTCCGGCCCTATCTGATACCAGAGATGGTGCAACTGGTTGTAATTCAGCAACTGCGATGCCAGGACCGACTTTCCTTGACCGGCCTGGGCTTCGATGACGATCACGCGAGCGCTTTTCAAGGCGCTATGCAGTCGTGTGGTGAGAAGCTCGGTCCGGAGCAGGTAATGGCAGTTGTCGATAGGCGGAGGATAAAATTTGTTTGACGGAGCAATCTCGATGGTCGGGTTGGTTCTGGTCATGTGGAGTTGTTTCCCTTATCTTTCTGGTCGACGGCATGGGATTGATGCCACAGAAACTGTCGGCATATGCCCCTGATGATATTAGTGTCCTTTGAAGTCAGGCGCACCCGGTTGAGGAATTGGCGGATGTTGTTCATCCAGTAGGTATGGCTTTTCTCGTGGAGGAAGTTGATGCGCAGCAGAACCTCTTCTAAGTGGCTGTACATCCCTTCGAGTTCAAATGTTGAGGCAAACTGGGGAGCAGGCTGCATATCCTTCCTGGCATGAACAATCCCGAAATAGAGCTCATAGCAGTGGATGGCAACAGCCTGGGCCAGGTTGAGGGAGGAAAAGTCGGCCGTGGGGATGGCTGAAGTCATCTGGCAATATTTCAGATCATCATTGGACAAGCCGTAGTTTTCCGGTCCGAATACAAAGGCGATCTGATTGTTTGCTATGTGCGGCAGTATTTCCTCGATTACCGTTCGCGGATTCTTTTCGAGAAGACGCTGCCGTCCCCGGCGGGCTGTTGTGCCGACAACAAGGGAAAAAGGCGCAAGGGCGTCCTGCAGACTGGTATGCAGTTCCATGGTGTCGATCAGATGAACTGCTTTGTGGGTGGCCATTTTGGCCATCGTCTCGTAATCGGGCATGGAATCCCGGACAAGGATGAGGCGGGAAAGTCCCATATTCCATGCAACACGGGCTGTAGCGCCAATATTTTCGGCAAATTTCGGATTGACCAGGACAATGGCAAAATGGTTGAGCAACGAGGTGTCTATCTGCATAAAAAAGAATATAGTTCTCCGCTGGCCCAGCCATTCCGAATGGGAGTGGGCCCTGGTGGGAATGCAATGTTTATTATCATGTCAGTATTGCAGTGTACAGATTTGCCGCACCTTTCCTGAGTCAGAGTGCGGAAACCGGGAGGAGACGCATTCCTGCAGCTACCTGACGATAGTATCGGCGATGCTCAATCTGCTGATTTTTTCGTATTCTTCTGCCTGCTTGTCCGGAGTTGTCGGCATCAACCGCTTGAGCAGCGGAACCACTCCCCGTTCTGACTTTTCAAAAAGACCTTCCGCTTCTTTCAGGGTGATCTGCCATGCGGGTGCGAATCCAGGCGCTTTCTCGAACATGATGTCAAGGGCCGTCTGGTAGATGAAATACTGGCGTATCTCCTTCCTGCCGGGCTTCTGATTCAATGATTGTACGGTAATGCGCAGATTGTCGCGCTCCTGTCTCAGGGTGTTCAGTTCGTTCTTCCGTCTTTCATTATCGGCTGAATCGATTTCAAGTTTTGTGTGGAGGTGGGTGCGAAGGCGCTCAACTTCTTTGGTCAGTTCCCGTCGCCTCAGGAAGCCACGGATGTAGACGACGATACATATGAAGAGACCGAGTGTCAGGCCCTGGGCGAAGGGACTCCCGAAAAACAGGTCAAACAGGTTTTTTTCTTCCATATCCTACCTCTCTCTTTTCCTACAGAGACAGAGTTTGAATCGTTTGGATTTTATTATTCGTTTCATCTGGAAAAGTTATGAAAAATATTCGCTCGCGTCAAGCTGCAAATGCAGCGGTTTCCTTTTTGTTTTATCAAGCAGTCTCAGGATGTTTCGCGAGATTCTGTTCGATCCTCCTTGTCAGAGTGCAGTTTAAAGTTGATCCTTTTGCGTGGCCGGTCAACCTCGGCCAAGGTCACGCGCACCAGGTTTCCTATCTGGAACACCTTGCGGCTGATTTCGCCGGTGAGGCGGTGATGGCTGGGGTCATAAAAATAGTAATCACCCTCCATGTCCTCGACGGCGACGGCACCATTAATGAAGAGATCCAGCAGTTCGACATACAGGAAACTGTCGGAAACCCCCGAGATGACAGCATCGAAGGTGTCGCCGATATGCTTCTCCATGAAAAGCAGTTTCAGCCGGTCGTTGATTTCACGCTCGGCATTGATCGCTGTGCGTTCTTTCTGCGAAAGAAAATCGCCTGCCTCTTTCAGGGGAATTCGTTTGTTGCGGGTAGTTTCCATCTCGCCATGGGAGTTCAGCATCCGGCAGAGTTCACGATGAGCCATCAAGTCGGGATACCTTCTTATGGGCGAGGTGAAGTGGGTATAGTCGGAAGCTGCCAGTCCGAAATGACCGGCATTATCCGGTGAATAACGAGCCTGCTGCATGGTCCGGAGCAGGAGATTGTTGACGATGTATTCCTTGGGGCTGCCGCTGCACAGTTCCAGCACCCTGGCAAACCAGTGCGGTTTGTTCTCCACCTTAGGCAGCTGAAGTCCGAGAGTCTTGGCGAATACGCTGAATTCCTGGACCTTGTCCGGATCAGGCAGTTCATGGATACGATACAGTGCCCGCCGCTGTTGTTCAGTGAAGGTGGCAGCCACGGCCTCATTGGCTGCCAGCATCAGTTCCTCGATCAACTGGTGGGCGAAATTTCGTTCGGCCCGCTTGATCGATCTGATCCGTCCGTCATCTTCGAGTTCGATATCGGCCTCTGGCAGAGTGAAGCCGAGGGCGCCACGCAGCCTGCGTTTCTGATGCAGGGCTTTTGCCAGTTCCTCGGCCCATTTCAGGGAGGTGAGAAAAATCTTGTGGGCGGCGCGGGTTTCCTTGTCCTGATCGATCAGGATTTTTCGTACGGTCGTATAAGTAAATCGCTGGCGGCTGCGGATGATTGATCTGGTGAATTGCTTGTCCTGCAGATTGCCCTCGCGGTCGAAGGTGAGAATGGCGGTCAGGGCAAGCCGGTCGCGGTCCGGGACCAGACTGCAGAGGTTGTTCGACAGCTTCTCAGGCAGCATCGGAATCACCCTGCCCGGGAAATAGATCGAAGTGCCGCGTTCGTAGGCATCCCGATCGATGGCCGAACCCTGTTGGACGAAATGGCTGACGTCAGCAATCGACACGTAAAGTCGATAGCCACGCTTGGTCTTGACGACGGCGACAGCGTCGTCGAAATCCTTGGCCGTCTCGCCGTCAATAGTGACATGAGGGATGTCGCGGAGGTCTTCCCGGCCACTTTCGGGCACGATATCTTCTGAAAGAGATGCCGTCTCTTTTTCCGTCTCTTTGCTGAAGAGATGGGGGATGCTGAATTTCTCGATCACCAGTTGCATCTGTACGTCGATGTTGTCGGCAGGACCAAGTACCTCCAGGATTTCTCCGCGAACGTTCCTGTAGGATGCATCGCCCTCGTCTATCCTGACGATAACGACATCGCCGTCGTTGACTTCGGGGAGTTGCGAAGCATCGACTGTAACAGTGAAGGGATAGCGGATATCTTCAGGAATGACGCGTCCTCCGGTCCGGTCTTTGACAAAAAAACCGGCCAGCCGTTCCGTCCCTCGCGCCAGGATCTTGATTACTGAGGCTTCAGGACGTTCATCGCTCCGGGTACGGAGAACCCGGATAAGGATCCTGTCTCCTTGGCGGGCCTGCATCATGCGGGATGCTGAGATGAAGGGATCCCTCTTGAGCGCGGGAGCCCCGACGACACTGGAGCTTCTGGCGGCGAAGCCGAAACCTCTCGGGTTCTGCTCGAGGATCGCTTCGTAGAGTGGCGGGTGTTTCTTCAGGGCATATTCGCGCTTGCCGATCTTCCTGACCAATTTTTCCCGGATCAGTGATTCGAGGCCGGCCTCAATGTCCTTCTTCATCGAACGGTCCCAGACAAGGCCCTTCAGCAGGTCGTTGATCGTTGCCGGGCTGGTTTGCAGATAGAAAAAGGCGAGAATTTCGTTGTCGATGGAGGGAGGCGCCTTTGACTGGCTTTTCCTTTCCTGCAATCGTGAGCCGTGACGGCCATCTGGTTTGAGGGGGCTTTTCCTGGCCATCGGTATTTTTGATTTCCCCCTCTATTGGAATTTTGTTAGATTGAAAGAAGATTTTGAGAAATAATCCTCTTTGCATCTGTGATTCAGTGTAGCATAGGGTGGAATGCAGGCAAAGGATTAAGATGGATAAGGGGTGGAATGGCCCCTTGTCGTAGTTTTGCTTTTCCATCGTGCTCAAGGAGACAATGCGACGCATTCCTTTCGACCTCGAGGCGTATCGCAGCCAGATGCAGGCGCTCATCGCCGGTACCGCCGGCGCGCCGGTTTTCTGGGAAGCCCTCGATTTCGCCATAGCAGCGCATTTTGATCAATGGCGCAAGTCTGGCGATGCCTACATCCTGCATCCCTGCTCGGTGGCGAAAATCCTTGCAGAGGAGATGGATATCCTCAATCCGGAGATTCTTGCCGCGGCGCTTCTGCATGATACCGTCGAGGATGTCGAAGAAGTGACGGAGGAGGTCGTCGGGCAGAAATTCGGCTCCTACGTCCAAGCGATCGTTGAAGGGTGTACCAAGGTCACCCATGTGTCCGGCGACAGCCAGCTCGATCACCGGCGCACCCACCGCAAGATTTTTTCCGGAGCGGCATTGCGGCCTGAGGTTATGCTGGTCAAGCTCGCCGACCGGCTGCACAATCTCAGGACGCTCAAAGCTCTTCCGGAGAGGAAAAGGCAGCGGATTGCCGATGAGACCATCGATATCTACGCGCCGCTGGCGACGGTCTTCGGCCTGTTCAACCTCAAACGCGAGATGTACAACCTGGCCCTTTCCTACAAATTTCCGAAACAGGGGGCCAAGCTCAAGGGGCATATCAGGCAGCTGATGCAGGATCCGATCGGCGGTGAGATCGTCCGGGAACTGCAGCAACAGGCTCAGGAGCATCACGTCAACTGCGATGTCACCGTCAGGGTCAAGGAGTTGTGGGCCTACTACGACATGAGCAACAGGCTCCTGCTCAAACGGATAGACACGCCGATGGAGATCCTGATCGTTGTCGAGGATACGATGTCCTGCTACCAGGCCCTCGGGGTCGTCAGCCAGACGTTTCGTCCGATCCCGAGGACCATCCGGGATTTCATCGCCAATCCGAAACCCACCGGATACCAGGGTTTGCACGCCAGGGCCATCATCAAGGGACAGAAATTTCTGTTCAAGATCCGCACCAGGGAAATGGCCCGCCGGGCGCAGCGCGGACTGTTCCGCAACTGGACGTCAAAATCCGGTAAGCAGGGGCAGTTCATCCGGGAGATCCAGGAAATGTTCGACGTCCTCGGATCGGATGAGTCGGTATCGTATCGCGATGTCATCGCCGCCAGCGGCAAGAAGGAGATCTACACCTACACCCCGCAGGGAGACCTGGTTTGCCTGCCGTTCAGGTCGACGGTGCTTGATTTCGCCTTCAGGGTCCATACCCAGATCGGTATTACCTGCCTGGGGGCGATGATCAGGAATAAACGGGTTCCTGCCGACCATATCCTGCGGGACGGCGACATGGTGCGGATCATCCGTGCCGATAAACCTGTGCATTTCGATCCGCAGATTCTCAATGAATGCAAGACCCCCCGCACCCGTGCTGAACTGGCGAAGGGATTCCGGCTGCGCCGCCGCAAAGTTTCCCAGGAAGTCGGTCATTCTCTGCTGCGTCAGGAAATGCTGCGCTATGGCATCCCTTTCGATATCCTTGGAGGGGAAGGGCTGCAGAAAATGCTGGGAAAGTATTCCCTTGAAGGTATTGAGGATCTCTATATCCGCATTGGTGAGGGGCGACTGCGGCTGAGAGAGGTGATGGAGCGGATCAAGGAGGATCTCTTTGGCGGTGTGTCGCCCCTGGTGACCCCGACCGGAGCCTTCAACCGGATTGAGTTGACAACCCTCGATCCGGTGTCGGTCAAGTTGTCGTCCTGCTGCAAGCCGAACCCGACGGCAAAGGACAACTGTGCCCTGCTGACCGAGAAAGGGCTGTCAGTCCATCACAAGAAATGCAGTCGCCTCCATGAAATCAAGTTTCAGCGGGAAGATGCAGTCAACATAACCTGGAAACTGCGGGAAACCCAGGTAATCAAGCGTCAGGTGCTCTACATCCTCAAGGCATCACGGGACGAGGTGATGGACACATTGAAAATCCTGCCGGAAGAACTCGAAATCATTTCTCTGAAGGTTCTGTCCAGCTACTCCTCCCTCCACCCCTCCTGGGAGCTGACCTTTGCTGTTCCCGATCTTCATGTGCTCTCGCGTGTTCTCCGCCATATTGACAAGTCGGCGATGCCGTTCGAGTTTTATCTGGAGTGCTGAACAGCCGGGATGACCAACGCGGTATCCTAGGGCGACTCGATATCTTTTTCAACTGGCATGTGCCGTTTGTCTGCGTAATTGCTGAGGACCCCGGCAAGCATGTCGGGCAGGTCGTTTTTCTGTCGTGAACTCCGGTGCAACTGCGTCAGAGTCTTTTCCAAGGTGATCCGTTCGCCAAGAAAGACATGACGGAGAATGAGCGAAATCAGACGGGTGATGGTGGTCAGGTTGGAGATGCGCGACTGCAGGTGCTGATCCCTGTCGAAGGCCGTTGAGGCGAATATTTCCACAGGATGTCCTTCCATTTCGCTGACTGACACATACCAGGTATTTCTGTCTCTGTCGGTCGTTCGGTAGCGGACCGCGTCAAGGACATCCGGCAGTTCCCTGGCCTGGAGCGGTTTTTCCTGCTGGCCTTCGGTGCAGTGTTTGGCATGCGTGACGCCCGCCATCTCTTCCAGCAGTCCGACGTTGCCGGTAAACCCTCGGAGGCTGGAAACAATCGAGAGACATTTCTTGCAGAGCAATCTGTTCTCGGCCGGCGTGAGACCTTCCGTCTCGCCGCACCCGGCGCACTGGCCATGTTGTTTTTTACGTGTCATTGGTCCACAAACCGTTTGGTGCAGTTGATTGTATATATAGTTTCAGATATTTGCTGAATGTCTCTCCTGAGATCTCCCGTGCCCCGAGTCGCACCAGGTGCGGGGTAGTCATCTGACAGTCGATCAGGGCGAAGGAGCGCTTCCTGATGAGACCGGCGAGGTGGATCAGCGCCATTTTCGATGCGTTGCTGACCAGGGAAAACATCGATTCACCGAAGAAGACCCGATCCAGCGCGACGCCATAGAGACCTCCGGCCAGGCGCCCATCTTGCCAGCATTCAATGGAATGGGCGTAGCCAAGCTGGTGCAACCGCGTATACGCCTCCTGCATCTCGGTCGTAATCCATGTTCCTTGTCCCGTTACGGTGCGGCGGGCCGCGCAATGGCGGAGAACCTGGGAGAACGCCAAGTCGGCCGTCACATGAAAACCGGAGTTCCGCTGGTATCTTGCCAACCGCGACGAAATCCTCATCTCGCCGGGAAAGAGGACCAGCCGGGGTGATGTGAACCACCAGAGGATCGGCTGGCCTTTGGCATACCAGGGGAAGATCCCGCGCCGATAGGCGGCTATCAAACGTTCTGCGCTCAGATCGCCGCCAACGGCGAGCAGGCCGTTTTCTTCTGCCAGTTCCGGCCGTGGGAAAATGATCTGTTCTGATAGGCGAAACACTGGCATGGCGGAGTAATACCTGCCTTTACCGGCAAAGTCAACAAAGGAGCCGGATAAAGGCTGCACCGAAGAGATTCCTCCTGTGGACAACAGTGAAAGGGGGCGGGGATCTGGCAAGAACAGATGGTTGATTCGCCAGCGGGCAGACGGTGGCAACAGAAAAGGATGCATCGACCAGGTTAGGGGTGGTATAATATGCAATTTTCGAAATGATGATTATCAGAATCTCAAGAAGACATGTGCGTCCACCCTCGTCAACCTGCCGGGGGCCAATAGCTCACGATTGCAATGACACCTATGGATACCAATACTACCGGCGGACAGGAAGAGCTGTCACCTGAGGCGTCTCCGTTCAGTGAACCAGCTGAGGGGAAACCCTTTTTCCCTGGCGGCGGGCGCCAGGCAGTCCTGGATGAGATGGCCAGGACCCTGACCGGAGGGGTCCCTATTGTCACGCTTGCTGGGGAGGAGGGAAGCGGCAAAACCGCAATATGCCGGTTGCTGAAGCAGGCGATGACCTCCGGTTATGCAACAGTCCTTTTCCCCCGCACCGTTGAATCCTTTGACGAAGTGCTGCGCGCTTCAGTGCAGGAACTTGGCTTTGCCTCCGATACCCTGCCGGCCGATACCTCCGGCTTGCTGCAGGTGATTGTTTCCCACCTGCATACCCACGATCTGCGGTTGCTTCTTATCATCGATGAGGCGGAACGTATCTATCTGGCGACCTTGGAGAGAGTCAGGAAATTGCTCGATCTGGCCAACCAGTCCGGTGTCTTTGTCCAGATGGTGCTGTCGGGCACGACGGAACTGCATCATAATTTTAAGAACCTGGCTTTATGCAATTTTCAGCAGGCCGAAGAGAGGCACTTTTCACTGTCGCCGTTGACGGAAGATGAAACATATGCCTATCTCAGCTCCATGATGGGCGAGGAAGGCGAGTATACGCGGTCAATTTTCACCCGTGAAAGGGCAAGCGCTATCTTTTCAACCAGTCACGGCAACCTTGGTCTGATCAATGGACTGGCTGACGAAGCACTGAAAAGGCCTGATACGGATTTCCCTTCCGTAACAATGGAGGATACGGTCCCGGAAAGCGGTCAGAGGAAGCCGCCATCCCGCCGACGCTTGAAACGATCTTTGAATTTTCAGCCTTTTTCCATCAACCGCCGATATGCAGCATGGGGAGGCAGCGTGGCTGCCATTCTCGTTGTTGTCCTCCTGTTCGTCTTCTCATCGAAAGAGAAAACGGCTGAGCCGCCGAAGGAACCGGAAAATTCGATTGTCACCTCAGTGACGGAAAAGGTCGGGGGCAGTGCGCCGCCAGCCGAAATCGCTGGAAGCGCGCAGCCTGCCCCGGAGAAAGCACCTGCGGCAATCGAGTTGGATGAAAATGCCACCGAAGCGGTCCCACCGCAGCAGGGCGAATCGACCTTGCCGTCGGATGGTGAAACGGTGGCTCAGGAGGAAAAAGAAGCAGATTCGACTTCAGGCCTTCAGCCGTCGGCTGCCGTTGCGCCCGACCAGTCCGAGCCTTCTGCGATTGAGCCCCCGCCGGAGAAGGGGGGGGCCAAGAACCCGATGTCCCCCGTAGTCGCCTCAGAGGCTGACGGAGAGAAGGACAAGGCTGCTGCCGCTTCGTCAGCAGAAGGGCAACAGGATATCGAGTCGCGAGCCGAGGAGGCAGTGGGCGGGAACCGGTCCGTTCAGCAGCCTGATGAGGAGGAGGTGCAGCAAGCTCCGGTAACGGATACCCAGGCGGAATCCGGAGAAGATGCCGGAGACGTTGTCGGAACAGGGATACCCGCCGCACCTGCCGTGGAGCCGGCCAGTGCCGTCGAGAAAGAACAGAAAAAAGCTCAAGACGCAGCGGTGCCGATAGCCGGTCGACCTGTCGCCGGGTCCACGGGCAGCGAAGTCGTTTCCAGTGCCGCAGAACCTCCACCGATATCCACGCCTCCTCTGCAAGCCGCTGATAGCAAGCCGTCTCAGGTTGAGACCGGTACGGAACAGGCCGTGCTACCGCAGGTCATCGCGGCGCGGGAGGTGGTGAAACACCGTGAGCAGATTGTTTCTGCCGTCCCCGAGACGACCAGCACCGGGGCAGTGAAGATTGTCAGAAAAGAGGAAGATCAGCAGGCTATCGTGCCGGAACCTCCCCTCCCGGTGGTGATCAAGGCTGAGGAGCAGAAGAAAGAGCCGGTTTCCCAGTCGGCTGCCCCTGTGGCACAGCCAGGTCCACCCGAAGTGCCGGAGAAGGCTACGCCCCGCGCCGCTGGAGCAGCAAAGCAGGGCGAAGGTGTCGACCAGCTCTATTCGCGCCGACTGGCTGCCGGCACGTCCTGGTTCCTTGGAAATAAGAACGATCACTATACGGTGCGACTGATGGTTATCACTTCGGGCGATGCCGAGAAGAGGCTGAAGTCGATGCTGGGTGAGAAGCGATACAGGGAGCAGGCTGACAAGTTCTTTATCCTGCGGAAGGAGTCGAATCCCGACGTGCAGTACGTATATTATGGTGAATATCCGACGATGACGGCTGCCCGCAACGCCAGAAACACCATTCCGGAGTTCCTCCGGGAATACAAGCCATATGCCATGTCGGTCAAGGGAGCTGTGCAGCGGGCGCAGCAGGACGAATAGTTCGCGTTGTGCTTACTTGCCCTCGGGGGCAGGGATCAGATCTTTTCGATGATCAGGCTGCCGATGGAATACCCTGCGCCAAAGGAACAGATGATACCCTTGTCGCCCGGTGCCAGATCCTGGTTGAACTTGTGGAAGGCAATGATCGATCCTGCCGAGGCGGTGTTGGCATATTCATCGAGAACGATCGGGGCCTCATTGAATTCAGCATCCCGGCCGAGCAGGTGACGGGCGACGAAATGGTTCATGTTGATGTTCGCCTGGTGCAGCCACATCCTTTTGATTTCCTTGATGTCGATCTTCATCTGCTGCAGCTGTCCGTCAACCAGTGTGCAGATCAAAGGCAGCAACTCTTTGAAGACTTTCCGGCCCTGCTGGACGAAAAACTGATCCGGCTCGAAAAATCGATCGAACGTGATACCGGGTTCAGCTTTGGTGAGAAAGCTGACGTTTGACCGGATATTGTTGGAGAAATAGGTTTTCAGCTGTCGATCGAGGATCCGGAATCGGTTGTCCGCGGTCGCGGTTTCTTCCCGTTCCAGGATGCAGGCGGTGGCCACGTCGCCAAAGATGAAGTGGCTGTCGCGGTCGCGGAAATTGATCTGCGGTGAGGCGAATTCAGGATTGACGACCAGGGCGCAGCTGGCCGTGCCGGAAAGCAGTGCGTCCATCGCCGTAGAAATGCCGAAGGTCGCGGTCGAACAGGCGACGGTCATATCGAATGCATACCCCCGGCAGCCGAGGGCCGACTGGATCTCGACGGCCACCGCTGGCCATGGCCTTTCAGAGGTTGAGGCTCCGTAGATGACGAGATCGATGTCAGCCGGTAGCTTCCCCGCCCTCTCCATGGCTTCCTTGGCGGCGTATGTGGCCATTTCGGCGGTATAGGAGAGCTCGTCTTCGCTGCGCCGTGGGATGACCGGCATCATCCGTCCGATATCGAGCACGCCATCTTTCACCATGACATAGCGGCGCTTGATGCCTGAGGCCTTTTCGATGAACTCGCTGCTTGAATGCTGCATCGGCGGCAGGTCGCCTCGTTCGATTTCTCCCCTGTGCGAGTTGTTGTAGGCATCGGCGAAGGCGTTGAAGGCCGAGACCAGTTCCTCGTTGGTGACGATATGCGGAGGGGTGAACAAACCGGTGCCGCTGATGACGATTGAATGCATTGTTTTTTCCTGTGAAAATGGAATGTTTGCCGAACCGGTGGGGTATCGAACTGGTGGTCTTGTACGCCGCTGTTCCCGATCCTAAATCTTTTTCTGCCGCATTTCAATCCCCATTCATTTGGCCGAACTCAACTACCTGGACGTATTTGTCGATATGGGAAGGCATCGTAAGTAGTGGATGGTGTGCAGGTCGACACTTCGGGCTGGTTTTCACGGGTGCTTGTCGAGGCCTTCATACAGTTGCAGGTCCAGTTGCACCAGAGGATAGAGTGCGTTGCGAATGGCCGGGTCGTTGAGGTCAAAGAGCGGTTTTTCGCGCGAACGGTTGAGCCGGAAAGGTATGCCGGACTGGATCAGTGCATGGGACTTGACGAATGTGGCGGTAAACTCTGCGTACCGTTCCGTTGTACCTATCTGTCTGAATAATCGGCAATTTTCCTTTGCTTTGTCGAGGTCGGCGTGTCCCGTTCGGCGGGGAATCTGGTCAAGAAAATAGCGCAGCTGCATATTGTCGAGGAACGCCGCCTCGAGGTCATTCATACCGGCGATAAAGGATTCGAGACTTTTGGGATGGCTGAAATTGATGGTTGCCAAGGCCTCGCCCAGTTCAATGATTGCGGGATTGTTATGGCGAAAATAGGTGTCGTCCTGGGAGCTGGCAGTCCGGATCAGCCATTTCAGGTGAGAATGCAGGTGGGCGTAGGGTTCCCTGATGATCGTATAAAGGTCAGCCTGCTCGAGTTGAAACCATTCTTTCAGTACTCCGACGGGCAGGTGTCCGGAGATGTACCGATAGGTCCTCTGCAGCTCGGGGTAGCGGGATTTGTCGATCAGTTCGATATGGGAGATGCCCCTGCCTCTTGGGAAGAGAGAGAGGGCGAATGTGTTGAACGAGGTCCCTGCGGTTTTTGGAATATGCATGAAAACAATAGACTTTTCCTTTCCATGCCGCAGCCACAGTCTTCGCATCCCCTGCAGCCACCCGTTGTGGTCAGCCGGGGTGAAGGTGTCGGTGGAGACCTGTCGCAGAATTGTGGATGCCCCCTTGATACCGATTGTCAGGGAGCTGCCGGATGGAAATGGGGCTCGTGGTTGCAGCACCAGTTCGAAACCGCATCTGCCAGTCGGGTGGACGCCGAGTTCGCGAAGGTCTTCTCGAAAAATATTTGCCGTCGCTTTTGCGATCACCTCTTCACCCAGGCGGCATTCCAGCTCGACTGGTTTTTCGGCGTGCAACCGATGGAAACACCAACCGGAGAGGTACCGATCGCTGGCCAGGTCGATCGCCATTTTGTAGAAATATCTCATATGTGGATAAAGCTTGACAGCATGGACAAGCCAACAACTGTCGGTCAACGTCATTTTTCAGGCTGTCAGCGCCGAAAAATAGACGATCAGGTTATTCAGGAACGACATGTTTCGATCAAACGGCGGAAGAAGCATCCGGTTGAGAAGACAATACCGTAATTTCAATTCATGAACAATGGCAGGTGATGCTGAAAGGTGCTTCTGGATGCTACCCATTTGCCCTGGCAGGTGTGGGCTTATGGGATGCGGGCTGTCAGGAAAAAGAGATGCCGCTCTCAGTCTCCTTGGTGTGCCGGGATAGGTCAATCCCGGGATATCGATGATCCCGGGATTGATACTGGGAGGAGGAAGGCCTGGCTCGTCGGTTCTGTCCGCCGATACTATCCACGGGCCAGGCCTTAAGCGGAATTGTCAGTCTTTTCCGCCGCTGTTGCCCTTGCCATTGCCACCACCCTTGCCGTTCCCGCCGCTATTACCTTTGTCATTGCCGCCGCCCTTGCCATTGCCGCCGCCCTTGCCATTGCTGCCGCCCTTGTCATCTCCTCCGCGGCCGTTTGCGTTTCCGCTGTTGCCAACCCCATCTTTCTCGCTGCTACTGGCTGTGCCGTTGCTTCTGCCGTCTGCATCTGATGAGGCGGCAGCGGTTGTACCAGCAGTAAGCCCCGTACCTGGCTCGTGGACCTGGGCCTTTATGCTTTTGCTCCGGCTCTTGGCCAGACCGTTGCCGGTGTTTCGAACCGAACTTTCGGCCATTTCCTGTGTATTGACTTCCTCGATTTCGGCGGCGGTCATTATGGTTTGGGTGTTCCGATTTCTGGCTTTGTTGCTGTGACCAAGGCCCAGGGCTGCGGGGTGTACTCCGAGTTCATGGGCAATCTGTCCCCATCCGAGGCCATCTCGGCGCATTTGCTCAATTTCAGCGGCCGTGACACCTGCATCATAAGCAAGAAGTTCGGTCAAGTTGTTTTCGAGGGTTTCCAGCTTGGCCTGTTCAGCATCATACTGCTGCTGCTCCTCTTCCAGGGCGTTCTGCGCGGCGTCATGAGCGCTCACAGCGTCTAAATATTCGGGTGAATCAGGATCGAAGTTCGGATCAGCCAGCATGGCATCGAGATCGGCTTGTGCGGCATCGAATGCCTCCTGTGCCGCGGTCAACTCCACCTGGGCGGCTGCAACATCCTCCTCGGCACTATCAACCGCCAGCTGGGTTTCCTCCACCTGCTGGTCGTTGGTCATGGCAACCTGCTCGGCAAGCTGAGCGGCATGCGCAGCCTGGGCCGGGTTTGCATAATAGCTCTCAACCGGCTCGTCGATCGGATCGTCGGCGGCCAGGGCGGGCGATATGCCCGTTGCCAGGCCAAACAGGAACGTTGATAGCAGTATTCTCTGTATAGCAGATTTTCCCTGTGTCTTTCGTGTCTTCATATCCTGCTCCTTTGCTGTGCGGATGGTTGGGTGAAGAGGAAAAGGCCTTTTTCCAGTTCGTGCTGGGCTCCTTTGGCGGTCCGGATCAGAGCGGGCTCATCGAACCAGCTGATCCGCACCGGTATTTCGCGGTTGTTGCCGATGAGGGCGTGGATCTGTCGTTTGAGCCGGGTTGCGATAGTTTTTCCCAATTCGAGATCGTCCTGACAAAAAACAACCAGATGGAGTTCGCCGGATGGGTACTGCGAAAGGTATGTCATCAGTCGCTCCAGTTCCTGTTGCCGGGCCTGGGCATGTGAACCGAGAAGGACCTTCTGGTTGACGACAATTTTTCTGCCGCCTATGATCACGACCTGGTAGTCGAACACGCCGATCTCCTGAAGATAGGCCACTGCCTCGATGGCCCACCTGTCCGTCCGGTAGTGATCCAGATAGCCGGTGAAGGCCTGCTGCTCGTTTTTCGTATCGTTTATCCGGTTGAGACAGATGGCACGGTTGAAAAGCGCTGTCTGTTCCTGCGGATTTATCCTCAGTATCTTTTCGTATTGGTGCAGAGCCCCCGGATAATTGCCGCTATCTGACAGATTGCGGGCGAGGTTGAGTAGGAACAGGATTGAATTGGTCGCTCCGCTGTTCGATTGCTGGTTGTTCCGCAGGGCCTTTTCCGTGCTGTTTGTAGCTCGATTAACGGTGGCCGGCCCAGCTTTTCCTTGAGCAGGCGTTTCAAGGGTTATCGACCTGGGGAAAAAATCCGGTGAAAAATATGTCTTACGATCTTCGAACAGTCCCGTGCCGTCATCGAGAGGAATGGTATGGAATTTGCTCGCGAAAACAAGCGGTTTGCCCTCTTCCGACAAGAAATAGGTTTTCTCCTCACCGCCTTGGCTGCCTACTTCGAGGCCAATCCAAAAGGCGGCGGCAACCATTGCCGTCATGGCTCCACCCCTGATCAGGGGAATATGGTGCCACAATATCCTCTCTCCCCAGTATTTCAGTTTGCCGAATAAATCTGAGGAATAGTCACAGTCGAGAATAGTATTCATGACATGCCCGCATAATCCCGATGGTGCCTCGCGTTCGGGTATTTTCCGCAGCATCGATTCTATTTTTTCAATCTCGAATGGATTATCTGACATGGTCGTTCATCTCGCTGAGGATTTTCTGCAGCTGCTCCAGGCCCCGTTTAACCCGCATTTTTACTGCACTTTCGGTCATTTTAAAGGCTGAAGCCACATCGCGAACAGGTTGTTCGTGGCGGTAGCGCAGAATCAGAATCTCACGGGTTTCGGTCTGGAGTTGCGCAAGGGCTGCTTCCAGCATCTTCTCTCGTTCCCGGGCCTCTGTGTCGTTGTTGCCAAATGTAATGATAGTTGAATTGAGATCACCATATTTTAGAGCTTGCAGTCTCCTGTGCGCACGGGCCTGTGAACGTCCCCAGTCGTTGGCAACATTGATGGCCAGGGTGTACAGCCAGGAGAAAAGGCTGAACTCGGGACGGTAAGTCGCCAATTTTTTATATGCCTTACAGAATACCTCCTGCGTAAGGTCGGCGGCGTCATATTCATCCCGGGTGGAGCGAAGCATCAGATTGAACACCGGCTGCTGGTACCGTGTGACGATTTCGGCGAACCGCTGCTTTTTCCCGGCCAGAACTTCCCGGACAATTTCTTTGTCTGTTGGATGCATCCGGCCGGGGGGTTGCTCTATCGGGTCGAAGGTTGAATATGTTTGAAGGATATACGTTCAGTCTGGAATGAAGGTCACATCTGTGGTGTGAAAATCTTTCAGCTCTTACCTTTTAGTCTTGCCCTTTTTGATCAACTTGATCGGTTTTTTGGGAGAAACAGCGAGGAAAAATACGGTGGAATCGTCGATCAGGTGCATGCGGCCAGCTGATTTTTTCTTCTCGGGTACGTCAAACCAGCTGATCCGTATTCTGTTGTCAGCGGCCAGTGCCGGATATGCCTTCTCAAGAAATCTTTTGATTTCAATCGCCCTGTTTCGCGCCAGTTCCCGATCGTTCGTCTGGTAAACGAGAACATTGAGTGATCCCCTGAGGTTGGCGGCAAGGGACCCGATTTGGCTGAGGCTTTTCCGGTCCGATTGGTTGAGCTCGGCAGAGAACGGAGTGTAGGTGATTGCCGGTAAAGTCAGTACCCGATGGCCGAGATAGTGGTTGCGATAGGAAAAATCATTGAGCAGATTGAGATTATCGACGGCCTTCCGGGCCAACGCACCGGCAGGATGAGCCTCAAGATAGAGTTTCCAGGCGAGCTTTTCCTCGGCAGTCTGCTGTAACTGGTGATAGATGACGGCGCGGTTAAATAATGCCTGGTTGTTTGATGGATCTATTTCGAGGGCGCGCCGGTAGCAGTTCAACGCCGGCTGGAGCATCCTGCGTTTGAGGTAGTTGTTTCCCAGATAGACCAGCGCCAATACATGTTGCGGATCATCCTGAAGTGCCCGCATGTACCGGACCTGCTCCTCTGATGCCTGATCATTCTCTCCATATGCCACTCCGAGCCAGAACTGGTAGTCGGCATTGCTGTCGTCAAGGTCAACTGCTCGTTTGAGGCTGATTATTGCCCGACGCGGCTGCTCAAGGGCAAGGAGGATCCGCCCGTGGGCGTGTTGCGCCGACGCATTGCCTGGCTCTCTTTTCAGTAATTTGCTGAGGTTGGCCTCTTCTCTGAGAAGATCGGCGTGGGAGAGTCGTTCCTGTCTGGAGGGTTTTGTCTGAGGGATTCCGCCGAAATTTCCCAAGGTGCAGCCTGTCAGTAGAAATGATGTGCAGATCCATATAATGGTGATTCCTTTCATATTGAGGCCTCAGTAGTACGGGGGATGCATATGGCCACGGCGTGGCTGAAGAGGGTAGGGCTATCGCAGTTGCCTGGAAGCTGGGATGGCTTATCGTCCTGGTCCGAAAGGATGGGTATCAGCCCGGCATCCGGTATCGGCCGCTGGCTGCAATAATTCACCACCGATCATTCCGGAGCGGCCCCCTTGAATTGCCGGATCGGAATGCTCGTAGGAAAGGGGCCTTGCTCATCCTGAAACCAGGCTGACTCGAATCATTGTCCGGTTGCAACAGCAAGGCAATGGTCCGGTTCCGCTTGAACGATAGCGACAATATCCGGGTCCAGTTTTCCATCCGATGCCTGCCTCGCCAAGATATCCACGATAGTATCCAGCGGGAGTGGGGCTCGGTATGGTCTATTCTGGGCGAGAGCCTGGAAGATGTCGGCGACTATGATGATCCGCGATTCAACGCTCAATTCATCTCCTTTTCTTCTGAATGGATAGCCGCTGCCGTCAATCTTCTCATGGTGATTTGATGCCCAGAGGGCGATCTCTTCCAGGCCGCCGATGCGACTCAGAATCATATGGGTGACATAGCTGTGATGCCGCATGATGGCCAGATTCTCTCCTTCCAGGTATCCCCTGTGCTCAAGTATCGCATCTGGGACCTGGAGTTTGCCGAGATCATGCAGCAAACCGGCAACCTGCAGTTTCATGGTCGTGGTCTCAGGGAGCTGGCATTGACTGGCGAGATGGCCGGACAGACGGGTTACCCCGAAGGAATGTTCTGCGGTATAGGTGCTCTTGGCATCGACAATCTCGGCAAAGATCCTGGCCATATCCGTCAACTGGTTCGTGTCGAGGTGCAGTTCGGCGGGTGCACTGACTTTAAGCTGCAGGTAATTTCGCAGATGTTCAGGTTGCTGGGTGATCCAGAACGCTTCTTTGGTGGATGTGGCGAGGAAAATTTCGACCAGCTCGGATTTGAAATAGCTGTTCCGGTAATGTGTCACTTTACGGCAGATGGTGTTGCTGGCAGCAAGTCTGTTGGGATTGCCTGTCATGCAGGCAAGCGCATCCACCCGGTCGAGAAGAAAAATCAGGTTGGCTTGATCCCGGGTCTCGTCTGACAGCGGAATGTGCCTGAGCTCATCCCAGCGTGTATGGTGGTAGAGAATGGCGTCAGCGAACTGGGCCAGTGGCGCGAATCCCTGCATTCGCTTTGCTCCGATACTGCAATGGTACTGGGATTCCGGCCAATCAAGTTCGTCAACCAGCTTCTTATGCACGCGGGTTGAAGATACGCCGCAGTCGTGTAGGAGACCAAGGCGGTAAAGCCTGATCTGGTCCTTAGCGGCAAGCCCCATGGTTTTTGCGCATTCGAGGGCCATATAGCCAACTCGCTTGCCATGCTGGACCTCGTCGACCCCGACCAGGTCGATGGTATCTGAGAGAGCATGAATGAACTGTCCGAAATCGATTTTCATGATGTCGTGATGCGACTACCGAGCCCGGCGATTGCTTCATCCCCGGCGGGAACCATGCAGTGCTCTTCGCAAGAAAGAGAGGGTGAGGCGGCTTCCGAATCAGTCTATCACACCCGGACAGTGATTTGAAAAAGAATAGCAATCACCAGACCGGCATTTAAAGGGCTCAGGACACCTGAAACGCGAAAAGCCCATCTGATTCCTCCCTCTCGTGTGGACAAGAAAGTGGACAAGATGGGCTTCCCTATGTGAAAACCACTAATTACTTAATGGTTTTAATATCTTGGTGGAGCTAGGCGGGATCGAACCGCCGACCTCTTGAATGCCATTCAAGCGCTCTCCCAGCTGAGCTATAACCCCTGAAGTGATCTGCATATATACCAACCATTCATGGAGGTGTCAATCGATTTTCCGATTTCCGTGGTCTGAAAATGCATACTTGTTGCTAAAGAGCCGGGATCTTGGTATGCTCTGTAGTCTTTTGAGTTAGTTTTTTTACATTACTCTTAAGCCCTGTCATTTCATTCGCTGCTACCCTGAAGGGCCCGGATAGGTGCCCGCAATCACTATAAAGTGTTCTCCATCCTGAGGATGACTATATGTTTTCACCATTCAATTTTCTGTTCGGCTGGCTATCCAACGATCTGGCAATCGACCTGGGAACTGCAAATACCGTGCTCTATGTCAAGGGGAAAGGAATCGTTCTGCGTGAACCTTCTGTCGTCGCCGTCAGGCAGGACGGACGAATGAACAAGGTTCTTGCGGTCGGTCACGAGGCGAAGATGATGTTGGGCAAGACGCCTGGCAATATCAATGCGATCCGACCGATCAAGGATGGTGTCATCGCCGATTTTGAAGTCACTGAAGCGATGCTCCGTTATTTCATCAACAAGGTGCATAACCGTCGTACCCTAGTCCATCCCCGCATCATGATCTCAGTCCCTTCTGGCATTACCCAGGTAGAGAAGCGGGCTGTCCGGGAATCGGCCGAATCGGCTGGTGCGAGAGAGGTGTACCTCATCGAGGAGCCGATGGCTGCGGCGATCGGTGCCAATCTGCCAATTACCGAGCCGACGGCCAACATGATAATCGACATCGGCGGCGGAACGACAGAGGTCGCGGTGATCTCCCTTGCCGGCATTGTCTACACCAAGTCGGTCAGGGTAGCGGGGGATAAAATGGACGAGGCGATTCTCCAGTACATCAAGCGTAAACACAATCTGGCGATCGGCGAAAGAACGGCCGAATTGATCAAGACCACCATCGGCAATGTCATGCCGCAGGAGCCGTACGAAACGATGGATATCAAAGGACGGGACCTGGTATCCGGCGTGCCGAAGACGCTGACCATCAAGGCAGATGAGATCCAGTCGGCAATCGCCGAACAGGTCGAGGTGATCGTTGAGGCGGTTCGGGTCGCTCTCGAGGTCACGCCACCGGAACTGGCGGCAGACATTGTCGACCAGGGTATCGTCCTGACCGGTGGCGGTGCTCTGCTGAAGAACCTTGACAAGCGATTGAAAGAGGCAACCGGAATGCCGATTATTGTAGCGGATGACCCGTTGTCGTCTGTTGTCCTCGGTTCGGGAAAGGCACTGGACAACCTTGATATTTTACGCGAAGTGACCATCGACTGAGCCCTTTGTGCCGGCTCCTCACCTGGAGTAGATCGACAGCGATCCTTATCGAGCGATATTCATGGAGCCTGCCGCTCCTGTTGTGTAGAGATTTGTGAGAAAGCGAGCAAACGGAAAAAAAGGGCATATACGAACTCCCGCCATCAGGATTCTCCTCCTTGGTGGTACTGTTGGAATGGTAGCCCTGCTGGTGTTCGCGTCAATGATCGGCGAGAGGTTCGGAGCGATACATCAGTTGACCCTGGATGTCATCAGCCCGCTGCAGGCTGTTGTCACGAAATCCGTCGATGGGTTTTCCGATTTTTCCCGGGACTATATCGATCTGTGGAGTGTCCGGGCGGAGAACAAGCGCCTGCGCCTGCTTGTTGATAAGTATTTGAACGAACTCGGCGAATACCGCGAATCATACCGCACCTACCTTCACCTTCAGGCTTTGCTTGATTTCAAGGAGAAACAGGAGTTCAAATTGCTGTCGGCCCGGGTTGTCGGCAAGGACCCGGCCTACTGGTTCCAGACGATTCTCGTGGACCGTGGCAAGGCTGATGATGTTGAGGAGGGGATGGTCGTCCTTACCCCTCAGGGCGTTGTCGGTCAGGTCATTCATGTTTCCGAGCATTATGCGAAAGTCCTGCTTGCCAATGCACCGAGCAGCGCCATTGATGCTATGGTGCAGAAGAGCAGGGCTCGCGGCATCCTGAAAGGGGCCGGCGAGAAGGGATTCGTCCTCAATTACGTCTTGAAAAAGACTGACGTGAGCGAGGGCGATCATGTCGTCACGGCCGGCATCGGAGGAGTCTTTGCACCCGGCGTGCCTCTTGGCACGGTATCGGCAGTGCGGGAGAAAGAGCGGGGGATGTTTTTGGAAATAGAGGTCCAGCCGGCCGTTGACTTCCAGAAACTGGAATATGTTTTCATCGATCCGACCGACAGGCAGAAAATTCTGCGTGAGATGAACCTGACGGCCGAATGATACAGGTTGCGCGTGCTGACATTCTGCTTTTTCCTGCTTGGTATTCTGCTTATCGTATTTGAGACAACACTCCTGCATTCATTCCCGTCGTGGCTTGGACGTCCTGATTTCATTTACATTCTTGTTGCTTATACCGCGTATCGTTTTGCCTGGATCCCAGGCTTGCTGCTCGTCTTCTCATTGGGATGGATTATGGATGTACTGACGGGGATCGACCTCGGTATCTTTCCCCTGGAATGTCTTGCCGTCTTTGTGAGTTTGAAGGCCTTGACGACCAACAACCCGTTGCGGGAATCCATGTATCAGATACCTCTGGTCGGGCTCAGTTATTTTATCGTGCAACTGGTTCGCTACACCCTGTATGCGTTCACCGAACCACAATTGCTGCCGGAATGGTCATGGGGTAAACTGTTTGCCGAGACCGGTATTCTGCTGTTTGCCACTATTCCCTGCTTTGTTCTGCTGAATGCCTTGAGTGATTTCCTGCAGAAGAGAAAAACACAGCCTCGTCCTTTGAAACGGAGGGGTTGAGAATCCGATTCGCATGGCTTCATCATGATTTTCAGAGAGCTTTTTGCAAAGGAAGCGGATGAGATAACCGAGCGCGATGAGACGGCTCTCGACAGCCTGCGGCGGAGAGTGGGGGCTGCGATCGTTGTCGTCATGGTTTTTTTCTCGCTGATCATTCTGCGACTCTGGTCGTTGCAGATCAACCATGGAGAAGAATACAGAAACAGGGCCGACTCAAACCGGGTGCGCATCCGCCAGGTGGCAGCGCCGCGGGGACATATCCTCGATCGCAAGGGCAGGGAAATCGTCACCAACCGGCCAGCATTCAATGTCGTGCTGATGCGGGAGGATTCACGCGATCTGGACGATGTGCTGAAACGTCTGGCACCGATCCTGAATGAGGATATAACCGTGTTGTGGAACCGGGTGCGTGAAGCTTCCGGTACACCACGTTATCTGCCGATTCGCTTGAAAGAGGATATCGACTGGAAGACCTTGGCATTCCTGGAGAACCACAATAAGGATTTTTCAGGTATCCGGATCGAAGTCCAGCCCGTGAGGGTTTTCCATTACCAGGATCTTGCCGCCAATGTTATCGGTTATCTCGGCGCAATCAGCAAAACCGAACTGGAGGAAGCCGATAAGACCGTTTATCGTGGCGGGGATCTGATAGGCAAAATGGGCCTGGAAAAGCTCCGGGAGGCCGACCTGCGCGGCGAGAAGGGAAACAATTACTCCGAGGTTGACGCAAAAGGCTTTGAGCGGAAGCTCTTGAAGAGCGACGACCCGATGCCTGGTCGGGAGATCCGCCTGACACTCGATGTCGATCTGCAGCAGGCGGCCGAGAGTCTTATGGAGATAGGGGAAAAGTCCGGGGCCGTCGTTGCCATGGAGGTGAAGACGGGGCGGCTTCTGGCCGCTGTCTCGACTCCGCATATCCGCCTCAATGATTTCGTTGGCGGCATTTCCCATGAGAGGTGGCAGGAGTTGCTTGACAATCCCAAACACCCCCTGCTCAACAAGGTGGTGCAGGCAACCTATCCTCCCGGGTCGACGTACAAGGTGGTTACAGCCCTCGCTGGCCTGGCGACAGGTGTCATCACGCCGGACACGCCGATTTACTGTCCAGGCCATTATACTTTCGGCAACCGGCGGTATGGTTGCTGGAAAAAGGGAGGCCATGGCACCGTCACCTTGATGCGGGCGCTCGAGGAATCCTGCGATGTCTATTTTTACTTGGTTGGACAGCGGGTGGGGGTTGATACCCTGGCTGAGTTTGCAGGGAAGTTTGGTCTGGGACGCAAGACCGGGGTTGAACTGGAACATGAGAAGAGCGGCCTGACCCCAACCAAAAAATGGAAGCTATCCCGATACCAGACTAAGTGGCAGGATGGAGAAACCCTGTCGACGGCGATCGGGCAGGGGTTCAACCTGGCCAGCCCATTGCAGATCTGTCAAATGACTGCGACACTTGCCAATGGCGGAAAATTGTTCCGGCCGCAGATTGTCGAGCAGGTGACCGATCCGGATGGCAAAGTGGTACAGACGTTTCGACCTGAGCTTCTTGAAGAAATCAAAGGGTTTGATAAGTACCTGGCCCTGATCCGTCAGGGATTGGTTGGTGTAGTCAACGGTCCACATGGAACCGCCCGGAGTGCAAAGATTGACGGGATTACGGTCGCCGGTAAAACGGGAACCGCTCAGGTCGTCAAGGTGGCGGCTTACAGACATCTGAAAGAAGAGGATATCCCCTATAAATTCCGCGATCATGCCTGGTTTACCGCCTTTGCGCCGGCGGAGGACCCGGAAATTGCGGTGACCGTTCTGGTTGAGCATGGTCTGCATGGAGGATCGGGTGCTGCTCCGATAGCTACCGCTGTCATGAAAGAGTATTTCAGGGACCGACTGACCGCTCGTGCTGAAGAGATTGCCAGAGATACGCACTGATTGTCCCATTGCTGAAAAGGCGAAATGGTGGGAGGGAAGAAAATGAACTTATTTCGCATTGACAGGAGATTGCTGGCAAATTTCGATTTTGTCCTGCTCATCCTGCTCCTGCTTGTCTGCGCTGCGGCACTCAGCAATCTTTATAGCGCTTCCTATCCGCCGAAATCACTTTCGGCGACTCCATACTTGAAGCAGGGTATATTCCTTCTGATGGGTTTTGCCGTCTTCCTGGTTGTAATCAGTGTCGATTACCGGGAATTACTTTTCTGGAATTATCCTTTCTACTTCCTGATTATCCTGCTGTTGGTGCTGATGTATTTTATCGGGTACGAGGCCAATGGCTCACAGCGCTGGATCAATCTTGGATTCTTCAAACTGCAGCCATCGGAACCGGCGAAGCTGATGATGGTGATCACTCTGGCGAGTTACTATTCAAGGAAGGAGGTTGTTGACGGCTATTCCCTCAAGCAGCTGGTTGTCCCTCTCATTCTTACCGGTGTTCCATTTCTGCTCATACTGCTCCAGCCGGATCTGGGAACGGCGATGATGCTGGCGATAATTTTTGTGTCGATGACGATTTTTGTCCGTCTGAAGCTTTCCACCTATCTCATTCTGGGAACGACAGCCATTGCACTTGTTGTCGTCGCCTGGGAGAAGGTGCTGAAACCGTATCAGAAGCAGAGGATACAGACCTTCCTTCACCCGGAGGATGATCCCATGGGCAACGGCTATCAGATCCTCCAGTCGAAGATTGCTGTCGGGAGCGGTGGTAAATTCGGCAAGGGGTATCTGGAGGGGACGCAGGGACATCTCCATTTCCTCCCTGAACGCCATACAGATTTCGCCTTCGCTGTCTGGGGGGAAGAGTGGGGGTTTGTCGGTAGCTTTATCTTCCTTGGTCTGTATTTTGCCCTCCTCATCTGGGGGCTGTATATCGCAATGAATGCGCGGGATCGTTTCGGGGTGTTGCTGGCATTCGGTGTCGTAATCCTGATTTTCTGGCAGGCTGTGATCAATCTCCTGATGATCCTCGGGTTCCTGCCGGTGGTTGGTATCCCTCTGCCGCTTGTTTCTTATGGCGGATCGTCGCTGATGACGACAATGATCTGTTTCGCAATCCTGATGAATGTGAGGATGCGGAGATTTCAGCCATGACATATTATTGCCGCTGTCCCCAATTTACCCAGGCGGATCCTGCCGGGCAGACGCGAGGACCAGGTCCCTCAATCCGGAAATGAACAACGGGTGGGTATTCAGGGAAGGGCTCGACAGCAATCTCATACCAAGCCCTTCTGCTTGTTTTCTGTAGAGAATGTCGATCTCGTACAGGGTTTCGATATGGTCGGAAACGAAACTGATCGGGACCATCAGGATGTTCTTGGCCCCCTCCTCCGCCAGCGTCTTCAGCATGTCAGGCGTTGAAGGCGACAACCATTCAACCGGGCCGCTTCGGCTCTGATAGCATAGACGTCCCGGTCTTTTCGTCCGCATTTCGATTGCCCGGATGGTTCGCAGAGTGTGATCGACGTAGGGATCGCCGTCCTTGATAAAGGAAACCGGGAGACTGTGTGCACTGTAGACGATCTGCACGTCCTGGCCGCCAAAGCGGGCCAGGCCACTGCTGATACGGTCTACGAGAGCATCTATATACATCGGGTGGTCCGGCCAGGACTCGATGGTGGTGCAGGGTATCCTGGCATTAAGGCGTTGCAGTTCCTTTTTCAGATCGGATACCGAAGAACCGGTGGTTGCCCGTGAATAGTGTGGATACAGGCTCAGGGCGACCAATCGTTCGACTCCATGGGTCTGCAGGGCAGTGATCGCTTCGGCGGCCCGAGGATGCCAGTAGCGCATGGCCACGGAAACCACATAGTCGCCATCGGCCTGCAGGCTGTCCTGCAAGCATTGCGCCTGTTGCAAGGTGCGTTGTCTGAGCGGCGAACCTCCGCCGATCTGGGCGTATGCCTGCCTGCTCGTTGCTGCCCTTTTCCGAGAAATATGCCAGGCGAGTGGCTTCTGCAACCACGCAGGCCCGAGGCGGATGATCTCGCGATCGGAAAAGAGATTGTAAAGAAACGGCGCAACATCCTCCTGTTTCTCAGGACCTCCCATGTTGAGAAGGATTACCCCTGTCTTCTGCGTATGCATGTCTCTTCTCCTTGGTCTGTTGCCTATCTCTACACCGATATTGTAACGGATGGACCTGCCTGCCGCCACCAGAACTCGCGTTGATGGTGGAAATATTCTGTAATCTGCAGTGTTTGGAGAGAAAGAGGGCTATGTTACTTGATTATAGCAGGGAGGGGACTATAATTGAACTAAAGGCAGATCAAGAGGGGCGCATGCATGGACTCCGCTTCCGGTCAAGTATATTGACAGGGAAGCGTATCTGCCGGGAAGGTGCCTGCGGGCACGGGAGAGATGGTGGCGCAAGTCACTATCGGAGCTTTTGACGGAGGAGCTATATGGAACTGAAGATCGAGGCCCGGAATGTGGAGTTGCGAAAAAGCTGGCAGGACAAGATCGAGGAAGAAAAGGAAAAACTGGTGAAATTTTATGCCAATTATGTCCTTCATCTTCGTGTCAGCATTGAGGCTACAACGCATCATAAGGAAGGAGGGTTTGAGGTCAAATTAGTTGCAACAGTGCCAAACGATACCTTGGTTGTAGTCCGTAGGGGAGAAGGAGTTCGTCCCCAGTTGATTGAGGCATTCGACGTCCTTACCGATCAACTCAAAGAAATTCTGAGAAAAAAGCGCCAAACCGTCAAACAGCCTGAAGTTGGCCCGGAGGGGGATAGATACGGCATTATCAGGAAACTTTCCCCACATGAGTCGTATGGTTTCATCACCTCGAGCGATGAACGTGATATTTATTTCCATGAAAATGCATTGAAAAATGTTGAGATGGACGCCCTGGCCGAAGGTGACAGCGTCGTTTTCGGCGAGACTGTCGGGGACAAAGGGCCACAGGCCTCATGGGTGCGTCCGGCAAGGTAAAAAACGACAATTCGCACGGGTGAGTGCGGGTGATTTGGCGGCTGCAGGGAAATGTCCTGCGGCCGCTTTATTTTAGGGGCAGTTAGAGGCAGAGGCCGGTGGGCAGAATGGACAGGAAATCCGGTGCGTGAATTACGGCGATAAAGTATAGAGAGGGCACGAGTCAGGAGGCCAACAACAACCATTCGATAGGAGGTCCCCGCTGTGCAGGAAGAAGTCTTTCTCATTGACGGCAGCGCCTATATTTATCGCGCCTATCATGCCATTTCCCCCTTATCCAACAGCAAAGGGACAGCCACGCATGCTGTCTTTGGTTTTATCAGTATCTTGCGACGCCTCTTCAAGGAGAGGAGTCCGCGCTATCTGGCGGTGGCTTTTGATAGCCGAGGGCCGGTTTTCCGGCATGAGCTTTACAGCGCATACAAGGCAAATCGACCACCGATGCCAGCAGACCTGGCAGAGCAGATCCCTTACATCAGGCAGTATGTCGAGGCGTTGAATATCCGGGTGTTGGAACAATCCGGTTTCGAAGCCGACGACCTGATCGCTTCGGCGACTCGTGAACTCCGTCATCTCGGGCAGAAGGTCGTTATCGTCTCCGGCGATAAAGATCTGCTGCAGTTGATCGACTCCGAAACGACAATGTGGGATCCGATGAAGGACAAGGTGATGGATGCCGCCGAGGTCGTGAAGAAGTACAATGTTCGGCCGGAGCAGTTGCTGGATTGCTTTGCCCTGATTGGCGACAGTTCAGACAATATTCCCGGAGTCGCCGGGATCGGGCCGAAAACCGCCGAGAAGCTGATCAACCAGTTCGGGTCGCTGGAAGCCATTTATCAGGATATCGGCACGCTTCCACAGCCTAAGATGGTGGAAAAACTGCTCAGCGGCCGCGATTCGGTTTTTCTGGCCAGAGACCTGATTCGGCTGAAGGAGGATGTTCCCGTCCCAGAATCTCTGGCCGAGTACGCTGTCACAGATCCTGATATGGAGCGCATCAGGGAATTGTACACTGAACTCGAGTTCACGAGCCTGTTGAAAGAGGTCGAGACCTATACGGCCGTGCCGACTGAAGGGTTCACCGTTGTTCGAACGCCTGAGGAGTTGGAACGACTAGCGGATACTCTGCGTAACGCGGACGTGCTGTGTGTCGATACCGAGACCACCTCGCTCGATGCCCGGACCGCCGAACTGGTCGGGATCTCCCTCTGTACCGACCTCGCTCGTGCCTGGTATATTCCAATCGGGCACCGCGTAAACGACGGCAGTCTCGTGCCTGGACAGTTGGAGATGTCGCGGGTCGTCGAGGCGTTGCGGCCTTTTTTCGTATCGCCGCGCCTGCCCAAAATCGGCCATAACTTGAAATACGATTATACTGTCTTCCGCCAGCATTGCGGTATTGACCTTGCAGGGCCGCTCTATGATACCCTTATTGCCGCCTATTTGACGGAAGAATCCGCCCGGTCGTTCAAGCTCGACGAGTTGCTGATGGCGCGTGGTTTCCGTCTGACCTCGTTCGAAAACGTAACGGCAGGGGACAAGCGGCCGGATTGTTTCGCCTATGTTACTATTGAAGCGGCCTGCAACTATAGCTGTGAAGATGTCTATGCCGCCCTGCTGCTCTGGCGGGAGTATGAACCTATCCTTGAACAGAAGCAGCTGTATCGACTTTTTCATCAGGTGGAAATGCCGCTTATGCCGATTCTGGCACGGATGGAAATTGCCGGAATATCCATCGATCACGAAGTCCTGGCACGGCTCTCCGCCGAATTTCTGGCTAAACTCGCCACCCTTGAACAGGAAATTTATCGCCTTGCCGGCAGGGAGTTCAATATCAATTCGCCGCGTCAACTCGGTGAGATCCTCTTTGATGAACTGCAGTTGCCCTTCGGCCGCAAAACCAAGACTGGTTTTTCAACGGATGTCAAGGTCCTGGAAAAACTGGCTGTACGCCATGATCTGCCGGCTCGGATCCTGGATTACCGGACCATCGCCAAACTGCAGTCGACGTATGTCGAACGACTCGCATCATTGGTGGATCCGGTGACCGGAAGGGTGCATACATCGTTCAACCAGGCAGTTGCTGTCACGGGGAGGTTGTCGAGCAGTAACCCCAACCTGCAGAATATCCCTGTCCGCTCCGATGAAGGTAACCGCATCCGCCAGGCTTTTGTCCCGGCGGAAGGCATGGTTTTCCTCGCTGCAGATTACTCCCAGATAGACCTTCGGGTGCTTGCTCATTACTCGCAGGACAAGGCGTTGCTGCAGGCGTTCCGGTCGGGTGAGGATATCCATGCCAGGACTGCCGCGGAAATCTTTGGCGTATCGCCGCTGTTGATCACCTCCGAGATGCGGAGGGTGGCGAAGAGCATCAATTTCGGCATTGTCTATGGAATGAGCAGTTTCGGCCTTTCCGAGCAACTCAATATAGGCAGGAAAGAAGCGCAGACATTTATCGACAGGTACTTTCGCCTTTACGAGGGAGTGAAGCGTTTCATGGTCGAGGTTGTCGAGCAGGCGCGTCGGGATGGTTTTGTGACCACGCTTCTGGGGCGTCGGCGCAGCCTGCCGGATATCTCCAGCAGTAACCGCGTCAGTCGTGAATTTGCCGAGAGGACGGCGATCAACACGCCGATCCAGGGTACTGCGGCCGACATTATCAAACTGGCGATGGTTTCCGTCGACCGGATTATCGCCGAGCAGGCCCTGCCAGCCAGATTGTTGCTGCAGATCCACGACGAACTGGTCTTTGAAATGCCGGAAGGGGAACTGGAACCAGCTGTCGCGATCATCAGGAGTGCTATGGAGAAGGCGTTGTCCCTGGATGTGCCGCTGGTGGTGAATTGCACAGTTGGCCGGAGCCTCGCCAAGTGAGCGGAGACGTACTGAAAATTTGGGTCAGCCGGCAGTCCACCTGCCGGCAGTGACGGCCTGATATTTAAGATTTCAACAAAGCAGAAATGAAGAACAAGAAGATAGAGGCATTGTATCAGGAGACGATGGTATTTCTCCGTTATGCAGTACCGGAGAAGAATTTGTCCGGGGCCATGCAGGTTGTTGACAGGTACCGCGAAGACATCCCGGGCCTGCTTCTGCTGCGCGAATATTACCGGTCGCTACCTGAAGTTCGGGAAGAAGCCGTGGAGAGAGTCGTGGAAATGGCATCCTATCAGGGCGTCATGTTGTTTGCGGTCATCACAGAGGGGTATGAATACCTGTATGTGGTGGAGAAAGAACGGGTTGTGTATATCGGGGAAAGCGGTCACGAGGTCGATGAAGAACTCCTGGCATTCTTTGGCTTTCCTGCCCACGAGGATTATCACCGGGCCTGCAGGCTGTTGCGGGAACATGAGGTGTACCGAGGGACGAGTAAGGCCGCCTCTGGCCGGTGTCCGGCCTGTTTTGCTCTCGAAGGGGAGTTTCACCAGTTTGGTTGCCCAGTTGAAGTCTGTCCCTGGTGTTTTGGCCAGCTCAACCGTTGCAACTGCCGTTTTGACCAGTTGGGAGTTGAACAGATCGGGGATGAAAAGGAAATTGCCAGATTCCAGCGCCTGCTGACTGAAAAGGGAAGGATCCGTTTTCGCCAGGATCAGGCGCCGGCGTATCCCGGGCTGGGTGATGGTCTCGACCCTGGTGATCCTGCCGCATGACACGACAATGCGGGTCGCGCGAAGGCAGGAAGGGGGGAGGCATTTCGTTCTGCATCCCCCCTTTCATTTTGCAGTGTTTTACTTCTCGAGCCCGGAGACACTCTTCAGATACTGGTACAGATCGGATTCCGATGAGAGAATGAGCGATGTATTCTTATTGACTATCGACCGGTAGCTTTCGAGAGTTTTCTGGAAGGCATAGAATTCCGGATCTTGGGTGTAGGCCTGGCCGTAGATTTTTGTCGCCTCGGCGTCGGCCTTGCCCCGAATCGTTGTCGCCTCACGGTTGGCTTCCGAAATGATCTGTTTCAGTTCCTTGTCAACCCTGCCGAGAATTTCGGCCTTCTGGCCTTCACCCATAGAACGCTTCTCCGCGGCTATCCGTTTCCGTTCTGAGATCATCCGGTTGAAGACGGTGAGCTGCACGGAATCGATGTAATTGACCCTCTTGATCATCACGTCAATCAGGGTGATACCGTATTGCGGAGTCAGTTTGGCCGCCTGGTCACGCACGGTTATGGCGATCTTGTCGCGACCCTGCTTCGGCTTCACGCCAATGATGTCCGTTGTCGGTGACATTTTTTCCGGAGACCAGTCGGAACTGCGGATGATCTCGATGAGGTCGTTCTTGTTGACCAGGTCCCGGACCGTGCCGCCGATGATATCGTCGAGCAGTGACTGGGCCTTGGTCTCCGTCTTGACAGCCTGCATGAATTTCAGGGCGTCGGTGATCCGCCAGCGCGCTGTGACGTCAAGAAAGATATAGGTCTTGTCGTTGGTGGGGATCTGGTTTGGCTCGCCGTCCCAGATCAGGATCTTCTTCTCAAAGAAATTGGCAACCTGGACAAAAGGCAGTTTGAAATGCAGGCCGGCCTTGGTGACCGGTTCGCCCACGGGAGCGCCGAACTGGGTGACGACGACCTGTTTTCCCTCTTCAAGGACATAGATGCCGTCATAGACGACGATGATGGCAAAGAGCACGAGACCGGCGAGGATGAGTCGGACGATATGTTTCATGTTTTTTTCCTTCTATGGATGGCGGCTATTTCGCGTCTGGAACCGGTAGAGCCTTCGTGCCGGAGATGTTCAGCAGCGGCAGCGGCGACTGCTGGTCTTTGTCGATAACATAAACCGATTCGACATTGGGCAGGATTTCCTGCATGGCCTCAAGATACAGCCGTTTCCTGGTGACATCGGGAGAATTCTTATACTCTCTGAGGATATCGGTGAACCTCTCCGTTTCACCCTTGGCGTCATTGATCCTCGCGGCGGCATAGCCGTGCGCTTCCTGAATGATTTTTTTGGCGTCACCGCTGGCTTTGGGGATAACCCGGTTATAGGTCTCCTGGGCCTCATTGACCAGTCGCTTCATATCCTGATCTGCTTCGTTGACCTCGTTGAAGGCCGGTTTGACAGGGTCGGGGGGGTTAATATCCTGGAACTGGACGGTGACCACCCCGACACCCGCTTCGAGTCTGTCGAGCAACGCCTGCAGTTCCGTTTTCACCTCTGCAGCAAGGAGTTCTCGGTAACTCAGGACATAATCAAAATCCATATTGCCGACTATGCGACGGGTCACGCTTTCCGAGGCATCACGGATGGCCTGCTGCACATTGCGCACCTGGAAGAGGAAGGAATAGGGATCGCTGACCTTGTACTGGACGATCCAGGCGACGTTGATGACGTTTTTGTCGGCCGTCAGCATCAGCGACTCATTCTCGTAGCCTGTTCTTTCAAAGGCGGGTTGACCCGGCAGACGGGTCCGGAATCCGAATTCTTCCTTTCTGATGCTCTCGGTGTCGACCTTATACAGGGTGTCGACATACGGGATCTTGAAGTGGAGACCGGGGGCAGCGCTACGCAGATACTGGCCGAGGCGCAGGACGACGCCGACTTCTCCGGGGGCGATCTTGAAGACGGAAAGGTAGACGCCCTGCAGGACGATTAAAACCAGGATGAAGGTGAAGATCTTGCCGATGTTGGCGAACGGATTTGCCGGTGCACCAGCCGGACCGCCATTTCCGCTATCCGGAGATGGCTTCTTTGCCTCGGAAAAAAAATCCTGCAGTTTCTTGATGAGTTGAGCGACCAGTTCCTCCGGTGTCTGCGGTCGATTCCTTCTTCCCCAGGGTGGTTGTTGGTCTTGATTGGACATGAATGATTTCTCCCGATCTGGATTGACTGATTGATTCTGAATATAAACCGGCTCAGGTCAGGTGATTGTCACCCTCTGCCAGGACTTTTCTTTTGCCTTGGAATTGCTGAAAAACTTAAAAACCCTTAAGAAGATAAGTACTCCTTGGAAGGATTGCAAACCAAATCGACACGCTGAAGCAGTTGTTGCTGGTGCACTGGAAGTTGGCATAGCGAATGCTGAAAATATGATGCGTAATTGCTGGCGTGTTTATTCCGAACAATATGCGCTGCCTATGGCGATGGTCTTGGGCGAAAAGAAATCCGGATATCACAGGTCAGTATGATATCCGGATCTTGTGAAGCGAGATGGACTGGATTTACTTCAAGTTGTCGACGGCGACGATTGAACCGTATTTTTCTTTGAGATTTTCCAGCTCAGCCTTTTGTCTGCTGTAAATATCGAACAATCTCGGCGGAATTCCCTCTTCTTTACTGTAGGCTTCGGACTGCATCTCAATCCGGGCGATAATCTTGTCAACATACAAGGCAAACTGCATGTCGTAGAGATCTTTGGGATAATTTTTATCGATCGCAGCAAAGAGGGACTTCAGGTCAGCGTATTTCGGTAGGTAGCCGATGGGGGTGGAAATAGCACTGACATCGCCGTGGGCGAACAATTCAAGCCAGCCAAGCCAGACCTTGACATCCCTTTTTTCTCCCAGCAGACCTTTGCCAGGCCCCATTCTGTTCTCGTGAGTAAGAAAATAATTCAGCCCAGCCATGATAGGCCTCCCGGCTTCGGAGAATTTATTCGAATTGAAGAACTTGAATTGGGCGTCCATATAGTCTGCCAGGGCACCGGGGATGAACGGGGCGTTGGCCCAGGGTTGGCGGCGCACTCCTGTCGCGCCGACTTCGGTTGCCGTGGCCTTCGAAACGATGGAGGCCCCGATGACGACACCTTCATCGGCAGATTTGGCGACCCATACCGGCGGCATGGTATCGGCGTCCCGTCCTGAATAGGTAATGACCTTGACAGGTGCCCCTTGCGGGTCTTCGGCAACCTGGGTGGCGTGGTTGGCGATGGCAGATGCAAGAAGAGTGCACCGGGAATTCTTGTGAGACATCGGGACCACATTGCCTTCATGGTCCACCTTGCCCTCGTACCATTCGCCCATGAAATTCTCGCCGCTTGCCGGTGTCGATTCCCCGTGACCCACCCAGTGTGGGATACCATTCTCGTCTATCAGGACATTCGACCAGATCACCTCGGTCCCTTCACCACGCAGGCAATCCATCAGGAATGGGTCTCCTTCGCGGTTGACGTCTTCGACGATCCCAAAAATGCCTTTCTCCGGATTGATGGCTCGCAGTGTCCCGTCCGCTGCGATCCAGAACTGGGCTAGATCGTCGCCGATGAAATCGGTTCCAACCATAGCTGTGGTGGTTTTGCCGCAACCGGAAGGTGCCGCACCGGCAAAGAAGGTCTTGCGACCGCCCGGACCGGTCATGCCGGTGATGAACATGTGTTCGGCGAGTTGCTCCTCTACTTTGTAGTAGGTGACGTAATCAACCGTGAAGCGATGATTGCCTTTCTTGAGAAGCAAGGTGTTACCGGCGTAGGTACAGAAGGTGGAAAACGTGGTCATCCAGCTCCTGTCCATGAAGATTCTGGCTTTGGGCACATCCTCTGACTTGTTCGGTCCTTCCGAGTGCAGGTTGGTATAGAACAACCCTGCCCGAGCGGCTTCAGCGTCAAAGTCGGCGTAGCAGTTCCTGTACAGGATTTCTGCAGAGTGGAGGACATAAGCGGAGGAGGAGATTTCTATTGCCGGCTGGGCGGCGACAGCACCAACAGGTCCGCGGCTGTAGAATCCGATCATCATCACCATGCCGTTCATGATGTTTCGCATATGCTGCTGAACGTATGCGAGGGCTTCCTGGCGAAGGATGGTTTTGGCCAGGGAACTCATTTTTTCGCCTTCGTTGATGATGTAATACGTCTGATTGACGAGGCGGGCCTGGTCTTCAGGCAGATCAAAATGGATGGTATGGCCCTTTTTGGCGAGCGCTTTTTCCTCTCCTTTTTTGATCGAGTATTCCCGAATCCACTGGACATCAGCTTCGTTGCCGGTGTTGATGAAGACGATGGCGGGGCCACAGATGGAGATCGCGTTGGCGATTTTGATCAGAGCCTCTTCATTGGTTATCCTGGCCAGCTTGTCTTTGTTGGTCTGGTCAAGTTGCGCATCGATCAACGTCCTGGCAGCGGCTATCGATTCGATACCTCCGACAACTGCAAGAATGTCATCACCTTTTTTCAGTTCAAGCATTCTTAACTCCTTGAGAGATTGTGGAATTGTATTTACGCGAAATCAATCGATGGATGTCGAGTGAAGAAGCGGGCTGGGAACTGGTGCCATAATAGGTTTTTTTCCATACTCAGTCAAGGGATAGATAGGCGGATTCCCGCTGTTGATCGGCGTTTGCCGGCAAATTTGGTCGGTCCGGATTCGATGGCAAGGGTGAAATACGGCTCATGCATCGCGTGGGATTGAAGCGTGGGCCCTCGCTTTCACCGGCAGCAGAGTGAAATTCGGTATGTCAGGTGATAATATGCAGTTGGAACGCTCATGCGCACTCTTTGTTGTTTCCCACATCTCAGTTTTCTTTGTGGCGCAGTTTGCTGAGGTCGCCAGCTGTGGCTGGCGTTGCAGTTGACTTGGCAACAGTTTCAGAGTATCTTCGTGCCTCTGGCGCGGCGTGTGCCGGGATTTGAGCCACTGCCCAGTGATGAGTGTGTAGCATGTATTCTGCCAAGTTGATCAGCACCAGGGAACGTAACGAAAAAAGCCCGCAAACCTTTTACGGTTGCGGGCTTAATGGACTTCAGGGGATGTCTTTGGAATTTAATTTGGTGCCGAAGAGAAGACTCGAACTTCCACGAGGATACCCCCACTAGACCCTGAACCTAGCGCGTCTACCAATTCCGCCACTTCGGCAACGGGGATGAATATGCTTCCTGGGATGGTGTTTGTCAAGGTTTTCTTGTGACGGGAAGAAAAAAGAATAATTGTATCTGAGGCCATGGATATTTACAGAAGGATAGAGGATATCACCAAACCCTTTGCAGACGTGTGCGTCACCATTGGCAACTTCGACGGTGTTCATCTTGGTCACCAGAGGCTGTTCGCGGAAGTTGCCAATAAGGCTTACAGGCGGAAGGGATCGAGCCTGGCCATTACCTTTGATCCGCACCCGCTGAGGATTCTTCGCCCGGGCGGGATCAAGCTGATCTCCAGCTGTGATCAGAAAATTGAACAGATCCGGCTGGCGGGCATAGATGCCCTGCTTGTCGTCCCGTTCACTCTCGAATTTGCCGCCACTTCGGCCGAGCACTTTGTCGATGAGATTCTTCTTCGACGTATTGGTATGAAAGAACTAGTGGTGGGATATGATTACGCCTTCGGCAAAGGCCGGAGCGGTAATATCGCCTTTCTCCAGGAGCAGGGGAAAAGAAAAGGTTTTCCGGTAACGGTTGTGGAGGCCTTCTATTTAGGTGAGATCCTCGTGAGTTCGACCAGGATCCGTCAACTGGTCGCCGATGGTCGGGTGGATGAGGCGCAAAAGCTCCTGGGGCGACCCTATCAGATTCGCGGGGAAGTTCAGGTCGGCAAGCAGCGAGGTGGCAAGGAAGTGGGCTACCCAACCGCCAATTTGAGGGTTGATCCGGATGACCTTGTGCCGAAGCATGGCGTATATGTCACTCAAGTGATCTGCGAAGGAAAGTGCTACGGCGGTGTCCTCAATATTGGCCATAATCCGACCTTCGGTGGCCAGGATCTGGTGGCTGAAACGCACATTTTTGATTTCAACCTGGATATTTACGGAAAACCGATCAAGGTCAATCTTTTGAAATTTCTGCGCGGAGAGCGAAAATTCGCCAGCGTGGAAGAACTCGCTTCGCAAATCGGCAGGGATGTTGTCGAAGCAAAAACGGTGCTTGCCAATCAGCAGAAAGAACTGTTGATATCCTGTACGGAGAATCTTCAATCCTGACATCATCGAGGCTGGACGCCCCTGCCGGCGGGTCTATTTTCCCCTTGCATGTGAACTGAAGGTGTCTATAGTGTAGGCGCCCGAGGAAATGTTGGAAAAGATCTTTGGCGACAGGCATGAATTGATAACAGGGATTCCGATCTTCTCCGGCTGCAATCAGATCCTGATTGTACCCGGAGTTGTTTATCTGGAGAAGGCTGATTTTGATTGAAGATAAAACTGAGGATTGAGCATGACAGAACAGTTACGGGAAGATTTGCCGAAAGTCATTGCAGAGCTCGAGAAAAAATGTCAGGAGAATCCCCAGTCGGTCTCCGCATTTCATCATCTTGGCCTGGTTTATATGAAGGCCGGAAAAACGGAACAGGCGATTAAAGCTTTGGAGAAAGCGATCGAGATTGATCCGTTGAATGGAGACGCCATGATCAATCTTGGGGCGATTCATTTCGGCCTTGGTGATCTCGACCAGGCCCTTGTCCTCAATGAGAAGGCGATATCGGTACACCCTGAGGGAGCACAGGCCTATGCCAATATAGGTCTGATCAGACAGCAGCGCAATGAGATGGACAAGGCGCTCGAGGCCTATGAAAAGGCAATTCAGTATAATCCCCGGTTGTCAACGGTGTGGATTAATCTCACTTCCCTGCTGACAATGAAAGGAGAGGATGAGAGGGCGCTGGCCGCCGCGCGCAAGGGACTCGAACTCGAGCCGGATTCGCCGCTGGCTCACAACAATCTCGCCGTAGCTCTGTATTTCAGCGCAGAGTACGCGACGGCGATGAAGCATTTGGAAAAGGCGAAAGAACTCGGATACTCTGTGGATCCCAATTTTTCCGCTCGACTCCGTGAAAAGCTGGGCTGATCCTGATTGCAAGGAGAGGGAAAACAGAGGTATATGTCCAAGGAAAAGTTGAAGAAAAGGCCATGGTGTCCTTTCTGCGGGCAGACGGTCGGGAGGCCCACTGAGGCCCCTACGCGCAAAATGACGGAGTTTCCCGTGGGAAGTTGCCAGTGTGGTGCGGTGTATACCTGCGACGCCACAGGGCACAATGTCGGCGCGGCGATGGTGGAGGCGCTGGTGTATGCATGCGGGGACAATTGGGATCTGGCCTGGGAACTGATGCCGGAAGACGATTACCTGACCGGACGCATTGAAAATTACGATGAGACCCTGCATCAGGTTGTCGAGATGAAGAATATCGATGGCCGCTATGTCCGCGGAGTCCTGTATTTTGTTCGTCTGCATACCGAGATGTCAGAATTGGCCCGTCGTCTGAGTGAGAAAAAGGAGAGCCTGGTTGCCGAATCGACTGCCCGAATGGAAAAAGTTCCGGTAGTCGAGCCTGCCCCGGACAAGAACAGGGTGCGGCAGAAGGCGACAAAGCCTTTGGTCGGTGATATGGTTGCACAGGGAGATATCGATGCTCTGGTCGGCCTCTGTTTCGACGATAAGAAGACACTCCGCCTGATGCAGCGACTCCTGTATGATCCTTCTGAGGAGAGGAGATGGAGAACCGCCTGGATTGTTGGACAGGTCTGTTCGCGGGTGGCGAGCCGGGAGCCGGGTCAGGTTTCCGAACTCTTGCATCGACTCTTCGAGGCATGTTCCGATTCTGCGGCCACCCCATGGGGGATGGTCGAGACTATCGGTTATATAATTAGCCAACGCCCTGATATTTTCGGGGCTTTCACTCGCTATCTGCTCAGATATATTGGAGAAGATTCGACTCGGTCCCAGGTTCTCTGGGCCATGGGCGAGATTGCCAAAAAACGTCCCGATCTTATCCGTGATACCCCTTTCTTCAATCTCTTCCACTTTCTTCAGCACCCGAATCCACAGATACGCGGTCTGGTCGCACGTCTTTTCGGTCGGATCAAGGCGACGGAAGTTGCTCTCCAATTGATGATGTTGAATGGCGACAAGGCTGACTTCACGGTGTGGGAAAACGGTGTCCCCGTCACCATCACAGTAGCTGAAGAAGCTGCAAAGGCGATCTCTGCGATACATAAAGGACAAGAGTTATGAAAAATACATTACAGGATATCAAGGACATCGCTCCGATGCCTGGAGCAAGTGACGGCCGCGCCGACGATCCGGTTCGAGCCGATTATGAGGAAGGGCGACGCTTTCTGGAAAATCAGAGTTATGCTCAGGCTGCGGTATCATTACACAATGCCCTGCTCGGGTTTGAGGAAAGAGGCGACGAGGTAGGTGTGGCCAATGCCTCAAATCAGTTGGGACATGTCTGTCTTGCCCGGCAGGATTTCGAGCAGGCGCGAGCACATTACCAGAAAGCCTGGGACATTTGCGAGAAGATGCAGGATCCGATGAGCCAGATCGCCCTGCAGAAAAAATTCATAGAGGTGTATTGCGGTCTGAAGGATTATCGAAGGGCAACCGAGATCTGTCTTGATCTTCTCGACGCCTACTACCACAACAACGACCCGCGTGGAACGGTTGAGCTCCTTGAGCAGATGGCGACGATCTACATGACCTCCGGAGACCGCAGTAAAGCTGCCGATGCCTACCGGACTGTAGCATCAATTCATCGTAATTTTAAGCATTTGAATATTGCAGAGAGTTACGAGAAAAAGGCGGCGGAGATAGAGAAGGCCGCTTGACCCGCACGGGATATGTCACAATGTTCACCGGAATAATCGAAGGGACAGGCAGACTTGTGGGGAAAAGGGCGGTTGGCGGCGGATTAGCGTTCGATCTCCAAGCCGAATTTGACCTTGCTGACCCGCACGAGGGGGAGTCGATTGCCATCAACGGCGTTTGTCTGACTGCCTACAACATCAGAGGACGCCGCTTCAGTGCCGATGTTTCCCCGGAAACCCTGGCGCGTACCAGGTTGGGAAAGGTGAACAGCGGTGATCTGGTCAATATGGAGAGAGCGCTGAGGCTGTCCGATCGCCTGGGCGGGCATCTTGTGTCCGGCCATGTTGATTGCGTCGCTTCTGTCAGCAGTTGCAAGTCCCTCGGCGATTACACGCTGATCAGCTTTTCGTTGCCCAAAGAACACAGCCGATATATTGTCGAGAAAGGGTCAATCGCGGTAGACGGGATCAGTCTTACCGTCAATACCTGTTCCAGCGGAGAGTTTTCTGTGTCGGTCATCCCCCATACATTGAAGATGACGACGCTTGGTTCGTTGCAGGTCGGAGAACATGTCAATATCGAGCTGGATATCATCGGCAAGTATGTCGAAAAACTCCTGCTCCCTGGTGACGGGTCGAATACCGACAAGCGCGGAGGATATGGGATTGACGCCGCGTTTCTCTCTGAGCATGGTTTTTATCGGTAAGACGAATGCTCATTCCAATACTACAACCTGAAATGTGACAATTATGGCAGTCAGCGCGATAGAGGAAGTAATTGAAGACATAAAGGCGGGGAAGATGATCATCCTGGTAGATGATGAAGACCGCGAGAATGAAGGTGATCTCTGCATGGCGGCTGAAGCAGTCACCGATGAAGCGATCAATTTCATGGCGACCTACGGGCGTGGGCTGATCTGCCTGACCCTCAGTCCTGACCTGGTCGACAAACTGCGACTGCCGATGATGGTCAGCGACAACAAATCGCCATACGGCACCGGATTCACTGTCAGCATTGAAGCCCGGACCGGTGTTTCAACGGGCATATCCGCTGCCGATCGCGCCCGCACCATCCAGGTAGCCGTGGCAAAGGACGCCAAACCTGGCGATCTCGTCAGCCCGGGGCATGTTTTCCCCTTACGCGCCAAACAGGGCGGGGTCCTAGTCAGGACCGGTCAGACAGAGGGTTCCGTCGATCTGGCCAGGTTGGCAGGCATGACCACCGCTGGGGTTATATGCGAGATAATGAATGATGACGGGACGATGTCGCGGATGCCCGATCTCGAAAAATTTGCCGAGAAACATGGACTGAAGATAGCGACGATCGCCGATCTGGTCGCCTATCGCCTGCGGCAGGATATCCTTGTCCACCGGGCTGCAGAAGCGCGCGTGCCGACCGAGCACGCTGGCGATTTTCGGGCGATTGTCTATACCAACGATGTTGATGAACATCACCATCTCGCGCTGGTCAAGGGAGACCTCGCGAATGCCGATCGAGTACTGGTCCGGGTGCATTCCGAATGCCTCACAGGTGATGTGTTCGGGTCATCGCGCTGCGATTGCGGCCTGCAACTCAATGCGGCGATGCGGATGATTGACCAGGAAGGATGCGGGGTTATCCTGTATATGCGGCAGGAGGGAAGGGGGATAGGATTGATTAACAAACTGAAGGCCTATCACCTCCAGGACAGCCAGGGAATGGATACGGTCGAGGCAAATCTTAAACTTGGATTCAAGGCTGATTTGCGTGATTATGGCATCGGCGCCCAGATCCTCCGGGATTTGGGGATACGGAAGATGGCGCTTTTGACCAACAATCCGAAGAAGATCGTTGGGCTTGAGGGTTATGGAATTGAAGTGGTTGCCAGGTTTCCTATTGAAATTGTTGCTAATCCTGAAAACAGAGGGTATCTCCAGTGCAAACGAGATCGAATGGGGCACCTTTTTGAGGTTCTTGAGTGACCAGGGCGAGGTAGTATGAACGAAGCTAACTGTTATAAATATAACCGGTGAGAAATATGGCGAATATCATTGAGGGAAACCTTAAGGCTGATGGCAAGAAATTCGGGATTGTCGTGGCCCGTTTCAATTCCTTTATATCAGATAAACTTCTCGAAGGAGCACTTGATACATTGCTTCGTTCAGGTGCGCATTCTGCTGACATTGACATCGCACGTGTTCCCGGAGCTTTCGAGATCCCTTTGATTGCCAAGAAAATGGCGACTTCGCAGAAATATGATGCGATAATCTGTCTCGGTGCGGTAATCCGCGGAGCGACGCCACATTTCGATGTGGTGGTCAACGAGGTTTCCAAAGGCTCTGCTCAGGTTGGTCTTGAAACCGGTGTACCTGTGCTTTTCGGAGTACTGACCACAGAGACAATTGAACAGGCGATCGAACGCAGTGGTACCAAGGCTGGGAATAAAGGATCCGAGGTCGCTGTCGCCGCTGTTGAAATGGCGAATCTGATTTCTAACCTTCTTTAGATTGCGTGGTCCGATTCGAGGACAATCTCGTTTTTTCATAATCGTCTAACGGCCTGATACCTTGTTAGGAAATATTCACTGGCCTTGCTCGATTTCACGTTCAGTATCCAAAAATCATGGGAATTCGACGACAAGCGCGCGAGGCTGCACTCCAGTTTCTCTTTCAGGAGGATTTCGTCGTACGCGGAAACACGGACACAGAAAGTCTGGAGAAACGGTTTGCCCTTTTCTGCGGCCTGTTTCAGGTCAGCAGAAAAGGGCGTTCTTATGCCCTGAATCTACTGGATGTATACCTAGCCAATGCAGAGCGTGTAAACGAACTGATCAGGCAGGCCACAACAAATTGGAGATTGACCAGGATAGCTGCGACCGACCGAAACATTCTCAGGCTTGCAATCTGTGAAATGGTTTTTATCAACGATATCCCTGATGAAGTTGCCATCAACGAGGCGGTAGAGATCGCCAAACGCTTTGGCAGCGATGAATCACCTTCCTTTATCAATGGCGTTCTCGATGCGGTGAGAAAAATCCTGCGCGGGTGAATCGCCAGCCTCTTCGACTTGCTTATTCTGTATATTCCCGTTATATCAAGCAGATATAAAGTTGGAGAAGGAAAGTGTTCTTCGGGAGAACCAAGCAAGTCATGATATCGTCATCTGAAAGATCGCGCCCGGGATTCATGCAGGAGGCATTGGCGCTCCTTGGGGTTTTTGCTGCGATTTTTCTCTTCCTTAGCCTCCTGTCCAACTCACTTGCCCAAGATACGAATTGGTGTGGCAAGATTGGGGATACAATCTCGCACGCTCTCTTCGGCTTCACAGGTTGGGGGGCGTATTTCCTTGCTGTTCTTCTGTTTTTGTTCGCCCTGAGGTTTTTTCAGCCAAGAATGGACTGGACACGGGTATTGGAGGTCATTCCCGGATTGATTGCCGCATTGGTAAGTTTCTGCGGCCTGGTGTCAGCATTGACTCTGGCGGACAGCCTTTTGATCGAATCAGGCGGAGCAGTCGGGAAGTGGGCCTTCAACTTTTTTGAGTCGATAATCGGCGGGTATGGCACAATCCTTTTCCTTGCTTTCATTCTGCTCCTCTCAATCATGCTCGTCACCACCTTCTCGCCATACAGATTTTTTGTTTCGCTATGGCAATCGCTTATGGATTTCGGAGGGAATCTACGGGAAGGTGGCTGGCGAAAAAAACTGGTTGAATCGGAATTGGCTGCGCGATCTCCGAAATTGCGCGCCAACAGAGGCAAAACGGTAGAAGAAAGATCGAAACCGCAAGAGATGCCTATAGTCAAGGAGATTCCAAGGCATTCTGATAATTCGGGAAAAACAGAGAAGGCATCTGCAAAACCGGCGACGCGAGGAAACTGGCATCTACCTCCTCTCGATCTGCTCGACGAAAATCCCCAGATCCAGGCAAGTGTTGAAAAAGAAACGTATTATCGCTTATCCCAGCAACTCGAACAGCAACTTGGAAATTTCGGGGTATCCGGGAAGGTCATCGGAATATCCCCGGGGCCGGTTGTAACAACCTACGAATACTCTCCGGCTCCAGGCGTAAAAATAAACAAGATCGTAGGACTAGCTGATGATCTCGCCCTAGGGTTGCGTGCGAAGTCGGTTCGAGTGGTCGGATCGGTTCCCGGTAAGGCTGCTCTTGGCATTGAGATTCCGAATGAAAAAAGACAAATCGTATATATCCGTGACCTGATCGGGGCTGAAGCGTATAGGAAGAATTCAGAAAAGCTGAGTATTGCTCTGGGGCTGGATGTCGTTGGCAACCTGGTTCTCGATAATCTCGCAAAGATGCCACACCTGTTGATAGCCGGCGCCACCGGTGCCGGCAAGAGTGTCGGCATTAATACCATCATCGCCTCCATTCTCTTCAATGCAACACCTTCAGAGGTGAGATTTCTGATGATCGATCCGAAGCGGATAGAGTTGTCAGGGTACGAAGGTATCCCGCACCTGCTTCACCCGGTTGTTGTAGATCCCCGTCTGGCTTCAAGAGCATTGAACTGGGCAGTACGGGAAATGGAGCGGCGATATCGCCTGCTGGAGGAAGCCAGGGTTAAGAGTTTTGATTCGTATAACAAGCAGATTAAGGAAAAACTTCCTTATATCGTGATCATCGTCGATGAACTTGCTGACTTGATGATGGTCGCGTCAAAAGACGTGGAGACAGCGATAGCCCGTCTTGCCCAGATGGCGCGTGCCGCCGGCATCCATCTCATTCTTGCGACGCAGAGGCCATCGGTCGATGTCCTGACTGGTCTCATCAAGGCCAATTTCCCAACGCGAATTTCGTTCAAGGTATCGTCAAAAATCGATTCACGTACGATTCTTGACGCTTCTGGTGCAGAGCACCTGCTCGGTGCAGGAGACATGCTGTTCCTTGCACCTGGCACTTCACGAATAAAGAGAATTCACGGTGCGTACATATCTGAAGCCGAAACGTCGAGACTGGTTGAATTTCTACGTGAGCAAGGGGGATCCGAATACGATGAAACCATACTCGATGAGATTGAGTCCGATAACGGCAAAGGTGAGGAGGATTCGCTGGAGTATGACGAGCGCTATGACGAGGCTGTGGCCATCGTCACTGAGTCTGGTCAGGCATCGATATCAATGTTGCAAAGAAGATTGAGAGTTGGATACAACAGAGCTGCGAGAATGATTGAGACAATGGAGCAGGAGGGGGTAATCGGACCGGCGGATGGCTCAAAGGCCAGAGAGGTATTAGTCCGAAACGATTACACTTAGTTGTTGCACCTGACTCCTGCTGAAATTGTCTTGACAATTATAGGGCAACAAATTATAAAAAAAGTCTTGGAAAAATGAGTAGTCATTCAGTTGTTCTGTCTGTTTTTCGTTTTAAATTTGCATTGTGGTGTCAATAGGTGATCGGTTAGGTCTGCTTCCAGGTTCTGCCGGTCTCCAAGTTGTAGTTTTTGCGGTGACTCGGATTGAGTATAGGGTAAGTGGGTCCTGTAAGTGCAGGATCACAACAGTTAAAACAAACTGAGGAGGTAGTTTAATGCCAAGTTATGTAGATCCTTCCAAATGTGATGGCTGCAAAGGTGGAGACAAGACCGCATGCATGTACATCTGTCCCAATGACCTTATGGTCCTTGAGAAAACAGAGATGAGGGCATACAACCAGGAGCCAGATGCGTGCTGGGAGTGCTACTCCTGTGTCAAGATCTGTCCGCAGGGTGCGATCTTCGTTCGTGGTTATGATGACTTTGTGCCGATGGGCGGCCAGGTTCATCCGATGCGCAGCGCCGATTCCATTATGTGGACCGTGAAGTTCCGCAATGGGAATATCAAGCGCTTCAAGTTCCCTGTTCGCACTACCGCTGAGGGTGCTGCGAATGCTTATGTAGGTCAGAAAGGTGCCAGTCTTGATGATGAATGTTTGCTTCTCGAAGGAAATCTTCCGACCCCTAAATGATCCGGGTGTGAAAAGAGAGCGAAATTCCAACATAATCTTTAGTACATAGGAGATATAGATATGGCATTGCCAAATAAACCGAAAGGTGAGATTTTAGCCGTTGCTGACCCGCAGGTAGTAGAGCATGATGTGGACATTCTGATTGTTGGTGGTGGAATGGCCGCTTGTGGTGCTGCTTTTGAAGTGAAGAAATGGGCACCGGATGACATGAAGATCGTCCTGGTTGACAAGGCGGCCCTTGAGCGTTCCGGCGCGGTTGCGCAGGGTCTCTCTGCTATTAATACGTATATCGGCAGCAATCCGATCGAAAGTTATGTCAAGATGGTTCGTAACGACCTGATGGGCGTTGTTCGTGAAGACCTTATCTATGACTGTGGTCGCCATGTTGACGAGTCCGTCAAGTTGTTTGAGGAGTGGGGTCTGCCGATCTGGAAGAAGGACGCCGACGGCGAGAACCTTGATGGCGCTAAGCCGGCGCCGACCCTCCGTGAAGGTGGCAATCCGGTTCGTACCGGCAAGTGGCAGATCATGATCAATGGTGAATCATACAAGTGTGTTGTTGCCGAGCCGGCGAAGACTGCTCTTGGTGCGGACAACATCATCGAGCGTGTATTCATCGTTAAATTGCTTCTTGACAAGAACAAGGCAAACCAGATCGCTGGTGCGGTCGGTTTCTCAGTTCGTGAGAATGCAGTTCACATCTTCCGTTGCAAGGCTTGCCTCGTTGCATGCGGTGGCGCAGTTAACATTTTCCGCCCCCGGTCTACCGGTGAGGGTAAAGGACGTGCATGGTACCCAGTATGGAATGCAGGCTCCACCTACACCATGTGTGCTCAGGTTGGCGCAACTCTGACCATGATGGAAAACCGTTTCACGCCGGCACGCTTCAAAGATGGTTACGGTCCGGTAGGTGCATGGTTCCTGCTGTTCAAGGCCAAAGTACAGAACGGTCTTGGCGAATTCTATGCCAACAGTGATGCGGTCAAGGACGAGCTTTCAAAGTTCATGCCCTACGGACAGTCTCCTGTTACCCCGACCTGTCTGCGTAACCACCTCATGCTCAACGAGCTGAAAGCTGGCCGTGGACCGATCTACATGGCAACCGATGTTGCGCTTAACGCCTTCCTTGAGGATCGTCGTGCCAAAGGCATGGACGAGAAGGAAGTAAAGAAATTCTGGAAACACCTCGAATCTGAGGCCTGGGAAGATTTCCTTGATATGTCAGTTGGTCAGGCTGGTCTCTGGGCCGGTATGGATATCGAGCCCGAGAAGGTCGGTTCTGAGATCATGCCGACCGAACCCTACATGCTTGGTTCGCATTCTGGTTGCTGCGGAATCTGGACTTCTGGGCCGGAGGAGTCCTGGGTGCCCGATATCCAGAACCCGTCGCGTGCTCACAAGTACAAATGGGGATATAACCGTATGACCACCGTTGACGGTCTTTTTACGGCTGGCGATGGTGTTGGTGCATCCGGACACAAGTTCAGTTCAGGGTCCCATGCTGAAGGTCGTATCGCCGCCAAGCAGATGGTCAAATTCTGCCGTGACAATGCCTCGTTCAAACCTGAACTTAAGCAATCTGCAAAAGAACTGGTTGATGAGATATACGCACCGGTTCGGCGTTATATCGAGTTTGCTGGTGCATCTACTGCTGCGGATGTTAACCCGAACTACTGCAAGCCTGCTGGTCTTATGATGCGGCTGATGAAGGCCACTGATGAATATGGTGGTGGCGTTGCTACTTACTATATGACCTCAGGCAAGCTTCTCAATATCTGTCTCGACCTGCTCAGACTGCTTCGGGAAGACGCAGAGAAGATGGCTGCGGGCGATCTGCATGAACTCCTCCGTTGCTGGGAAAACTATCACCGTATCTGGTGCGTTGAGGCACATATCCGTCACATCGAGTTCCGTAAGGAGTCTCGCTACCCAGGTTTCTATTACAGATCTGATTATCCGACCTGTGATGACGAGAACTGGAAGTGTTTCGTTAACTCCACCTTTAATCCGGAAACCAAGGAATGGAAGTGTGAGAAGGTCGAATGTGTGAACATTATCGAGACTGATCCGTGGCTGTAATATTGATATTCTCGATGTAGTGTAAGAAATGAAAATCTCCAGGAGTCTCTGATTCCTGGAGATTTTCTTTATATATCTTTTTATTCTATATGAGCATGAGAAATACCCCCTGTTCCCGTACTTGTATAGGATAAAAGGGTTCTATACCGCTTCATTTCAGGCCAACGGTTGATATGTCTAATTTATTTTCAGTCGGACTGTCAGAGTATTTTAGCATGTCAATAGCACATATTTTTAAGTGAATCGAATGGAGGAAAAGCATGACTGACGAGCAAGGCACTAATGGTGCAATTTTGGTCGTAGGCGGAGGTATCAGTGGGCTGACAGCAGCACTGGAAGCCGCCGAAGTCGGGAAAGATGTCATTCTCATAGAGAAAGGCCCGAGTTTCGGTGGACGTGTTGCTCAATTAAATCAATATTTTCCAAAACTGTGCCCGCCAAGCTGCGGACTGGAGATTAATTTCAAGAGAATCAAGGCTAACAGAAGGATCAGGACATACACGATGACCACGGTGAAGTCAGTCGCAGGTGGTCCTGGTAATTATGAAGTGACTCTTGAGATAGCTCCACGCTATGTAAACAGCAATTGTACTGCCTGCGGTGAGTGTGCAACGGCCTGTCCGGATGAGATTCCTAATGAATTCAATTTTGGTATGGACAAATGCAAAGCTGCTTACTTGCCTCATGAGATGGCCTTTCCTCGGCGATATATTATAAACAAAGCTGCACTTTCCAGCTCTGGAGTGGATGCTGTGAGAGCAGCGTGCAAATATGATGCAGTAGATCTGGAGATGAAGCCTGAGACAGTGAAGGTTCAGGTTGGAGCGATTGTATGGGCAACAGGTTGGGCGCCGTATGACGCGAAGAAGATAGATAATCTCAAGTTCGGGACGTCAAATGCCATTATTACGAACATGATGATGGAGAGGATGGCCTCACCTAACGGGCCAACCGGAGGCAATATTGTCCGTCCTGGAGATGGTAAGGCTATAGATTCTGTTGCTTTTGTTCAATGTGCTGGTTCAAGAGATGAAAATCATCTTGAATACTGTTCACACATCTGTTGCATGGCTAGTTTTAAGCAGATGTCATATGTTAGAGCTCAGTACCCTGAAGCAAAGATCTATGTTTTCTACATTGATCTTCGCACACCTGGCAAATACGAGAAATTCAGAGAAGAGAGAATGAGTGACGCCAACGCTCTTTTCATCAAAGGAAAAGTCGCTCAGATTAACTCAGAAGCAGATGGCGGCGTAACCGTGGTTGCCGAAAATGCAGTGACGGGGGACAAGATCTCTCAGAAGGTTGATTTAGTCGTATTAGCGACAGGGATGCAACCAGAGCTTGCTGTTCAGAACGCTCCAATGCCTCTGAACATGGATAACAGCGGCTTTGTTATTTCAGATACGGATAAAGGTATTATTGCAGCTGGATGTGCTAAGAAGGCTGCAGATGTCGTTACGACTACTCAATCATCTACCGCAGCCGCACTCAAGGCGATTCAGGTTTCCAGGAGGTAATAGCAATGTCAAAAAAATACTGTGCATATTTGTGTTCAGGCTGCGGGATTGGGGACACCCTAGACCTCGATGAACTCAATGGAGTTGTGGCTAAAGAGATGTCCATGGAGTGCAAGGTCCAAGCCAACTTGTGTAGCAAGGAAGGACGTAGCCTAATCCAGAATGATATTGACAACGGAGTGAATACTGTCGTTTTAGGAGCGTGCTCTCCTCGTGTAATGACTACAGAATTCGATTTCGGAGAAGGTGTCATTGTTGTGAGGGCCAACCTTCGTGAACAGGTAATCTGGTCAGAAGTAAAGCCGGCAGAAGGAAAAGAACCTCACAAGGAAGCTGCTGCATTTCTGCAGGAGACCGCCTCGGATTACATGCGTATGGCTTGTACGCGTGCCAAAAAGACGGAACTTCCAGAGCCGTATAAACTCGAAAATATGAGCAAAACCATCATGGTGATGGGTGCAGGAATTGCAGGCCTCACTGCCGCAACGGAGGCATCTGCTGCAGGTTATAAAGTCTTGCTCGTCGAAAAAGAACAGACACTTGGCGGCAAGGCTGTAGGTTGGCGCAAATCATTCCCAACGAAGGCTCCATGGACTGATCTCGAAGAGAATCCAGTTCAGGCACTGATCAGCAAGGCTACATCTGATAGCAATATTTCTATCAAAACAGGGGTGGAGGTAGCGCGTATTGGTGGAGCACCTGGAAATTTTGCTGTGTCATTTAAACCAGCTGGTTCAAAAAATGAGTGGGATGCTCCAGCCAAGGTCGGTGTCGACGAACAGGAGTTGATTGACAAGGGGCAGAAAGAAGATCCCAATGCTGGTTTACGGAAATATACGGAAGTTGATCCTGAAGCCACTATAGTTGGGTCCGTTGTATTAGCGACAGGCTGGAAGCCAGCCGATGTGTCGCAATATGAGCATCTTGGTTATGGTGTTTTGAAAAATGTTGTGACGAATGTTGAATTCGAAGCACTGGCAAAAGCAGGAAAAGTGCCGGCAAATGTGGCGTTTATTCAGAGTCCGGGCGGCACAACCGATGATAAAGATTTTCCATATTGTAATTCTGTTACCTCAATGGTGGCATTGAAACAGGCTCAGTATGTCTGCGGTGACAACCCCGACGGGAAGGCGTATATACTCTACCAGCATATGCGTACCCCGGGGCACATGGAGCTGTTTTATAAACAGGCTCAGCAAAATACCGGCATTTTCATGACCAAAGCCAGCGTGACCCAAGTGGGGGACAAGGGCGGCAAGCTTGTTGTTTCCGCAGAAGATACCCTTTTGGGGGAGAATGTGGAACTGGAAGTTGATATGGTTGTTCTTGCAGCCGGAATGGAGCCGACTACTCTGCACGAGAGCACTATCAATCTGGCATACAGACAAGGACCTGCATTTTCAGATCTCGAGTTGTTTGACGGATATGCCGATTCTCATTTTATATGTTTTCCATATGAAACAAGAAGGACTGGAGTTTATACCTGTGGAGGAGTAAGAAAAGCAGAGACAATCGATGAAACAGTCGATGATGCCACAGGAGCAGCATTGAAAGCTATTCAGTGTCTCGAGTCAACCGATAGAGGGGTGTCTGTTCATCCACGATCCGGCGATGCGACCTATCCAGAGTTCTTTATGCAGCGCTGCACTCAGTGTAAGCGATGCACTGAAGAGTGCCCGTTCGGTGCCTTGGATGACGACGCCAAGGGTACTCCTCTGCCCAATCCTACTCGATGTCGTCGTTGTGGCACTTGCATGGGCGCATGCCCGGAGAGGATTATCGGCTTTAAGGACTATAACATTGACCTTATAGGTTCAATGGTTAAGGCAATCGAAGTACCTGAAGATGATGAAGATAGATTGAGAATTGTCGTTTTTGTATGCGAGAATGATGCGTATCCTGCACTTGATATGTCTGGAATGAAGCGAAATGGTATTAATCATATGATTCGTTTTATACCAGTTCGCTGTCTGGGATCTGTCAATATGGCCTGGATTAGGGACGCGTTGTCCGCTGGGATGGATGGTGCAATGCTTCTTGGCTGTACATATGGCGACAATTACCAGTGTCATTTTGTTAAAGGGTCTGAAATCGCCAACAAACGTATGGAAAATATCGGGGATACGCTTTCGAGTTTGGGGCTTGAGTCCGAAAGATGCGCAGCGGAGCAAGTGGCCATAACTGATTACGACAAGATTCCTCAAATTCTCAATGATTTTGTTGACAGGATTGTTGAGATGGGACCGAATCCGTTCAAGGGTTTCTAGAATCAATAGGCATGGGTGTCAAGGAATCTCATTTCAACTGTATTCATTGACACTCAAACCGAAAATAGGTTTTTTGATTGTTATTTATGGGTTTGAAGAGTCTCAGGAGGAAAAGAATGAAAGTTCAACCCGATCTTGAATTTATAGAATATCTGAAAGGTGCTGGTGGTGATACGCTGAAGAAGTGTTATCAGTGCGCGACGTGTTCTGTAATCTGTCCATTGTCAAAGGATGGAAAGCCATTTCCTCGAAAGGAAATGATTTGGTCCCAGTGGGGACTAAAGGATACACTCGTTTCCGATCCAGACATATTCCTTTGCCATCAATGTGGGGACTGTTCAGCGTATTGCCCGCGGGGAGCGAAGCCAGGCGATGTTCTGGGTGCTATCCGTGCCTATGCTTACACTTTCTATGGATGGCCTAGCGGGCTAGCCAAATTGGCGACAAGTGCCAAAAACCTTCCCATCTTAATAGGTATTCCAGCCGCTATAATTTTTGTTGTATGGATGCTTTCAGGAGCGATGCATATCCCTACCAAAGAGCACTTTGCCAGCCATGGCTATCAACAATTTTTTGGGACTTGGGATTTTAAATGGTATGCAAAGAATATTTTCTTTATTGTTCTTTTTATGGTTCCAGCTGCTGGCCTAGCTGTTTTTTCTACGTATATGGGAGTGAGAAAGTTGTGGCAAACAATGTCTGCCAATGCAGGGATTAAATCAGTGTTTCGCCCATCAATCGGTCAATTCTTCTCAAGCTTTTTATGGCCTTCTCTTGTTGAAATTGTTAAACACAGTCGTTTTCGAGAGTGTAAGGTGAATATTGATCGGGTTCGGGGGCATTTGCCAATAATGTTGGCATTTATTGGTCTATTCATCACAACATGTTGGTCATTGCTCAAAAATGATGTGTTGGGTCTGGTCTGGCCTTCCTTACATGGACCTTTGCCAATTTACGATCCTATAAAGATCATGGCTAATGTTTCTGCGATTGCACTGATTTTCGGCACATATGTCCTTTGGACGAACAGGAAGAACGCTGAGAGTGAAGGACGGGCAAGCCGGACATTTTATGACTGGTTTCTCATCTGGGAAATCATGGCGGTTGGAGTAACGGGTTTTGGTGCCGAGATTTTGCGCTGGCTTGGTTTGCCAACAATTGGCTACATAGTTTACTTTCTGCACCTTGTTTCTGTTATGATGTTGTTTTTGTACATGCCGTATACCAAGTTCGCTCACATTGTCTACAGAACAACAGCTCTTGCTTTCGAGAGATATAGAGACAGTTCGTTTGCTACACAGAAGTAATATTTTTCTTTTTTATGAAACAAGAAAGCCGAAACATTGATATGTTTCGGCTTTTTTCATTCATCAAGGCAGAAATATAACGTGTTCTATTTGTGAAATCGACAATCATTTGCTATGATAATCGATGACGTGTCAAAAACCTGTTGAAAAATGAGGTGTCGCTGAGTATATTCTCTTCCTTCGTAGGCTGGCGTAGCTCAATTGGCAGAGCAGCTGATTTGTAATCAGCAGGTTGCGGGTTCAAGTCCCATCGCCAGCTCCAAAAAATCATTAAAATAATTCTTTACAAAGTAGAGAGGAAGAGATAATGAGAAGCTGCCTTTTCTGGCAGATCTCTTGGAGGGGTTCCCGAGTGGCTAAAGGGAACAGACTGTAAATCTGTCGGCAGTGCCTTCGGAGGTTCGAATCCTCCCCCCTCCACCAAAATCTCTTTTTGATAGGTAAACTGGGCGGGAATAGCTCAATGGTAGAGCATCAGCCTTCCAAGCTGAGGGTTGCGGGTTCGAGTCTCGTTTCCCGCTCCAATTTCAACTCTCTTTGTATATAGTTGCCCACGTAGCTCAGATGGTAGAGCGCATCCTTGGTAAGGATGAGGTCACCGGTTCAATTCCGGTCGTGGGCTCCAGTCAAAGTAACTGGTACTCATTTTAATATTTCAACGGCCTGAGGAGACAAGAAAAATGTCAAAGGAAAAATTTAACAGGACAAAACCGCATGTCAATGTAGGAACGGTAGGTCATATTGATCATGGCAAGACCACTTTGACTGCAGCGATCACCCGGGTGTTGTCGACCAAAGGAATGGCCAAATTCACAGATTTCAGTGAAATAGATAAGGCTCCGGAAGAAAAGGAACGTGGCATTACGATAGCGACCGCTCATGTTGAATATGAGACCAGCAAGAGGCATTATGCCCATGTAGATTGTCCGGGTCACGCTGACTATATCAAGAACATGATCACCGGGGCTGCCCAGATGGACGGTGCGATACTGGTGGTTGCCGCGACGGACGGAGCGATGCCGCAGACTCGCGAGCATATCTTGCTTGCTCGCCAAGTCGGGGTGCCGGCAATTGTCGTATTTCTGAATAAATGCGACATGGTTGATGATGAGGAGTTGATAGAGCTGGTAGAGATGGAACTCCGCGAGTTGCTTGACAAGTATGAGTTTCCAGGAGATGATGTGCCCTTTGTCAAGGGGTCTGCGCTGAAAGCCTTGGAGAATCCTGAAGATGAGGAGTCGGCGAAATGTATCTGGGAGTTGATGGAGGCTATCGATACCTATATACCAGAGCCTGAACGTGATGTTGCCAAGCCGTTTTTGATGCCGATCGAGGATGTGTTTTCGATTTCTGGGCGTGGTACAGTTGCGACAGGCAGGATAGAGCGCGGCGTGATCAAGGTAGGAGAGGAAGTCGAGATAGTTGGCATCAAGCCGACAGTGAAGACGACGGTAACTGGCGTCGAGATGTTCCGCAAGCTGTTGGACGAGGGTCAGGCAGGAGACAATATAGGTGCCTTGCTTCGCGGCGTGAAGCGGGATGAAATTGAACGTGGACAGGTTCTGGCCGCGCCGAAGTCGATCACTCCGCATACCAAATTCAAGGCAGAGTGCTATATCCTTGGCAAGGATGAAGGTGGGCGTCACACCCCGTTCTTCAATGGCTACCGTCCGCAGTTTTATTTTCGGACGACAGATGTGACAGGAATCGTAACCTTGCCCGAGGGGGTGGAGATGGTCATGCCGGGTGATAACATTTCCGTAGTAGCGGAGCTGATCACACCGATCGCGATGGACGCGGGATTGCGTTTTGCGATCCGCGAAGGTGGCCGAACTGTCGGTGCTGGCGTTATCAGTGAGATAATGGCCTGATAATATTATATCATTTGATCACCCCGCTCTCTCAATAGAGAGTTGGGTGATTTTTTATTTGGGGAAAGCAATGCGAGATATAATTACTCTGGCTTGTGGAACGTGCAAACGTAGAAATTACACCACGACAAAAAACAAAAAAAACACACCAAATAAGCTTGAGTTTAAAAAATACTGCCCTTTTTGCAGGGCTCATCTCCCGCATAAAGAAACAAAATAGAGGGTAGGCCAGTAGCTCGAATGGTAGAGCACCGGACTCCAAATCCGGGGGTTGGGGGTTCGAGTCCCTCCTGGCCTGCCAGTTCAAACATCCTGGTGGATTATTTCACCTGAAGAAATTGTTTCAAGATGGCGCAGGTGCAGAGCGTATGACCAATAAGGCGAAAGAAAAGAAAATAGATGCCGGAAATGTTGAAGCGGTATCGCTGTATTCACCGACTCAAATCAAACAATTTCTTCAGGAAGTTAAAGTTGAATTTGGAAAAATTGTTTGGCCGGATAAAAAAATGACATTGGGTCTTACTGGAATAGTTGTTGTAATGGCGATAATTCTATCTTTTTATCTTGGTTCTGTAGATATGGTCATCGGTAAGATTGTCAGCAGTCTTTTGCGATAATTTCTTTATTTTGTCATAACCGCCAAGATTATACCATCTAACAACTACTTTTCTGAGAATAATGGAAAAAAAATGGTACATTCTTCAGGTCCATTCCGGTTTTGAAGAAAAAGTGAAAGCTAGTCTCGAAGAGAGAATTCGCAAAGAGAATCTCGAAGAGTTCTTTGGTGGCTTTCTGATCCCGACTGAACAAGTAGTTGAGATGATAAAAGGATCGAGAAAAACCTCTTCACGGAGGTTTTTCCCAGGGTACATGCTTGTCAGCATGGTTCTCAACGATCAGACTTGGCATACCATACATCATAATATGCCTAGAGTTGTAGGTTTTGTAGGCGACGATAGAAATCCCATTCCACTTTCTGATGAAGATGCGGCTAAAATTATAGGGAGAATACAGGACGGTTCTGAGAGACCGAGGCCGAAAGTTATTTTTGATATAGGCGAGTCGGTCAGAGTTATTGATGGACCTTTTGCAAATTTTCAAGGTGTCGTGGATGAGGTGTACCCCGAGAAAGGTCGTGTCAGGGTAATGGTTTCGATATTCGGGCGTGAAACACCAGTTGAGTTGGAGTTCGTCCAAGTATCGAACACCTAGTATTGGTAGTAGGAAGATCGCATTAGCTCTATCAAAGTGCGAATGTTCATTCCGTTGGTAACTACGAATTTTGAAAAGTTAGAAGTCTGGAGCAGAAAAGATGGCAAAAAAGATTACGGCGTATGTGAAATTACAGATTCCTGCCGGCAAGGCAAATCCTTCCCCTCCCGTTGGTCCCGCATTAGGTCAACAAGGCGTGAATATTATGGAATTCTGTAAAGCATTCAATGCCAAAACTCAATCGTTAGGTGACACGATCGTTCCTGTTGTGATTACAGTTTATCAGGACAGGTCTTTTACCTTCATTACTAAAACGCCACCTGCATCTGTATTACTGAAAAAGGCGGCAGGTCTTCAGAAGGGATCCAGCAATCCAAAGGCAGACCGTGTTGCTGAGATTAGCCGGGATAAAATACGGGAGATAGCAGAAACCAAAATGCCTGATCTTAATGCGTACGATTTACCAAGCGCAATGAAGATCATCGAAGGAACTGCGCGAAGCGTTGGTATCACTGTTGTAGATTAGAATAACCCATTTACTGCTGTACGGAGCATATATTAGGCTTCGTCAAAAGTAGGAGGCACTATGCCGAAACACGGAAAGAATCATAAGAATAAATTGGCTTCTATTGATAGGTCGGTTTTATATACCCTCGAGGAGGGTATTAAAATCGCATTATCGTCTTGTTATGCGAAATTTGATGAGACATTTGATATAGCAATGAAGCTTGGTGTTGATCCGAGACATGCCGATCAGATGATTCGATCGTCGGTCGTTTTGCCCCATGGTACCGGCAAGGTTACCAGGGTTCTTGTTTTTGCTAAAGGGCCAAAAGAAGCCGAGGCACTTGAAGCTGGCGCTGATTATGTAGGAGCAGATGATCTTGTCGAAAAGATTCAGGGCGGATGGCTTGAATTTGATAAAACAGTTGCAACACCAGATATGATGGGCACAGTCGGTAAGATTGGACGTATTCTTGGACCTAGAAATCTGATGCCGAATGCTAAGCTCGGGACCGTCACATTTGATGTTGCTAATGTAGTTAAGGACATTAAAAGCGGAAAAGTAGATTTTAAAGTTGATAAAGCAGGTATTATTCATGCTGGCCTTGGAAAGGTTTCCTTTGGGGATAAAAAACTGTTGGATAATACACTAACTTTCGTTGAAAAAATCATTCAGCTTAAGCCTTCTACAAGCAAAGGCATCTATCTGCGGTCCGTGACTGTTTCGACAACAATGGGACCGGGTGTAAAAATTGACCCATTGAATGTCAGAGGGTTGGTTAAATAAAAAGGCTAGCTAGAAGCTTCTTTAATTATTTTTTGTGATGTCGAAGACAGCGGGAACGACAGTTTAAACGCATACAAGATATGCGTCCTGCCGAGACAAAGGTTATTCCGAATTTCCATAATGACCAGTTTTAATCATGGAGATTCCTCGCCTCTTTTGAATGTTGTGCCTGCTTCTTCGAAAACCAATAATCATTTATCTATTAAGGAGGAGTACTTTGAATCGTGATGAAAAATCGGCAATAGTCGCCGAATTGAACGATTCCTTCAACCGGGCAAAATTCGCGGTTGTTGCAGACTATTGCGGTTTGAAAGTTTCTGAATTGCAGCAGATTCGTGTCGAATTACGAAATTGCGATTCAGAGATCCGCATTGCCAAGAATACTCTGTTGAAGAAGGCAGCTGAGAATACCGGCAGTTCTCTGCTCAGAGATGATTTTTCAGGTACGACTGCAGTAGTAATCGCATATGCAGATCCGGTTGGGCCTGCTAAGGTGGTAGCAAAATTTGCTGACGACCATGAAAAATTCCGAATCCGATCAGCCTTCTTTGAGGGGGAGCGACTCGATGTTGAAAAGATTATCGCCTTATCAAAGTTACCGAGCAAAGAAATACTGCTTGGCCAGATGCTTTCAGTGATGAACGCGGTACCTACTGGACTTGTTCGGGTTCTCTCAGGTGTACCAAGAACATTCCTCTATGGGCTCCAGGCGATTAAAGAGAAAAAAGAACAGGCTGCAAATTAATGACATTCTCATATGATTAAGGATGTCGAGATAAATTTTATCATAATTCCCAAGAGGTATTTCAAATGGCTGTTACCAAAGAAGATGTAATCGATTTTATTGCAAACATGTCCGTGCTTGAGCTTTCGGGTCTGATCAAAGAACTGGAAGAAAAATTCGGAGTTTCTGCTGCTGCACCGGTCGCTGTAGCCGCAGCAGGACCTGCAGTTGCAGAAGCTGCTGTTGAAGAAAAAACCGAGTTCGACGTAATCCTTACCTCTGCAGGGGATCAGAAAATTAAAGTCATTAAGGAAGTTAGAGCAATAACCGGACTTGGATTAAAGGAAGCAAAAGAACTTGTTGAAGGTGCACCGCAGACAGTAAAAGAAGGGATTTCGAAAGATGAGGCCGCTGCGATCAAGAAGCAGATTGAGGAGGCTGGTGGGACGATCGAGATCAAGTAGTCTTCTTTTACAAAATCATCCGAAAAGATGATTCTGGCATTACGACACGCTACGGGTATTAACCCGTAGCGTGTCGCGTTTAGAAAAGCAAGAAAAGAAATTCTATTAAAAAAAGATTAAAAACAATAAGTTAGAATGAAGAAGGTGGTGTTTTCTTCATCCTACCATGCCGAAAGGATCTCTAATGCTTGCAAACAAACTGTGCTGTTCTGGTGCAGGGGTCATCATCAGCTTTTCCTTTCTCTCTAACTTATTTCTGCATTACAAGCTTTCTTTCCCCCAGATCTCCACGTATAAGATAGCTTAAGATCGTTTGAAAGACACTGTGTTTTTTCGATCTTACAGCAAACTCGAGGAAAACTATGGAACGAGTAAGAAAAAATTTTGCATCAGCTGATTGCATAATTGAACCACCGCATTTGATTTCAATGCAGCGGATTTCATATGAGAAATTTCTGCAGATGGATCGTGACCCCGATGATCGTGAAGAGTATGGCCTGCAGGCGATTCTTAAATCGATTTTTCCGATCAGAGATTTCAATGGCCAGTGCTCCCTTGAGTTTGTGCGTTATAAATTCGGTGAACCAAAATATACCGTAGAAGAATGTCAACAACGTGGAATGAGTTATGAAATACCTCTAAAAATTGTAGTTAGACTCATAACCTATGATGTTGACGAGGAGACAGGAGTCCAGTCGATACGAGATATCAAGGAACAGGAGGTTTTTCTCGGTTCCATTCCTCTGATGACTGGTGACGGTGTCTTCGTCATAAATGGCACCGAGCGAGTTATAGTTTCGCAATTGCAGCGATCTCCTGGCTTGTTTTACACCCATGATAATGGCAAGAGTCATGCGAGTGGCAAATTGTTGTATTCAGCAAGAATAATACCTGTAAGAGGATCTTGGATCGATCTTGAATTTGATATTAAAGATATTCTTCACGTACGTATTGATCGACGGCGGAAATTTCCAGCCACTACCCTGCTCAAGGCCATTGGCTTCACGTCGGAAGAATTGCTGAAGGAGTTTTATCCCATCAACTCCATCAAGCGCACTGGAGATGATTTCTACTGTAACTTTGATGAGGAAACTGCCATTAATCAGCGGCTTGAGTTTGATCTCGTCAATCCTGTCGATGGAGAGATTTTATCCAAAAAAGGACGAAAGATTACTTCGAATCTCTGCAAGAAGATCAAAACCGCTGGTATTGAATATCTTAAAATTTCTCGAGAATCAGTCATCACTCGGGTTCTCGCACGTAATCTTATTGATCCAAAAAACGGCGAAATCATTGCGCTATGTAATACAGAAATAACTGAATCACTCCTTGAGACGATTCTGGAGGCGGGGATTACTGAATTTGAAACCTTGATGATTGATGGTGTTAAATATTCTGATTCATTCAGTAAAACACTTGCGTCCGATAAGGTTGCCAGCACAGAGGAGGCTCTTCTCGAAATCTACAGGCGCCTTCGTCCTTCAAGTCCTCCGACCATTGAGGTAGCTCAAGCATTTTTCGATAATTTATTTTTCAATCAGGATCTCTATGATCTTTCAGAAGTAGGAAGATACAAGATCAATGCCAAGCTGGGGCTCGAGATCGACATCGCCAACCGCGCTCTGACTCGTGAAGATATTGTTCATTCTATACGTTATCTTGTTCGTCTTAAGGATACGCAGGGTGGTGTTGATGATATCGATCATCTCGGCAACAGAAGAGTTAGGACGGTCGGGGAGCTGGTCGAAAATCAATATCGGATGGGATTAGTCCGGATGGAACGGGCAATCAAGGAGCGGATGACCCTCCAGGATGTTGAGACTTTGATGCCCCATGATCTTGTGAACCCAAAACCTATTTCTGCAGCAATCAAAGAATTTTTCGGAACCAGTCAACTGTCTCAGTTTATGGATCAGACCAACCCGTTGTCTGAGGTGACTCATAAGAGGCGCCTCAGTGCGCTCGGGCCGGGTGGTTTATCGCGTGAGCGTGCTGGCTTCGAGGTTCGCGATGTGCATCCCACTCATTATGGCAGAATTTGCCCGGTTGAAACTCCTGAGGGGCCGAATATAGGCCTGATCGTTTCTCTCGCTACCTACGCCAGGATAAATCCATATGGTTTCATTGAAACGCCATACAGGAAGGTGAGCGATAGGATTGTTCTCGATGAGGTTAAATACCTCAGCGCACTGCAGGAACAGAAACATGTAATTGCTCCCGCACTCATCGAGACAGATGAAAAGATGCGGATCGTTCCCGACAACCTAATCGTTCGGGAAGATGGCGAGGTCGTCACGTCTATAGCGGACAAAGTTACGTACATGGATATAGCCCCGAATCAACTGGTCAGTGTTGCGGCATCTCTCATTCCATTTTTGGAAAATGATGATGCGAACCGTGCACTGATGGGATCGAACATGCAGAGGCAGGCTGTCCCTTTAATGGTGACAGAGGCGCCTCTCGTTGGAACGGGAATGGAACGCTATGTTGCGAGGGACTCAGGCGCATGTCTCCTGAGTGCAGGAGACGGAATTGTCGAAGAGTCCGATTCCAATAGAATTGTAGTTCGATATGATAAACCTGGTGTGGATGGCTATGATACCGGGGTGGCCGTTTACCGTTTGGGAAAATACAAAAAATCGAACCAGAATACCTGCTTCAATCAGACACCGTTGATCCTGCCAGGGGCCAAAGTCGAAATGGGGACAGTATTGGCCGATGGGCCGTCTTGTGATCACGGCGAACTCGCGCTTGGCAAAAATGTCACTATCGCTTTCATGCCGTGGCGTGGGTTTAATTTTGAAGATTCTATACTTATCAATGAGCGGTTGCTGAAGGAAGACACCTTCACTTCCGTCCATATCGAGGTATTCGAGACCATGGCTCGCGATACCAAACTCGGCAAAGAAGAGATTACCAGGGATATTCCTAACGTTAGTGAGGAGACGCTGCGCAACCTGGACGACTCTGGTATCGTTCGTATCGGTGCCGAGGTGAAAGCTGGTGATACTCTTGTCGGCAAAGTCACCCCCAAAGGTGAGACAGTATTGTCGCCTGAGGAGAAACTCCTTCGGGCGATCTTCGGAGAGAAAGCTCAGGATGTTAAGGATTCCTCGTTACGCGTACCACCCGGCGTTTCCGGGATCGTTATCGACGCGAAGGTCTTTTCCCGTAAAGGTGTAGACAAAGACGAGCGTTCTCTGATGATAGAGGATCTTGAGATTGAAAAGCTCAACCAAGACAAAGTGGATGAAATCCGCAGCCTGAAGCGCGGCGTCTGTCGTGAGATTGGCAATATCATTGACGGTAGAACGGCAAAAAGCGATATCGTTGGCGTCAATGGTCAAGTTGTTGTCAAGCTTGGGAAAAAAATTGCAGCTGACATGGCTCTTGAGATTGGCTTTCATAATCTTCGTGACATCGATTTCTCAGAGAAATCCAAATACGAAGACCAGATTGATGCCGCTTTCTACCGCTATGAGAAACAGGCTCGACTCATATCTGATCGGTATGAAGGTATTATCGACAGGATGCGGAAAGGAGATGATCTCCCTCCGGGAGTCGTCAAGATGGTAAAGGTGTATGTCGCTACAAAAAGAAAGCTATCCGTCGGCGATAAAATGGCAGGACGTCACGGCAACAAGGGTGTTGTTTCCCGTTTGCTGCCTGAGGAAGACATGCCGTTTTTCGCTGATGGAACTTCCGTCGATATTGTTCTCAATCCACTTGGTGTTCCTTCACGTATGAATGTCGGGCAGGTACTTGAGGTCCATCTCGGGTTTGCAGCCAAGAAACTCGGCGAACAACTCGATGCGCTGGCTCGTGACTATGCGGTTGATGCAATCAAGAAGAAACTTGCCGTGATTTACAGCAAGGAGGAATATGCTGCTATTGTTTCAGGCAAAGACGATGCCGAACTGATCGCATGGGCGCGGGAGCATCGGAAAGGACTGCACATGGCAACACCGGTTTTCGATGGGGCTGAAGAAGGTCAAATCAGGCGGTTGCTGGTTGAAGCTGGAGTTGATGAAGTCGGTCAGAGTCAGCTGTATGATGGCTTGACTGGTGAGCCGTTTGCCAACAAAGTTACCGTTGGTGTCATGTACATGCTGAAACTGCATCATCTCGTCGACAATAAAATCCATGCCAGATCAACTGGACCGTACTCTCTGGTGACTCAACAGCCGCTGGGAGGAAAGGCCCAGTTTGGAGGGCAGCGACTTGGTGAGATGGAAGTCTGGGCCATGGAAGCTTATGGCGCAGCGTACACCCTCAAGGAATTCCTTACCGCCAAGTCTGATGATGTTGAAGGTCGAACAACGATGTACGAACGTATCGTCAAAGGCAACAATTTCCTCACGACAGGATTACCGGAGTCATTTCATGTATTGGTAAAGGAATTGCAAGGTCTGTGTCTGAATATGGAGTTAATTGAAGAATAGAGAGCGGTTCCAACTAATCGCAGTCAACGGAACCGAAATTCCTAATTCCCGATTGAGTGAACAATCTCTTCAAAATCCGATAGCATTGCAGTTATTGGATAAATCCTTCGTCAAGGGAGAGGTGACAGCGTGGAAGAGTTATTTAATTTTTTTCAGAAACCAAAAGCACCTGCGCAGTTCAGAAAGGTCAAAATTTCCTTGGCATCGCCCGAGAAGATTTTGGACTGGTCGCATGGTGAGGTCAAAAAACCCGAGACCATAAATTACCGAACTTTCAAACCAGAACGTGACGGCCTTTTTTGTGCGAAGATATTCGGGCCCGTCAAGGATTTTGAATGTAATTGCGGTAAATACAAACGCATGAAACATCGGGGCGTCGTATGTGAGAAATGCGGGGTCGAGGTTATCCAGTCCAAGGTGAGAAGAGAGCGTCTTGGGCATATAAAACTGGCTGCTCCGGTGGCCCATATCTGGTTTCTGAAAAGTCTGCCGAGCAAGATAGGGGCAGTTCTTGACATGACGTTGAAGCAGTTGGAAAAGATCCTGTATTTCGAGCAGTATGCAGTTGTTGAATCGGAGATTGACGGAGTACCTCCCGGAAAACTGCTCACAGAAGATCAATACAGGCAGATGCGTGAGGAATACCCCGGGAAATTCCGGGTTGGCATCGGCGCAGAAGCCATCCGTGATCTGCTTGCCAGCAAAGACCTCGTTGCCTTGTCCAAAGAACTGCGCGAGGAGATGGCGTCCACCAATTCCCAGACGAAACGGCAGAAGCTCGGAAAACGGCTTTATGTCATTGAATCGTTCTGCGAATCAGGTAATAAGCCGGAGTGGATGATACTGGAGATCATCCCCGTTCTTCCACCTGATCTGCGTCCGCTCGTTCCCCTGGAGGGAGGACGGTTTGCCACTTCCGATCTCAATGATCTTTATCGACGTGTAATAAATCGCAACAATAGGCTCAAACGCCTTTTGGAACTTGACGCTCCTGATATCATTATTCGCAATGAAAAGAGAATGTTACAGGAGGCAGTCGATGTTTTGTTCGACAATGGTCGTCGCGGAAGGGTCATCACCGGAGCAAATAAACGTCCGTTAAAGTCGCTGTCTGACATGCTGAAAGGCAAACAGGGACGGTTCAGGCAAAATCTACTCGGCAAACGTGTTGATTATTCTGGCCGTTCAGTTATCGTCGTCGGACCCCACTTGCGGCTACACCAGTGCGGTATTCCGAAAAAGATGGCACTCGAGTTGTTCAAGCCCTTCATCTACAATAAACTTGAGAGAAAGGGCTTTGTAACGACTATCAAGAGTGCTCGGAAGATGGTCGAAAAAGGCGTGAAGGAAGTATGGGACGTACTGGATGAGGTGGTTACTGAATATCCCGTCATTCTCAACCGGGCACCTACCCTGCATCGCCTTGGCATGCAAGCCTTTGAGGCCGTCTTGATCGAAGGGAAGGCCATCCAGTTGCACCCGTTGGTCTGCATGGCTTTCAATGCCGACTTTGACGGCGATCAGATGGCTGTACATGTTCCATTGTCTGTCGAAGCACAGGTAGAAGCCAGGGTCCTGATGATGTCCACTAATAACATCCTCTCCCCTGCAAATGGCGAGCCGGTCATCATCCCATCTCAGGACATCGTTCTCGGGCTGTACTACATGACACGGGAACGTATCAACGTTCCGGGCGAGGGAAAGGTCTTTTCAAATCCGACTGAGGCGATGATTGCCTACGATTATGAAAAGGTCCACCTCCAAGCCAAAATCAAGGTAAGGATGAATGGTGAACTGGTCGACACTACCATGGGAAGGATCATCCTCGGTCAATTGTTGCCGGCAAGCGTGCCATTCAAGGAAGTTAACCGGGTTCTCAGCAAGAAGGCGCTGGCCCAGTTGATAGATTACACCTACCGGAACGCTGGCACCAAGGATACCGTTATCGTGGCTGATCGTCTCAAGGATATTGGCTACGAATACGCTACGAAAGCAGGGATTTCGATTTGCATAAATGACATGAAAATCCCTCTGAGCAAGGAGGACTTCATTGAAAAGGCCGAAAAGGATGTATTGGATGTCGAACAGCAATATACCGACGGTCTGATTACTTCCGGCGAGAAATACAACAAGGTCGTCGATATCTGGTCAAAGGTCACTGAGGATGTCGCCAATGAAATGATGAACGAGATCAAGGTCGATTATTTCCGTGATAAGGACAATAATCTCGTTGAATCCCCGAGCTTTAATTCGATCTTCATCATGGCCGATTCCGGGGCTCGTGGTTCAAGGGATCAGATCCGACAGCTGGCAGGTATGCGTGGCCTCATGGCAAAGCCATCCGGTGCGATCATTGAAACACCGATCAAGGCCAATTTCCGGGAAGGTTTGGGCGTGCTTGAGTATTTCATCTCAACTCACGGCGCCCGAAAGGGTCTTGCCGACACCGCCCTTAAGACCGCCAACTCCGGTTACCTGACCAGACGCCTGGTTGACGTCGCTCAGGAGTCTACAATTGTTGAACGTGATTGCCAGACTCTAGATGGTATTGTCGCTGAACCTCTCCTTGATGGTGGTGAAATCATCGTTCCGCTTGGTGATCGTATTCTCGGTCGCGTCGCGCTTGAGGATGTCTGTGATCCCTATACTGACGAGATCCTGGTTGAAGCTGGAAAGGAAATTACCGAAGAAAAGGTTCGACTGATCGAAGAGGCAGGCATAGATCGGGTCATGATCAGATCGGTACTGTCCTGCCGATCCCGTCGTGGTGTCTGTGCGGCTTGCTATGGCCGGGACCTCGGTCGTGGCCATATGGTCAATATTGGAGAGGCTATCGGCGTCATTGCCGCGCAGTCAATTGGCGAACCTGGAACCCAGTTGACCATGCGGACATTTCATATCGGCGGTACAGCGCGTCGATCTGTAGAACAGGCAGAACTGAAGACGCAGCGAGGAGGGAAAGTCGGGTTCAAGAATCTGCATTTTGTCGAGAATGCAGAAGGTATAAAAATTGTAATGAATCGAAATGCCGAGATTTCTATCATGGATGAACTCGGTCGTGAGCGTGAACGGTTCAAAGTCAACTATGGTGCTCAGATTGCGGTTGAAGAAGGGGCAGAGGTTGATGCAGGCACAATACTTGCCGACTGGGATGCCTACACCATTCCAATCGTCGCTGAGGTTGGCGGGACTATTAAATATGGTGATATCTTTGAAGGTATTACCATGCAGGAAAAAGTTGACGCTGTTACTGGCAAGTCTTCAATGGTCATTATTCACTCCGCTGGTAGCGCACAACTCAATCCTCGCATTTCTGTGAAAGGTGATAAGGGTAAGACCCTCAAACTTCCAGATTCTGAAGCTTATGCCCGTTACAGTCTCCCCGTTGGTTCAATAATTTCCGTCAATGAAGGCGATGTCATCAAGCCGGGAACGGTTGTTGGTAAAATTCCGCGTGAGACCTCAAAAACGAAAGATATCACAGGCGGTTTGCCTCGGGTTGCAGAACTGTTTGAGGTCCGAAAACCGAAAGAGCCAGCGATTATATCGGAAATTGATGGTCGGGTCAGCTTTGGAAAAGAGCTGAAAGGGAAAAGAAGAGTTCTGATAACTCCAGAGTATGGTGAACCCCAAGAGTACCTTGTACCCAAGGCCAAACACATTATTGTCCATGAGGGTGATTATGTTCAGGCGGGAGAACCGCTGATGGAAGGAACGGTCGTTCCTAATGATATCCTCAGGGTTCTTGGTGTCAAAGAATTGGCAAAATTTCTCGTAAATGAAATCCAGGAAGTGTACCGGTTACAAGGTGTCAAAATCAATGATAAGCACATTGAGGTCATTGTACGACAAATGCTCCGGAGAGTACAGATTACTGCCGCCGGAGAATCGCGATTCATGATTGGCGAGCAGGTTGAATGGTGGAAATTTGAAGACGAACGTGATCGCTTAATTGCTGCAGGACAGACACCGCCAGTTGCAGAACCGATGTTGCTGGGTGTGACGAAGGCATCTCTGTCGACGGAAAGTTTCATTTCTGCGGCTTCTTTCCAGGAGACGACAAAAGTTCTGACAAATGCTGCCATGGCAGGCAGAATTGATGAACTTGCCGGATTGAAGGAAAATGTCATAATGGGGCGCCTGATATCCGCAGGAACTGGGTTGAAAGGGAACGCTGTTGAACAATAATTCCAGCAGTGCAAGACTTTTTTCGTCTTGACAGTTTCAAGGAGTTGGAGTAATAAATTCTGCTTTCGTGCTGCGATTTATTTTGAATAGGAGCATGCCGATAGTCGGATAAAGAAGAAAAGGATTGTAAAACAGGAGCTGTAGCTACAATGCCGACAATTAATCAACTTGTAAGGATGGGAAGGGAGAAGATTGTCAAAAAGACAAATACCCCCGCCTTGAAAGGGTCGCCTCAAAAAAGAGGTGTATGTGTACGTGTGTATACAACGACCCCGAAGAAACCTAACTCAGCGCTTCGTAAGGTCGCAAGGGTTAGGCTAACCAATGGAATTGAGGTTACTTCCTATATCCCTGGTATCGGGCATAATCTTCAGGAGCACTCGGTTGTCTTGATACGAGGAGGTCGAGTTAAGGACTTGCCCGGTGTTCGATATCATATCATTCGCGGGACTCTGGATACGCTTGGTGTTACCGCGAGACGGCAAGGGCGTTCTAAATATGGGGCGAAGAGGCCCTCCTGATAGCTGGTTGCTGAAAAAGAGAGGAAAGAATGTCGCGTAGAAAGACAGCAGAGAGGCGGCCCATAGATGCTGATGAGCGTTTTGGCAGTATGTTGGTAAGTAAGTTTACCAATGGTCTGATGGAGCGTGGGAAGAAGAGTGTCGCTCAAAGGATTTTTTATGACGCAATGGACATAGTGACTGCGAAAGTGCAGGAGGCGGACGCCCTAACTGTTTTCGAAGAGGCTATGGAAAAAGTCCGCCCGAAAGTTGAGGTAAAGTCTCGCCGTGTAGGTGGGGCTACCTATCAGGTGCCGATGGAAGTTCGGCAGACGAGGCGTAATGCGTTGGCAATTCGCTGGATTATCAATTATGCCAAATCGCGATCCGGAAAGTCGATGTCTGAAAAGCTGGCGGCTGAGATCATCGATGCATATAACAATCGCGGAGCTTCCGTGAAGAAGCGTGATGATACTCATCGCATGGCCGAAGCCAACAAAGCATTTGCGCATTACAGATGGTAACAAGCTGCATCAGGTGAAGCGGGTTCGCGTCAGCGGCGAAAGGAGTTTTTCTGAGGAACGTTGATGGCAACCCACAAAGAAGAACTGGTTAATATGCGCAATATAGGCATTATGGCCCATATTGACGCAGGAAAAACGACGACTACCGAACGTATCTTATATTACACCGGTAAGTCGTATAAGATTGGGGAAGTCCATGAAGGTACTGCGGTCATGGACTGGATGGAACAGGAACAAGAGCGGGGAATTACCATAACCGCGGCTGCAACAACCTGTTTTTGGAAGGACCACAAGGTCAATATCATTGATACCCCTGGGCATGTCGACTTCACCATTGAGGTTGAGAGGTGTCTTAGGGTTCTCGATGGAGTGATTGCTGTATTCTGTGCTGTTGGAGGTGTGGAGCCACAGTCAGAGACGGTGTGGAGGCAGGCGGATAAGTACCATATCCCCCGCATCGCCTTTGTCAACAAAATGGACAGAATTGGGGCCGACTTCAATCGATGTGTATCGATGATTGAAGAGAGGCTCGGAGCATGCGCAGTTCCCTTGCAGTTGCCTGTTGGGAAGGAAATTGAGTTCGAAGGAATTATCGACCTCATTGAAGAGAAGATGCTGCTTTTCACTGAGCAGTCTCTTGGGCAGGATGTGGTACAAAAAGAAATTCCTGCCGCATACATAGATGAATTCACGGCCGCACGAATGGCACTCATCGAGAAGTTGGCCGACTTCGATGAGGGTGTCATGGAAAAATTTGTTGAAGATACGCAGGTATCTAAATCGGACATATATGCTGCCTTGAGAAAGGCGACACTAGCCCTCAGGGTTGTGCCGGTCTTATGTGGAAGCGCTTTTAAAAACAAGGGTGTCCAGCCTTTGCTTGATGCGATTCTGCGTTATTTGCCGTCGCCTGTTGACGTGCCGGCCGTCGAAGGAGTCGATCAGGATGGGAATACTGTTGCCAGAGAGACTGATTCAAAAGGTAAATTTTGCGGGTTGGTTTTCAAATTGATGAGTGATGCGTTTGTTGAGAACCTTGCCTTTGTTCGTCTGTATTCTGGCCGGATTGCTGTCGGCGACAAAGTGTATAACCCGCGAAAACAGAAACAGGAAAAGATAGCTAAGATTCTGAAATTGCATGCAAACAAGAGAGAAGAGGTTGCATCTCTTGAAGCAGGTGACATCGGTGCGATAGTTGGGCTGAAATTTACAACGACAGGCGATACGTTATGTGAGAAAGGCGACCATGTTGTCCTTGAAAGCATGGACTTTCCAGACCCGGTGATCGGGGTAGCTATCGAGCCGAAAAGCAAGGCCGAAGAAAAGAAGCTTGAAGAGACACTGAAAAAAATCGCTTTGGAAGATCCATCGTTTACGATAACTGTGGACGGCGAGACTGGGCAGACGATCATTTCTGGTATGGGTGAGCTTCATCTCGAGATCATCGTCGACCGACTTGTGAATGATTTCAAAGTTGCAGCTAATATCGGCAAGCCTCAGGTTGCGTATAAAGAAACATTGACAGCTGTAAGTAAGGCCGAAGGAAAATTCAATCAACAGACCGGAGCTAAAGGGCAGTACGGGCACGTTGTGATAGAAGTTGAACCGCTCGAACGTGGCAGAGGTTTCGAGTTCTGCAACAGAATTTCAGCAGAGCAGATACCCAGCAATTTTCTGGCTGCAATTGAGAAGGGAATTGTAGATAGCCTCGATGCAGGACCATTGCTTGGATTTCCATTGACAGACGTTAAAGTCAGTCTCATCGATGGGTCATATCACGAGGAGGAATCAACCGATATGGCTTTTGGAATTTCTGCCTCGATGGCAATGCGAAGAGCGACCGCAGAAGCAAAACCTGTGCTCCTCGAACCGGTAATGGATCTGGAGGTCGTGACACCAGAAGATTATGTCGGGGAAGTCATCTCGGACCTGAACAGCAAACGGGCTAAAATTATCGGAGTTGATACTGCAAGTCACTATCAGACGTTAAAGGCTCACGTTCCTCTTTCTGAAATGTTTGGTTACTCGACCGCGCTACGTTCAGCAACACAGGGTCGTGCGAATTTTACGATGCGGTTTCTTGAATATGATGCTGTGCCTCAAGCGAAAGCAGAGGCAATAATAAAGAAAATCAGAGGTATTTAAATAAAACATACTTGAGGGATTACCATGTCAAAGGAAAAATTTAACAGGACAAAACCGCATGTCAATGTAGGAACGGTAGGTCATATTGATCATGGCAAGACCACTTTGACTGCAGCGATCACCCGGGTGTTGTCGACCAAAGGAATGGCCAAATTCACAGATTTCAGTGAAATAGATAAGGCTCCGGAAGAAAAGGAACGTGGCATTACGATAGCGACCGCTCATGTTGAATATGAGACCAGCAAGAGGCATTATGCCCATGTAGATTGTCCGGGTCACGCTGACTATATCAAGAACATGATCACCGGGGCTGCCCAGATGGACGGTGCGATACTGGTGGTTGCCGCGACGGACGGAGCGATGCCGCAGACTCGCGAGCATATCTTGCTTGCTCGCCAAGTCGGGGTGCCGGCAATTGTCGTATTTCTGAATAAATGCGACATGGTTGATGATGAGGAGTTGATAGAGCTGGTAGAGATGGAACTCCGCGAGTTGCTTGACAAGTATGAGTTTCCAGGAGATGATGTGCCCTTTGTCAAGGGGTCTGCGCTGAAAGCCTTGGAGAATCCTGAAGATGAGGAGTCGGCGAAATGTATCTGGGAGTTGATGGAGGCTATCGATACCTATATACCAGAGCCTGAACGTGATGTTGCCAAGCCGTTTTTGATGCCGATCGAGGATGTGTTTTCGATTTCTGGGCGTGGTACAGTTGCGACAGGCAGGATAGAGCGCGGCGTGATCAAGGTAGGAGAGGAAGTCGAGATAGTTGGCATCAAGCCGACAGTGAAGACGACGGTAACTGGCGTCGAGATGTTCCGCAAGCTGTTGGACGAGGGTCAGGCAGGAGACAATATAGGTGCCTTGCTTCGCGGCGTGAAGCGGGATGAAATTGAACGTGGACAGGTTCTGGCCGCGCCGAAGTCGATCACTCCGCATACCAAATTCAAGGCAGAGTGCTATATCCTTGGCAAGGATGAAGGTGGGCGTCACACCCCGTTCTTCAATGGCTACCGTCCGCAGTTTTATTTTCGGACGACAGATGTGACAGGAATCGTAACCTTGCCCGAGGGGGTGGAGATGGTCATGCCGGGTGATAACATTTCCGTAGTAGCGGAGCTGATCACACCGATCGCGATGGACGCGGGATTGCGTTTTGCGATCCGCGAAGGTGGCCGAACTGTCGGTGCTGGCGTTATCAGTGAAATTTTAGCCTAACAAGGGTGCATGATGATACCTACAGAGAAAATCCGAATTCGTTTGAAAGCTTATGATCATAAGCTGCTCGATCAATCTACCTCGGAAATTGTTGAAACCGCGCGCAGGACAGGGTCTGCAGTTGCAGGACCGATTCCCTTGCCAACTTCAATCAATAAGTTTTGCGTCCTCCGATCGCCCCATGTGGATAAGAAATCCAGAGAGCAATTCGAGATGAGGACTCATCGTCGGTTACTGGACATACTCGAGCCAACACAGCAGACCATTGATTTGTTAATGAAACTTGAGTTGTCTGCCGGAGTCGATGTCGAGATTAAGCTGCCCTAGTTGGCTGAATTAAGAGCAATAGAACGTCGGGAATCATTATGCCAAAGACAATGGGTATTTTAGGGAAAAAAATTGGGATGACCCGGATCTACAATGAGATGGGTAATGTTATTCCTGTGACTGTCATTGAGGCAGGACCTTGCAAGGTTTTACAGGTAAAAACTGAAGGAACTGACGGATACAATGCTATTCAGATCGGGTTTGGAGAGAAGAAAGCCTCGCGTGTAAACAAGCCCTTGGCAGGTCATTTCGAAAAAGCAGGTGCCACAGGATACTATCATATTCGTGAATTCAGAGTGGTGGATCCCAGTCAGTACGAGACGGGCCAGGAGATCGCGCTAGACGCAGTGCTTCAGATCGGAGCGAGTGTTGATGTCCAAGGTGTAAGCAAAGGGCATGGCTTTCAGGGTGTAATGAAACGGCACGGTTTCAGAGGTGGTGGAGCTGGGCATGGGTCGACATTTCACAGGGCGCCTGGGTCGATTGGATGCAGCGCTTGGCCGAGTCGCGTTATAAAGGGAAAAAAACTTCCCGGTCGGATGGGCAACAATACTGTTTTGAAAAAAAATGTTGTTGTTGTTGATGTACGCTCCGAAGAAAACATCGTTTTATTGAAGGGACCGGTTCCGGGGGCTAAAAATGGCCTTTTGAAGATCTTTTCAAAGTAAATGTTTACGGAACATTAAGGTTCGAGGAGATAAATATGTCAACAATTGATGTAATCAATACAAAAAACGAAAAGGTTGGAGAAGCTCAGTTAAGCGACAGCATTTTCAATCTCGAGGTAAAGGAATACCTGCTCCACGATGTAGTTCGGATGCAGTTGGCTGGTCGGCGCGCTGGTACCGCATGTACCAAGACACGTGTTGAGGTGAGTGGAGGTGGTTCAAAACCATGGAGACAGAAGGGGACCGGTAGGGCGAGAGCTGGAAGTCGGCGATCTCCATTGTGGCGTGGCGGTGGGGTAATATTTGGACCTAAACCGCGCGATTACAGCTTTAAATTGAATAGGAAGGTCAAAAAGCAAGCCTTGGCGATGGCCATGAGTGCACGGTTTCAGGAAGGCAATCTGGTTGTCCTTGATGATTTTACAATGGATGCAATAAAGACAAAGAATTTTGTTTCTATTATGAATCTATTGAACATCGAGAATGGCCTCATAATCACTGATGGCGTTACAGAGAATCTCACTAAATCTGCCCGCAATGTTAATGGATTTAAGGTCTTACCCACTGACGGGTTGAACGTGTATGATATCCTTCTGCATAAAAAACTGGTTCTTGTGCAGCCGGCTATTGAAAACCTTGAAAAGAGGTTGATGGCATGAAAAATATTTATGACGTTTTGGCTGGGCCGAGGTTGACAGAGAAAGCTAATCTGCTGCAGGAAAAGGATGAAAAGATTGTATTCAAAGTGCGGCCAGAAGCTAATAAAATAGAAATCAAGAAAGCGGTTGAGACCATGTTCAATGTAAAGGTTAAGGATGTAAAAACCGCAAATATGCATGGAAAACGGAAGCGTGTCGGTAAATTTATAGGCAAAACGAACGACTGGAAAAAGGCCTATGTTACCTTGTCGGAAGGAAAAATTAATTTTGCCGATGAACTGTAATTTCCGATTACCGTGAGCGTGCATGTAATTCTACTTTGATATTCTATTAAAACACTGATGATGGAGCGATTGGGAAATCATGGCTATTAAGACATATAAACCTACATCGGCCGGGAAGAGACATCATGTCTCAACGACAAATACAGAATTGTCGAAGAGCGGACCTGAAAAGACTCTTGTTACGAGTCTGTCGAAATCCGGTGGAAGAAATAATTACGGGCGAATTACCGCGCGACACATCGGGGGCGGTCATAAGCGGAAATATCGGATTATCGATTTCAAGAGAAATAAGACTGACATTGTCGCTAAAGTTATCGCGATCGAATATGATCCGAACCGGTCAGCGAATATTGCGTTGCTCAGTTATCTTGATGGTGAAAAAACATATATACTCTCACCTGATGGCATCTCCGTCGGAGATCAGGTTGTGGCAGGAGATAACGTTGATATTCAACCAGGAAACTGCCTGCCGATGGCAAATATACCTCTGGGTACCGTCATCCATAATATCGAGATGAAAATTGGGAAAGGAGCCCAACTTGTTCGGAGTGCAGGATCGGCGGCACAACTGATGGCCAAGGAAGGACAATACGTTCTGGTCCGATTGCCTTCTGGGGAAGTGAGAAAATTTAACAGGCTTTGTCGTGCATGTATCGGTCAGGTAGGGAATCGCGAGCATGAGAGCCAGAAACTTGGCAAGGCCGGTCGCACCCGATGGATAGGAAAAAGGCCCCATGTTCGCGGTGTCGCCATGAATCCGGTTGATCATCCCATGGGTGGTGGTGAAGGAAAGAGTTCGGGTGGACGGCATCCGTGTACTCCTTGGGGATATCCAACCAAGGGGTATAAGACCAGGAAAAACAAATCTTCTGATAAATTCATTGTCAAGAAGCGATCTTAATAGGGAAGGAGTGAACAATGTCACGCTCAGTAAAAAAAGGGCCTTTCATTGACGATCATGTAATGAAAAAGGTTGAGCAGGCAATAGAAAGTGGTTCTCGGAAAGTTATTAAAACCTGGTCGAGACGTTCAGATATCATCCCTGAGATGGTTGGACTGACCTTTGCCGTCCATAATGGAAAAAAATTCATCCCGGTTTTCATCTCAGAAAATATGGTTGGACATAAACTCGGGGAATTCTCTCCCACCCGAACCTATTATGGGCATGCTGCCGATAAGAAAGGAAAAAAATAATCGATTCGTTCAGTTCTCTGGCAGAACTAATTAGGGGCAAACACTATGGAAGCTAAAGCCGTAGGAAAATACATTAGGATATCGCCACAAAAGGCGCGGCTTGTCGCCGATGTGGTGAGGGGCATGGCAGTTGATAAGGCGATCACGACACTCAGGTTCATGCCTAAAAAGGGCGCTGGGCTGCTTCGGAAAGTTATTGAATCTGCTGTCGCTAACGCAACTCAGAATGATCAAGTTGACGTTGACGATTTGTTTGTAAAGAAGATATTGGTTGACGGTGGACCTTCTTTGAAGCGCATCACTCCTAGAGCGATGGGGAGAGCTACCGGAATTATCAAAAGAACAAGTCACATCACCGTCGTGTTGGGAGAGAACTAATACATTTCTAAGTCTTTGAATTGTATTTTCCCAACTAATTTGAACAACGAAAACTCTGGAGGACTGTTTTGGGGCAGAAGGTTAATCCATTAGGACTGAGACTGAATATTACCCGGACATGGGATTCTGTATGGTATGCTGGTAAAGACTATTCAACATACCTAATCGAAGATCAAAAAATTAAAAAATTTCTCAAAGAAAAATTGCAGCATGCCGGGTTGTCGAAAGTGATCATAGAGAGGACTGGCGATAAAGTCAGAACAAAACTATTCGCTGCTCGGCCAGGGATTGTTATTGGAAAAAAGGGTGTCGAGATTGAATTGTTGAAGAAGGATCTCGAAAAACTCGTAGGCCGGAAAGTCACTCTGGATATACAAGAAGTCCGTAGGCCTGAAGCAGATGCGCAATTAGTTGCAGAAAGCATTGCATCACAGCTAGTTCGTAGAGTTGCTTTCAGGCGGGCCATGAAAAAGGCAGTGAACTCTGCGTTGCGATTCGGCGTTCAGGGGATTAAAATTTCTTGTTCCGGTCGTCTCGGTGGTGCTGAAATGTCTCGCTGTGAATGGGTTAGAGAAGGGAGAGTGCCATTGCATACACTTCGGGCGGATGTTGATTATGCACTGGCCGAAGCTAATACAACATACGGTATTATTGGCGTAAAAGTTTGGATTTTCAAAGGTGAAGTGCTTGGTGATAAAGACTTAAGCAGCGCGCAATAGATACGTTGCGATAAGTCATTGGAATAAGCAGTTATGACAGTGGAGTGAAGCATGTTAAGTCCCAAAAAGGTAAAGCACAGAAAGGTTTTCAAAGGGAGAATGACTGGTGTGGCATTGCGCGGGTCGTCAATCTCATTTGGTGAATATGCCTTGAAAGCTCTTGATTGTGGCAAAATAACAGCCCAACAGATTGAGGCTGCCCGTATAGCGATTAACAGAAAGATCAAGCGTGGGGGCAAGGTTTGGATTCGTGTATTCCCTGACAAACCAATCACCAAAAAGCCGGCTGAAACCCGGATGGGTAAGGGTAAAGGGAGTCCTGAATATTGGGTCGCTCCAATTCAGCCAGGAAAAATACTGTATGAGTTGGCAGGAGTTGATGAGGAACTCGCCGTTCGCGCCTTGACACTTGCTGGAAACAAATTGCCATTTGCCACTAAGGTCGTTTCCAAGAGGACCACGTTATGAAAGCAGAAGAAATTCGGAAGATGACTGACGAAGAGTTGGGGAAGAGGATCGGCGAACTACGGAAGGAACTTGGTAACCTTTCTTTTCATCATCGCATCCGACCGTTAGAGGATACTTCGAAGTTAAAAAAGATTAGAAAAGATATCGCAAGGATGAATACTGTACTCAATCAAAGGGCGCAAATTGCCTAAAAATGTGAGAATACCTGTGATTCCGGGTCGTTCCTGCACTACAACATCTTGAATCGAATATATTATGAGTGAAAATACAAAATCGAAGAAGACACGAACAGGATCTGTTGTCAGCAACAGGATGGAAAAAAGTGTTGTTGTACTGGTTGAACGTAAAGTTCGTCACAAACTTTATGGCAAATATGTCAAAACCAGTGTGAAATACCTTGCTGATGACCCCGAAAACCGTTGCAATATCGGCGATACTGTTCTGATAGAGGAATGTCGCCCGTTAAGCAAGAAAAAACGGTGGCGTGTAAGATCCATACTCGAGCAGGCTGTATAAGAGAATCGCCTGAAAATTTGACTGGGCGATCTGAACAGCTGACGAAATACCAGGTGAAATTATGATACAAACAGAAACTATCCTCAATGTTGCAGATAACTCCGGCGCAAAAAAAGTGCTGTGTGTTCGAGTTCTTGGTGGTACGAGAAAACGTTACGCGCGCATTGGTGATGTTATCGTTGTCACAGTTAAAGAAGCCATTCCGCATGCCAAAGTAAAAAAGGGCGATGTGATGAAGGCTGTGATTGTTCGTACCGTGAAAGAGATAAAACGACCAGACGACACTTGGGTTAAATTTGATGAAAATGCAGCCGTAATTTTGGCATCATCAGGTGAACCGGTGGGAACTCGAATTTTCGGACCGGTAGCAAGAGAGTTAAGAAATCAAGGATTTATGAAAATAATATCTCTAGCACCGGAAGTACTATAACCGCCATTTACCGCAGGACCCACAGATTGGAGAAGATAAAAAATGAAACAGGGTAGAACATACCTGAAAAAAAATGATCAGGTTGAAGTGATTGCTGGCAAAGATAAGGGAAGAGTCGGCAAGGTTCTTAAGGTGTTGCCTGATGAGAACAGGGCCGTGGTTGAGCGAGTCAATATGGTGAAACGTCATACCAAGGCGAGGGAGATGAATCAGCAAGGGCAAATAGTCGAAAAAGAAGCACCAATCCATGTCTCCAATCTTCAGCTGATCTGTCCTGAATGCACCAAGACTGGCCGTATTGGAAGAAAGATTCTTGATGATGGTGCAAAAATCCGCTTCTGCAAGAGTTGCGGTGAGTCCATCGAAAAGAAAGCATAAAACGTAAAGATACTTACACCAGGAGTTATTATGGGTGCGTTGAAAGATTACTACTTAAATGAATGTGTACCTGCACTGAAACAGGAATTTGGGTACACAAATCCTATGCAGATCCCTAAAATCGAGAAGGTGGTTCTCAATATGGGGCTTGGTGAAGCAGTGCAGAACCCCAAGATCGTCGAAGGTGCAGTTGAAGAGTTGACGAAAATTGCTGGACAACGAGCGGTCGTTACAAAGGCCAAGAAATCCATTGCTACTTTTAAACTCCGCGCCGGTATGCCTATTGGTTGTTGCGTAACACTTCGTGGCGACAAAATGTATAGCTTCATCAGCAAGCTTATCAATATCGCTCTGCCTCGCGTACGTGATTTCAGAGGGCTGTCGCCGAAATGGTTCGACGGTCGTGGCAATTATTCCATGGGTGTAAAGGAACAGATCATTTTTCCTGAGATTGATTACGATAAGATTGATAAACTAAAAGGTTTGAATATTACATTTGTAACAACTGCAAAAACAGACGAGGAAGGGCGATACCTGCTTAAGTTGATCGGCATGCCTTTCAGGAAGTAGTCGATACATTCCATAAAATCATAGATTAAGATTCTGGAGGTCGGTTTGGCTAAAAAATCAATCATTGCAAAGGCACATCGCAAACAAAAATTTGAAGTGCGGCAATACAACAGATGCCCATTATGTGGGCGCCCCCGTTCGTTCATTCGAAAGTTCGGGATTTGCAGGATCTGCTTTCGTAAGTTGGCGTCAAGCGGAGAAATCACCGGCGTGACGAAATCCAGCTGGTAGAAATCTGCGCTTTTGTCGATAATTTAGAATCAAGAAGGAGTGCTCACTATGTCAATGAGCGACCCCCTGGCAGATATGCTGACCAGGATACGCAATGCTACAATGGTAAAATTCGAATCTGTCGAAATGCCCAAATCGAATGTCAAAGTTGATATCGCTCGCGTTTTAAAAGAAGAGGGCTTTATTCGTGATTACCGTGTCACGGATGCGGGAGCGCAAGGAACTTTAACGATTGATTTGAAATATGGCCCGAACAAAGAGTGCGTTATAAACGGCATTAAGAGAGTTAGTAAACCCGGGTTGAGGCAATACGCCAAGGCCAAGGAGGTGCCTGTTGTTCTGAATGGACTCGGTATCTCCATAATAAGCACATCGAAAGGCATAGTAACCGATAAAGCCGCAAGGGCTATGAACGCAGGCGGAGAGATCCTCTGTGAAGTGTGGTAAATTCACGGAGAATGGAGGAGTCAGGAATGTCTCGAATAGGAAAACTACCAATTACCGTACCTGCCGGTGTGAATGTGGACATCAAAGGGCAGTTGATCACGGTCACCGGTAAAAAAGGCAAGTTGGAGCGCACAGTTCGACCCGAGATTGATGTAGTTTGTGAAGATGGCATCATCAATATACGGAACAGGGAAGATGAGCAATCCTTTAACGCCTTCAGGGGTTTGACCAGGAGTTTGGTCAACAATATGGTTGTCGGTGTTGAGGAGGGATTCAAGAAAGTCTTATTGATCGAGGGCGTTGGCTATAAAGCAAGCGTCTCCGGGGTCAATCTTACGTTAAATGTCGGGTATTCAAGTCCGGTGGAATTCATTGTTCCTCCAGAAGTTAAAGCTTCCGTTGAGGGAAACAATCGAATTGTCCTCGAGTCCATTGATAAAGAACTGCTTGGTCTAATTGCTGCCAAAATACGACAGGTGAGAAAACCTGAGCCGTATAAAGGTAAAGGCATTCGCTACGAGGACGAACATATCGTCAGGAAGGTTGGAAAGTCTGGATCAAAGAAATAATTCAGGTGACATTCACAATATACTATTTATCGGAATATAATTATGGCGAAGACGAGTTTAAAGATCGTGGCCAGGGAAAAACGGATCAGTCGAATTCGTAAGAAAATTGCCGGGACAAGTGAAAGACCGAGACTGAGAGTCTTCAAGAGCAATAAGCATATATATGCACAAATCATCAATGATTCGACTGGGAGCACTCTTGTTGCCATGTCGACCATTGATAAGGACTACTCGCCTGGTGAGGATGATAAGAGCAAATCCGCAGCGGCCAGGAGGGTTGGGTTGTTGCTCGCAGAGCGTGCGCGCTCTGCTGGAATTGAAAAGGTGGTTTTTGATCGTGGCGGGTACATCTATCATGGTCGAGTTAAGTCTCTCTCCGAGGGAGCTCGTGAGGGCGGACTGATTTTTTAATGATATTTATACAAATGGGGGTGTCCCTTGTCAGAATTTAAACGTTCCAAGACTGAAAGTTCTGAGGAACTGATCGAAAAGATAGTTTTTATTAATCGTGTAGCTAAAGTTGTAAAAGGTGGGCGTAGATTCAGCTTCAGTGCAATAGTGGTTGTTGGCGACGGCAAGGGAAAGGTAGGATATGGCCTCGGCAAAGCCAATCAGGTCCCTGAAGCTATACGTAAGGGTGTTGAGAAGGCAAGAAAGGATATGACAGCGGTGTCCTTGACGCAGTCATCGATTCCGCATGAGGTAGTGGGGGCCTATGGTGCCGGGAAGGTCATGCTTAAACCAGCCTCGGAAGGTACGGGGCTTATTGCTGGTGGTCCCGTGAGAGCAGTACTTGAAGCCGCTGGAGTTTCGAATATTCTTACCAAATGTCTTGGATCACATAATCCGCACAATATGGTAAAAGCAACGTTGCATGGTCTTCGTTCTTTGCGGTCTGTTAAAGCGATTGCCGAGATGCGTGGGAAGAGTGTTGAAGAGATACAAGCATAGGTTGATTGCAGTTGATGCCGTGATTTTCAGGTATAATCAATATTAAAGTAGTCTTTAAAAGACATTCCTACATAAGGTTAAGAAATGGCTGATACAGTAACTTTTACACTGGTCAAAAGCAGTATCGGAAGCACCGAGAGAGTGCGTGCAACCCTGACTGGTTTGGGCTTGACCAAACTCAATAAAAAAGTGACGAGAAAGAACACGCCAGAGTTGAGAGGAATGCTCGCAAAGGTAAATCATCTCGTTAGGATTGAAGAGGTATAAGATGATTACACTTTCAAATCTTTCCCCGCAAGAAGGATCAACAAAACAGAAGAAACGCTTAGGCAGAGGACCAGGTTCAGGTCATGGGAAGACTGCAGGGCGTGGCCACAAAGGTTTTAAAGCACGCTCAGGTTCCGGAATCAAACCCGGGTTTGAGGGTGGACAGATGCCCCTTTACCGTCGATTGCCTAAAAGAGGGTTTACCAATACATTTGGCAAGACCTATGAAATTGTCACCCTTAGCCAGTTGGATAAGTTTGAAGCCGGCAGTGAGGTGAATGTCAACAAGCTGTTGGAATCTGGTATGATTTCAAAGGGCTCGCAGGTAAAAATTCTTGCTAATGGAGAGATCACCAAAGCCATAACTGTGAGCGTTCACAAGATAAGTTCTCAGGCGAAAGCCAAGATCGAAGCGGTTGGTGGAAGAGTGATATCTGCAGTTGCAGTAGAAGCATAAGTCTGTATGCGCTTTATGCATTCCGTCTCAGGGTGGAATGATTTAACAGAAGATCCAGCGAGATTTTACAGGAAAGACTAATGAGTGGACTGCAAAGGGCTGCCAAAATTCCCGAGTTACGCAAGCGTATCCTGTTTACTTTGATAATGCTTGCTGTCTACCGGGTCGGGGTTGAGATTCCAACTCCTGGCATTAATGGAGATGCGCTTGCGGCCTTCTTTGAAAAGAACGGTGGTACGCTGTTTGGAATGTTCAACATGTTTTCCGGAGGAGCTTTGGAAAATTTTTCCATTTTTGCTCTCGGGATCATGCCGTATATCAGCGCTTCGATCATAATACAACTGCTGACAGTTGTTGTCCCTCAACTTGAGGCTCTTAAAAAGGAAGGAGAGTCAGGTCAGAGAAAAATCACGCAATATACCCGATATGGGACGGTGCTGTTAAGTATCGTTCAGGGACTCTTTATCGCTGTCGGCCTCGAAGGAATGAGTGGTCCCGGTGGAGAAGCGATCGTCTTGGAATCCGGGATTCAGTTCAAGTTGATGACCATGCTTACACTGACTTCAGGGACTGCATTTATAATGTGGCTTGGAGAACAGATGACTGAGCGTGGGATCGGCAATGGAATTTCCCTCATCATATTTGCCGGCATAGTAGCCCGTGGCCCTGCAGCAATTGTGAATTCGATTCAATTAATAAAAGCTGGTGAAATCACAGTCTTTTTCGTTCCATTTTTATTGGTGTTCATGTTTTTTGTAATGGCACTTGTTGTATTTTTCGAAACATCCCAGCGAAGAATACCCATACAGTATGCTAAAAGAGTTGTCGGTAAACGGGTGTATGGTGGTCAGAGTACGCACCTCCCATTGAAAATCAATGTATCGGGAGTTATACCGCCGATTTTTGCATCTTCAATCATGATGTTTCCAGGCACCATCGGCCAGTTTGTTCAGATTGATTGGGTCCAGCAGGCCTCGGCCATGATGAGCCCTGGTCATCCTTTGTACTATCTGATGTATATCGTTATGATAGTATTTTTCTGTTTTTTTTATACGGCAGTGACTTTTAAGCCTGACGATGTTGCAGAGAATCTTAAGAAGAATGGTGGCTTCATTCCTGGGATCAGGCCAGGGAAAAAGACTGCTGAATTTATTGACAAGATCTTGACGCGAATTACAGTGGTAGGCGCCATTTATCTCAGCGCTATCTGCGTCTTACCTACGTTATTGATATCCCAATTCAACATTCCCTTTTATTTTGGGGGGACAGCTTTGCTTATCATAGTTGGGGTGGCGATAGATACTATCTCGCAGATTGAATCTCACCTTGTTATGAGAAACTACGAAGGTTTTATGAAGCAGGGCCGAATCAGGGGCAGGAAATAGTCACATTTCATGATCGAACAGAATGGTGGAAAAACCATCGTCATAAAGAATCACGACGAAATAATGATTATGCTTGAAGCAAATCAAATCGTTGCAGAGACCCTTATGCTTCTGCAGGAGATGGTTGCTCCGGGAATCAGTACGTTGGAACTTGATAGAGCAGCAGAAGATTATTGTAAACGGAAAAAAGCTAATCCTGCTTTTAAAGGATACAGAGGTTTCCCTGGAAGTCTTTGCACATCAATAAATGAGGAAGTGGTACACGGGATACCTTCCAGAAAAAGGAAATTGAAAAAGGGTGATATTCTCTCAATCGATTTTGGTGTCTGTTATAAAGGTTATTATGGCGATTCAGCTATAACCGTTGCAGTCGATAAGATACAAAAAAGCGAAGAAGATCTCCTTTGTGTTACAGAAAAATCTCTCGAACGCGCTATTGAAAAAGTTGTTGTTGGCAACAGAGTTTCTGACATTTCAATCGCTGTTCAGGATTATGTTGAGAAGTTCGGGTACTCAGTTGTTCGTCAATTCGTCGGCCATGGCATTGGAACAGCTTTACATGAAGGGCCGGAGATTCCAAATTTTCATATAGGTGAACACACACCGCGGTTGGTTCCAGGAATGGTTTTGGCCATTGAACCAATGGTCAATATTGGAACTGCCAAAGTGAAGGTACTCCGTGATGGTTGGACTGTAGTAACAGCTGATGGGAAGCCATCCGCTCATTTTGAACACTCAGTCGCTGTAACGGAGGAAGGGCCAATGGTTTTGAGTCGAAGACAGTATCAGGGAAAAAATAACTTCTCTTTTCAAGAAAATTAGATTAATATCTTCTGCTTTCGAGAAAAAATATTTCAGGAGTCTCTATGGCGAAAGAAGAAGCTATTGAGGTTGAAGGTACAATTATCGAGCCATTACCTAACGCTATGTTTCGTGTTGAGTTGGATAATGGCCACAAAGTTCTTGCTCATATTTCCGGGAAAATGCGGATGCATTTTATCAAGATCCTTCCTGGGGATAGAGTTACGATAGAGCTTTCGCCATATGACCTTAGCAGGGGCAGGGTTACATTCAGGGCAAAGAATGCCAAAAAGAAAAAATAGAGAGTTTGAATGATATGAAAGTACGTTCATCAGTAAAGAAAATATGCAGTGATTGTAAGGTCTTCAAGCGGAATGGAACCGTGCGTGTATCCTGCAAAGTGAAAAAACATAAACAGAAGCAGGGTTGATTGAGAACTGCAATCAGTATTCCTATATCTTTTAAGGAGATAAACTTTGGCTCGGATAGCAGGAATTGACCTTCCAAAAAACAAACATATTGATCGTGCTCTGACTTATATCCATGGTATCGGGCTCACTTCTGCGAGGAAAATTCTCGATAAGGTTGATCTTCCCCATACAATGAACAGTGACGATCTGGACGCAGAAGATGTGAATCGCATCCGTAAGGTAATCGAGGAAGAATTCGTCGTCGAGGGTGACCTGCGTCGTGAAGTCTCTATGGACATAAAGAGACTTACAGACCTCGGATGTTACAGGGGCAGGAGGCATAGGGCCGGATTGCCTTGTAGGGGGCAAAGAACGAAAACGAACGCAAGGACTAGAAAGGGTCCGCGTCGCGGTGCAGCCGCTCGCCGGAAATAATTTCAACGGATGGTATAAGAATGGCACAAGCAAAACGTACTGATGCACGCGGAAAGAAAAAGGTCAAAAAAAATATTCCAGAAGGAATAGTTTTTATCTATTCGACGTTCAACAACACAATCGTCACCATTTCTGACAGACAAGGCAATGTGATATCCTGGTGTAGTGCCGGGGTTCTCGGATTCAAAGGATCGAGAAAAAGCACGCCTTTTGCCGCTCAGAATGCCGTAGCAGACGCGGCCAAAAAGGCTGCTGATTTCGGAATGCGAAAGGTTGAGGTTAAGGTGAAAGGGCCGGGACCTGGCAGGGAAGCAGCTCTGAGAGCTCTTGTCAGCACCGGATTTGAAGTAAGTCGAATATATGATGTTACCCCAGTACCTCACAATGGATGTAAGCCGCCCAAGAGAAGACGGGTCTGATAGGGTATTGTTGTAGATAGAATATTTTCTTAATGGAGGCCAACGTTGGCTAGAAATATAGGCGCAGCATGCCGTACTTGCAGGCGTGAAAATTTGAAGCTGTACCTTAAGGGTGACAGATGTTACTCGGATAAATGTTCATTCGAGAGAAGAGCATTTGGGCCGGGACAGCATGGGCAGGCCAAGTTCAAAAAGCTTTCTGATTATGCTGTTCAGTTGCGAGAAAAGCAGAAGGTTAAGAGCATGTACGGCATGCTTGAAGGTCAATTCCGCCTTACCTTCGAACGGGCCGAAAGGCAGAAGGGAGTTACTGGTGAAAACTTGCTCGTTCTGCTCGAGAGGCGGTTGGATAATACCATCTTCCGGATAGGTATGGCTTCTTCGAGGAATCAGGCAAGACAGTTGGTCAGGCACAAGCACGTTCTTGTGAATGGACAGAAAGTTAACATCCCCTCCTTTCTCGTCTCTGTAGGCGATGTGATAAGTCTGAAAGATAAAAGTAAGACTAACGCTCAGATTGTTGAAAATTTGGAGGCCGTAGCAAGAAGGGGCGTACCTAGTTGGCTCGAATTGGACAAGGATAATGTCAAGGCGACAGTTAAGACGTTACCGAATCGGGATGAATTGACGATGCCGATTCAAGAGCATCTGATAGTCGAATTATATTCTAAGTAGAGACGATAACAGAGATTTGTGATTGAGAAATCACGCTCTCCAGTAAGTCTATTTCTATAGATCACGGGTTATTGGTTATCAGCCAGTAATTCGTGATCATACTTTTTATTGCGTTTATAATTAGCGCAAGAAGGGAAATATATGACCCAGGCCACCGACGAAAAACTCCCATTCTACCGGAATTGGCATGAGCTTATAAAGCCTGAGAAGCTTGAAGTTGACAAATCAAGGCATACAGATCGCTATGGAAAATTTGTCTGCCAACCTCTTGAGCGAGGGTTTGCATCTACAATTGGTAACTCTTTGCGGAGAATATTGCTCTCATCTATCCAAGGAGCCGCGATAACGACGGTCAAAATCGAAGGAGCGCTGCACGAATTCACTTCGATGAAGGATATAGCTGAAGATGTAAGTGAAATCATACTTAATATAAAACAAGTACGGATCAAGCTGAATTCGCTTGATTCCCAAAGAGTCTTCATTGAGAAAACAGGCCCTGGCAGTGTAACTGCCGGAGACATTACAGGGTCCAGTGCAGTTGAGATCATGAATCCCGATCAGGTAATCTGTACCGTCACAGGCGAGACTACTTTCCGTGCTGAATTGACTGTGGAGTGGGGAAAAGGATATCAACCTGCTGAGAGACAGGAAAAAGACAATCTCGCCATCGGGCAGATTCCGATAGACGCAATATTCACGCCTGTTAAAAAAATTCAGTATGTAGTTTCACAAGCGAGGGTGGGGCAGCAGACTGATTATGACAAATTAACTCTTGAAATAGAGACTGATGGCAGTGTTCGACCTGAGAATGCTCTCGCTTATGCTGCCAAGATTTTAAAAGAGCAGCTGACAATTTTCATTAATTTTGATGAAGAACAGGCTGAGCCTGATGATAAGGTTGTTGCAGGCCCGCCGATGCCGCTGAACCCATATCTTGATAAGCCTGTTGAAGATCTTGAGTTATCGGTTCGTTCAGCAAATTGTTTAAAGAATGCAGAAATAAATTTCATTGGTGATCTTGCTCAGAAAACTGACCAGGAAATGCTTAAGACGAAAAATTTTGGCAGGAAATCCTTGAATGAGATTAAAGCGTTGCTTGCTGAGATGGATTTGACCCTGGGGATGAAATTTGAAAATTGGACGCCGCCAGTACTGCGTGAAAAGAAAGATGAACAAGGGCAATGACCCTTACGCTCCTGATTGGTGTTGTTGATATGAACATATTCCGGTGCATGCGTCGGAAAGAATCCAGAGGTATGAAGTATGAGACACGGTAACTCAGGAAGAAAACTCGGACGAACCAGTTCGCACCGTGAGGCGATGTTGAGAAATATGGTAACCTCACTTTTCGAACATGAGCGTATAACCACTACGAAAGAGAAAGCCAAGGAATTAAAGCCGATAGCTGAAAAAATGATTACTCTTGCCAAGCGCGGAGATCTCCATGCAAGACGCCAGGCTCTCGGTTTTATTCGTAGCAAGGGTATTGTAGACAAGCTGTTCTCCACCATTCAGGCACAATTTGCAGAACGGAACGGCGGATACACCCGTATTCTCCTGACTGGTGTTCGTCAAGGCGATGCTGCACAGATGGCCATCATAGAATTGGTGGGTTACCAGGAAAAAATTGAGTTGCCCGAGAAAGAAAACTAAAGGGTGTCGATCGGGTGATAAAAAGGCTGACTGAAGCGATTCAGTCAGCCTTTTTTTTCATATGTTCTGCTTCTCTCAATAAATGATCAACGAAAAAAAATTTCCTGAAGGGATGGTGCCGCTTGCCAGCGAGCCGTTCATGTTTTCATGCCACGCTGGTGTCCGGTGCTTCACCGTCTGCTGTAAGAATGTCGATATGATATTGTATCCATACGATATTATAAGACTAAAGACAGCGCTGGCTGTATCGTCCTCGGAGTTTCTCCAGCGATATGCCCGCCTGGTACAAGGCGACAATCCATATTTTCCGACTCTCATGCTGAAGGTGAGAGACGATGAAGAAAAATCTTGCCCGTTTCTTTCCGCAAACGGTTGTTCTGTGTACTTGGATCGTCCGTCGGCTTGTCGTATGTATCCGTTGGAACGGGCGGTAGACAGGACCCCTGACAAGCATCGGAGCAGAGAGTACTACTTCCTTGTAAGACACTCCTATTGTCACGGTCACGAAGAGAATTCAATGTATACCGTTCGCGAGTGGGTACGGGATCAGCGTCTGGATGAATACAATGCGATGAATGAACTTTGGACGGAAATGGATACGGTATTTTCTGGAAATCCCTGGCAGGGTGAAGGTGCTGGTGGAAGGCGACAGAGGCTTTCCTTCATGGTATGCTATGACATTGACGCATTTCGTCTTTTCGTTCAGGATAACAAAATTATCGAGCACTTTCAATTGTCTAAAGATAACCGGAGAAGAATCGCGGAAACCGATGCAGAGCTGATGAAATTCGGATTTGAATGGCTAAAATTGCTGCTCACTGGGCGAAGTTCATTGATAAGAAAATAGCTAATTCTTCTATTTAGCATTGGGCTTGGGAGTTGCTATTCGTAAATAATTGTGGTAAGAAGACAGGTCGTTCGAAAGGCGTAAGCGCGCAAGAGGCGGAATTCGTTTCAATCACACACATCTTCAGCACGAGTACTGGTGTCACCTGCAATATTTCAGGTGATCGACAGAAGATGGAGGATCAACCAGGAAATGGAGGATTAATGGCTAGTGCAACAGTAAGAGACATGCTGCAGGCAGGATTGCACTTCGGGCATCAAACACGTCGTTGGAATCCGAAGATGAGGCCATATATCTATGGCCCCCGCAATGGCATCTATATTATCAATCTTGATATTTCCAAGCGCCTTTTTGATAAAGCCTGCGTGTTCGTGACCCAGGAGGTGAAAAAAGGCGGTACCATCCTTTTTGTCGGGACGAAACGGCAGGCGCAGGCGATTGTCAGCGAAGAAGCACAGCGTTGCGGAATGTTTTATGTGGATCATCGTTGGCTTGGCGGGATGCTGACGAATTTTCAAACAATTAAACGCAGCGTTGAACGATTGAAGACCATTGAGTCGATGCAGGCGGACGGTTCCATCAACAAGTTCCCCAAAAAAGAAATCCTGCTCATGGAGAAAGAACGCATCAAACTTGAACGCAATGTCGGTGGAATCAAGGACATGAGAAACCTGCCAAGTGTCATCTTCGTCATCGATCCGCGAAAGGAATCGATTGCTGTGACCGAGGCCAAAAAGCTCAATATTCCTGTCGTCGCTGTCGCAGATACAAACTGTGACCCGGATGGCATCGATTACCTCATTCCCGGCAATGATGATGCGATCAGGTCCATTAAATTAATCAGTTCGCAGATCGCTGATGCAATTCTTCGAGGACAGGCCGAACGTGATGGCGAAGGTGCTTCGGAAGAAGCCATGGCAGCGGCTGTCAACGAAAGTGGAGTTGATTTTATCGAAGAAGACGCTGCTGATGAATAATGACACCTGGCTTCCCTCGCTGTGAGGAGTGATTAACCAGCATAGTAAGAAAAGAGGGGCGTCAAACGACAGCCCCTTTTTATTGTCCGATCTCTCAAGTTATCCTGCAGATGAATCCTGCGGCAGGGTGATCAGGTTTTGAATTAACATCGAAAACGCATGAGATAGCGTTGCTATCCAGGAGGTTTGCCATGAATATAACAAGCCAGATGGTAAAGGATTTACGCGATAAAACCGCAGCGGGAATGATGGATTGCAAAAAGGCTCTGACGGAAACCAATGGTGATATGGAGAAGGCAGTTGACCTGCTGCGTCAGAAAGGTCTTGCCGTCGCGGCCAAGAGAGCTGGACGCGCGACCAGTGAGGGGGTCATTGAGACATATATCCATGCCGGCGGGAAACTTGGCGTCATGGTCGAACTAGGCTGTGAAACGGATTTTGTCGCGAAGACCGACGCGTTTCGCGAATTTGCCCGCGATGTCGCTATGCATATCGCAGCCGCCAATCCCGTTGCCATTACCCGCGATGAAGTGCCCGAAGCGGTTATCACCAGGGAAAAAGATATCTACATTCAACAAGCTATCGACTCCGGCAAGCCGGCCAATATAGCAGAGAAGATGGTAGCAGGCAAGATAGAGAAATTTCTTGCCGAAATCTGCCTGCTTGAGCAGAAATATGTGAAAAATCCAGATCTTTCAATCCAGGACCTGCTCAATGAGGTTGTTGGGAAAATGGGCGAGAACATCTCCATCAAGAGGTTTGCCCGCTTTCAGGTCGGCGTCGAGTAATCGGTCGGATCGTTTCCAGGTCGCACTGTACCGTCGCTGATCTTTCACTTCCGCAAAGCTGTGCAACAGCCAAGGAGAACCGTATGCAGGTGAAGTATAAGAGGATTCTGCTGAAGCTGAGCGGTGAGGCTTTGATGGGTGAGGATGCCTTCGGCATCAATACCACGGTACTTGAATTCGTTGCTGCTGAAGTGAAAGAGATCGTAAGAATGGGTGTTGAGCCGGGCCTCGTCATTGGAGCCGGTAACATCTTCCGTGGGGTTGCCGGCGCCAGCAAGGGAATGGACAGGACCACAGCCGATAATATGGGGATGCTGGCGACGGTGATGAACAGTCTGGCGATGCAGGACGCCTTGGAGCGAAGCGGTGTCATCACCCGCGTGATGTCCGCCATTCCTATGCAGTCGGTCTGTGAGCCGTATATCCGGAGGAGAGCCACCCGTCACCTGGAAAAGGGACGGGTCGTGATTTTTGCCGCCGGAACCGGAAATCCATATTTTACCACTGACTCGGCAGGTGTTCTGCGTGCACTCGAAATCGATGCTGATGTCATCATCAAGGCCACTAAGGTGGATGGAGTCTATGATCGTGATCCGGTAAAGTACCCTGACGCGGTCAAGTTTGATCATCTTACCTATACCGATGTGTTGCGGAAGGGTCTCACGGTGATGGATGCCGCGGGTATTGCACTGGCCAAGGATGACGACAAACCGATTATGGTGCTGAATATGAATGTCCCGGGTAACATCCGCAAGGCTGTCTGCGGTGAGAAGGTTGGGACGTTGATAAGTAGTTCGATGTAACCAGCAAATCCTGGTTTTACAGGGGGCCCTATGAACGAAGTATTGTTTGAAATGTCTGAAAAGATGGAAAAGAGTGTTGAGGCGTTTAAAAACGAATTGTCGAAAGTTCGAACCGGGCGCGCATCTCTTGGTCTTCTCGACGGGATAATCGTTCCGGTTTATGGGAGTCAGATGCCTCTGAATCAGGTCGGCTCGCTGACTATCCCGGAAAGTCGGACCATCGCCATCCAACCCTGGGATCCGCAGACGCTTCCGGCAATTGAAAAAGCAATACTCAAATCCGATATCGGACTGACCCCGGCAAGCGATGGCAAGGTAATCCGCCTGAATATCCCGCAACTGACAGAAGAGCGTCGTCGAGAGATTGTCAAGCATGTCAAGAAGGTGGCGGAAGAGTATCGGGTAGCCGTCCGCAATATCCGGAGAGATGCCTTGGATGTTTTGAAGAAATTGAAAAAGGACAAGGAAATTGCCGAGGATGATCTCTTCAAACTCCAGGACGAAGCCCAGCGCGAAACCGACGGATATATGAAAAAAATTGACGATATCACCGCATCGAAAGAAAAAGAAGTCATGGAGGTTTGACCGTCCGGGCGACCTCCACCCAACGCCAAGAGCGCTTCACGCTGGCCGAAATCTCGATACTGCCTATGCCAAAGGATTCAAATGTCGATCCCAACCGCCTGCCCAGGCACGTTGCGATCATTATGGATGGTAATGGCAGATGGGCTGAGAAAAGACACCAGCCGCGCCTCTTCGGCCACAAGACCGGCGCCGAGTCGGTACGTAATGTCGTTGAGACCGCACGTGAAATCGGGATCAAGGTACTGACACTGTACGCCTTTTCATCCGAGAACTGGAATAGACCGGAAACTGAGGTGTCCGGTCTGATGTCGATCCTGAAAAAATTCCTTGTTTCCGAAATATCCCGGATGCAGAAAAACGGCATCCGCCTGACCTGCATAGGCGATCTGGAAAGACTTCCGGAGGGTGTTCGTACGGTCCTGCTCGACTCGATGGCCAAAACCTCAGGAAACACTGAGATGGTCCTCAATCTGGCCCTGAGCTACGGGGCCAGGGACGAACTGGCCCGGGCCGCACGCCTGCTTGCCGAGGACTGTGTAGCCGGCCGGTTGACCCCATCGGAGATCTCCATCGAGGAGGTCAACTCCCGTCTCTACACTGCCGATCTGCCGGATCCTGATCTGTTGATACGGACCGGAGGCGAGTCAAGGCTTTCCAACTTCCTTCTCTGGCAGGTTTCCTATACCGAGATTTATTTCACGGATGTGATGTGGCCGGATTTTCGCCGTGAGGTGTTTCTCAAAGCCATTGCCAATTACCAGAAACGTGAGAGAAGATTCGGGCACACTGGAGCGCAAATGAAGAAGGGGCGTAAATGAAGCGGGTAGTCCCGGGAATTCTCCTGGCCGTCGGCTGGCTGCTTATCCTTTTCAAAGGATCCCCCGCTGTATTTGCAGGTGTACTCGTCGTCGTAGCTTTCTGGGCTGCAGATGAATATGTACGGATGGCCGGAGCAGATCGCTTTCCCCTGCTGAGAAGGCTACTGCTCGATGGCATCATGATTCTCCCCCTGCTGGGCACGATCTATGCCGGGAGCGTCAGCAGGGGCGCGATTTTTGGACTGCTGCTGGCATTTGCGCTGCTGACGATCTTCATCTTTGCCGTTTATGCGGATTTTCCCGACGGGTATGAACTGCTTTGCCGCATGGTGTTTGGCAGCGTCTATCTCGGGGTGTTGAGTTCGTTCCTTGTCGCATTGCGGTATTTGCCGGACGGCAATGGCTGGTTGCTTGTCCTCTCGGCCGTCACTGCGGGTTCCGATACCGGCGCCTACTATATCGGCCGGGCCTTCGGAAAAAGCAAGCTTTGTCCGGCGATCAGCCCCAATAAGACAAGAGCTGGGGCATGGGGTGGTTTTGTTTTCGGTATCGTGGCGGCTGTCATCTTCGCCCAGCTTTTTCTTGTGCGGCCCCAATGGGGCTTCGTTGTCTTTGCCGCAGCACTGCTGACGGTTTCCGGTATTGTCGGTGACCTCACCGAGTCGGTGGTCAAGCGAGGGACAGGCGTCAAAGACTCCGGCCATTGTCTTGGCGGCCACGGAGGTGTTCTCGACCGTATCGATTCCCTGCTCTTCTGCGGTCCGGTACTCTACTGCCTGCTGGTCTTCGTGAAATGAAGCGGCGTATTTCCCTGCTTGGCTCCACCGGCTCGATCGGCGTCAATGTCCTCGATGTGGTCCGGCGGTATCCTGATCGTTTCGAGGTCGTCGCTCTGGCCGCCGGCAGCAATGTCGAGCTTCTGGCAGCGCAGGCGCTCGAATTCCAGCCTTCGTGTGTCTCTGTCTGCGACGAGCGCCATGGCCGCTTGCTGGGGCTGAAGTTGCCGGCGCACTGGCACAACAGGATACTCTGGGGGGAGGCCGGCAACCAGGAGGTCGCAGCCTATGCATCGGCAGACATAACTGTCTCGGCGATAGTCGGAGCGGCGGGTCTGAGGCCAACCCTGGCCGCCATCCAGGCCGGCAAGGACGTCGGTCTCGCCAACAAGGAAACGCTGGTGATGGCGGGCAGGATCGTCATGGACGCCGTTGCGGCGCAAGGGGTTCAGCTGTTGCCGGTGGATTCGGAACACAGCGCCATTTTTCAGGCCCTTGAGGCCGGACGCCGGGTGGATGTCAAAAAGATCATCCTCACTGCTTCAGGCGGACCGTTCCGGGGGCGCACGGCCGATTCGTTGCGGAAAGTGACCTTGGCGGAGGCACTGAATCACCCGAAATGGAAAATGGGGAAGAAAATCTCCATTGACTCTGCGACCCTCATGAATAAAGGTCTCGAAGTAATCGAGGCAAGCTGGCTGTTCGGGATGCCAGTCGACGCCATCGAGGTCCTTGTCCATCCGCAGTCGATCGTCCACTCCCTGGTCGAATTCCGGGACGGCTCCGTCATCGCCCAGCTCGGCATTCCCGATATGCGCATCCCGATTGCCTATGCCCTGACATATCCGGAACGCCTCTCCCTGCCGATGCCATCGTTGAACCTGGCTGAGTGTGGCCGTCTGGATTTCTTTGAACCGGACCATCAGTCCTTCCCGGCGGTGAACCTGGCGTATGCCGCTCTCCGGGCAGGAGGGGTCCTCCCCGCTGTGCTGAATGCCGCCAACGAGGTCGCTGTCGAGGCATTTTTGCAAGGCCGCATTGATTTCACAGCCATCGTCGATATAGTATCCACCACAATGGACCGAGTCCAGAATGGCAGTGAAGAGAGCATCGATGATATTCTGGCAGCCGATGGCGAAGCCCGCCGTCTGGCCGGAGAGATCGCCGGCCTTGCCACCCACCCCTGAATCCTACACCTTGTCCTTCCAGAGCAGTGGATGTTTTTCCGCACGGAACTGATTGCTTATGAACACAATTATTTCTTTTATCCTTGTCCTCGGTGTCCTGATCTTTGTCCATGAGCTCGGCCATTTCATCTTCGCAAAACTGTTCGGCGTAAGGGTCCTCAAATTCTCCCTGGGCTTTGGACCCAAGCTGGTCGGCAAGAAGGTCGGCGACACGGAGTATGTCATTTCCGCTTTTCCTCTTGGCGGCTTTGTCAAGATGTTTGGCGAGAACCCCGACGAGCAGCAGATCGATGAGGCGGAACGCAGTGGCTCGTTTTCACACAAACCGGTACTGGCAAGATTCTGCATTGTCCTGGCTGGTCCGGTGTTCAACCTGATCTTTGCCGTCATCCTGTTCTTTGGTCTCTATCTTGCGATCGGGGTTCCCCAGGCGGTTGATACGACACGGGTCGGCAGAGTGAATCAGGACTCGCCGGCATTTGCCGCCGGTCTCAGGGCGGGAGATGAGATCCTTCGCATAGACGGCAAGGCGACAAGCCGATGGGAGGATGTTCTGGATGGAGTGAAAGACAGCGGCGGGAGAGCGATCACGATGGTTGTCCGGCGCGAACAGAAGGAGATTTCGTTCACCGTCGTTCCGCAGCAGGACAGCGTCAAGAATGTCTTCGGCGAGGAGGTGGAAAGGCGATTCATGATCGGCATTGTCAAGGATGACCAGGTTGAATACAACCGAGTCGGCCCGGTCCAGGCCTTCGTCGATGCCTGCCGCCAGACGTGGATGTACATTTCGCTGACCGTTCTCGGTTTCATCAAGATCATCCAGCGGGTGGTGCCTGCTTCCGAACTTGGCGGCCCGATCCTTATTGCCCAGATTGCCGGCGAGCAGATGAAGGCCGGCTGGATCAACCTTGTGTACTTCATGGGATTGCTCAGCGTCAATCTTGGTATCCTTAACCTCCTGCCGATTCCAGTGCTCGATGGCGGGCACCTGGTTTTTCTCACCGTCGAAGGCATCATGCGCAAACCGGTGCACGAGCGCGCCCAGATCATCGCCCAGCAGGTGGGTATTGCCCTGCTCGGGGCCTTGATGCTCTTTGTCTTTTACAACGACATCGTCAGGATCCTGCAGTGAGTCTCCAGGAGTTCCCTCTGATCCTGGCCATCGATACGGCCACGCCATGCTGTTCGGTGGCGGTCACCCGGGGCTGTCGACACGGGGGCTCGGTTCTCGGCTCATTGACGCTCTGCGGTACCGTTACGCACTCGCGGCTCCTGCTGAACCGGATTGAGCATCTCCTTTCAGAAACCACCGTGACCTGGGACCGGCTGGATGGGATCGCCGTGAGCATCGGCCCGGGCAGTTTCACCGGCCTGCGTATCGGCATGGCGACCGTCAAAGGACTGGCAATGGCCACCGGCAAACCGCTGGTCGGGGTTTCGACACTTGCCTGTCTGGCATCGACCTGCAGCTGTTTAAAGCTGATCTGTACTGTTCTCGATGCCCGCAAGAAGGAAGTTTATGCCGCTTTCTTCAGGGCGGATGATCAAGACGGCCCCATCCAGGTGACGGAAACCAGTGTGGTCAGCCCTGAACAGCTTGCCGCAGGTATCGGTGAACCGGTATATATGATCGGTGACGCCGTGCCTGTCTACGGTGAGTACTGGCGGCAGCACCTCGGTCACCTGTATGAGCCGGCGCCTGCCCAGCTGTGCCTGCCATCGGCAACCTCACTTGGCCTGCTTGGGGCCGAACGGTTAGGGAGAGGAGAGATCCTTGAGGTCGGGTCGGTCACCCCGCTCTATGTCAGGGCCTCTGATGCCGAATTGAATCTGGCTGCGCGCTCCTGAGTACGGCGTTGTCGGCTGGGCCGGGTTCGTGGAGTCGAATCCGGCAGCATCTTTCAAAAGTATACGACGAAGAACAGACCATGATCAGCCGGCGTCTGACGCGAGAAATTGCCATAGGCGGTGTGAGACTGGGCAACTACCACCCGATCGCCGTCCAGTCGATGACCAATACCCTGACAGGCGATGTCGAGGCGACGGTAGCACAGATCTACCGGCTTCAGGCCGCAGGCTGCGAGCTGATCCGGGTAGCGATACCTGATATGGCGGCTGCGGCGGCGTTGCGCTCCATCCGCGATGCCATCTCCATCCCCCTGATCGCCGACATTCATTTCGATTCCCGCCTGGCAGTCGCGGCAATGGAGCACGGTGCCCAGGGAATCCGCATCAATCCGGGCAACCTCGGCGGCCATGAAAAACTGGCCAGGGTTGTCGCCGCAGCACGGCAGCATGGCGTTCCCATTCGGGTAGGGGTCAACAGTGGTTCGATCGAAAAGGATCTGCTGAAGCTCTACGGATACCCGACTGCAGAAAATCCGCGATCTCTGATCGAGAGCGCCCTCAGAAATGTCAGGATGATCGAGGAACTCGGCTTTGACCAGATGAAGATCTCGATCAAATCGTCCGATGTCCTGACCACCATCGAAGGATACCGGCAACTGGCCGATTTGACGGAATATCCGCTGCACCTCGGGGTTACCGAGGCCGGTGGCTTGATAGCCGGCACCGTCAAGTCGAGCGTAGCCCTCGGCATTCTCCTGAGCCAGGGGATCGGCGACACCTTCAGGATTTCGCTTACCCGCGATCCGGTCGAGGAAGTGCGGGTCGGCTATGAGTTGCTCCGTTCGCTGAAGATCCGTGAACGGGGGCCGGAACTGATCTCCTGTCCAACCTGTGGCCGAACCCGGATCGATCTTTTCGGACTGGCCGACAAGGTCGAGCAGTACGTGCAGACAATGGCGACACCGCTCAAAGTGGCGGTGATGGGATGCGTCGTCAACGGTCCGGGTGAGGCGCGTGAGGCCGACATCGGTGTTGCCGGCGGTCATGGAGTCGGTATCATTTTCAAGAAGGGGGAGATATTCCGAAAGGTCGCCGAGGACGAACTGCTCGAGGTCTTCCTGGCCGAACTGAAAAAAATGGAAGATGAGGGACGAAAAGGGTAAAATTACTGCTGCAACGCTCCCGGGTCTCTGCCAGTTTTTCCAACAGCGGAGAGAAGCTACTGAATTCATTTCTTTGACGAAAGACACCATTTTATGCGCTATTCACAGCTGTTTTTGCCGACCCTGAAGGAAACCCCGGCCGAGGCCGAGGTAATCAGTCACCGGCTGATGCTGCGGGCAGGATTCATCCGCAAGCTCAGCGCCGGCGTCTACACCTATCTGCCCTATGGCCTCGCCGCCCTGCGGCGGGTCGAACAGATCGTCCGTGAAGAGATGAACCGGGCCGGTGCGCAGGAACTGCTGATGCCGATGGTCCAGCCGGCCGACCTGTGGAAGGAGACCGGACGGTATGAAAAATATGGCCCGGAACTGCTCCGCTTTACCGATCGGCACGAGCGGGAATCCTGTCTCGGGCCGACCCACGAGGAGGTCATCACCGATATCGTCAGGCGAGAACTGCATTCCTACCGAGATCTACCGGTCAACCTGTACCAGATCCAGACCAAGTTCCGGGACGAGATCAGACCGAGATTCGGGTTGATGCGAGGCCGGGAATTCGTGATGAAGGACGCCTACTCCTTCGATGTCAGCGATGAACAGGCCGAGGTCAGCTACATGAAGATGCACGAGGCCTACAAACGTATCTTTACCCGTTGCGGCCTCACTTTCCGTGCCGTCCAGGCCGATTCCGGTGCTATAGGTGGTAATTTTTCGCATGAATTCATGGTCTTGGCTAAGACGGGCGAGGATACGATCGTCGTCTGTACGGCCTGCGAATATGCCGCCAACATGGAGAAGGCCGAGGTCAGGCTGGCTGCTGGCGAAGATGTCGCTGCCATGCTCGAGCCGGAGAAGGTCGAAACTCCCGGCAGGCGCAAGGTCGAATCGGTATGCGAATTCCTCGGCATCGAGGCCTCGCAGCTTATCAAGACCATGGTTTACCTGGCCGACGGGAAACCTGTTGCCGTCCTTGTACGCGGGGATCGGGAAGTCCAGGAGGTCAAGCTGAAGAACCTGCTCGGAGTCGCAGATGTCGAATTGGCCGACGACAAGCAGACGTTTGATGCGACAGGGGTGCCGACCGGCTATATCGGACCGGTCGGACTTGCCATCCGGCTGGTCGCCGATCAGGAGGTGGCTGGAATGCGCAATGCCGTGGCAGGGGCCAACGAAAAGAATTACCACCTCAGGAACGTCAACCCCGGCCGTGATTTCCAGGTCGAATCGTACGCCGATCTGCGGCAGATCACCACCGATGATCCCTGTCCGCTCTGCGGCGGGCGTCTGGAACTGACGGAAGGCATCGAGGTCGGGCACATCTTCAAGCTGGGAACCTCCTATTCTGAAAAGATGCAGGCAGTCTTCCAGGACAGCGACGGCAGCGAGAAGCCGTTCGTGATGGGATGTTACGGCATCGGCGTCAGCCGGGTCGTCGCCGCGGCGATCGAGCAGAATCACGACGACAACGGCATCATCTTCCCGCTACCGCTGGCGCCTTTCCAGACGATAATCCTCAATCTCGATCCACGGGACGAGCAGATCGATACCGCCGCCAGGAAGCTGTATGCGGAACTCGTCCGGCAAGGCGTCGAGGTGCTGCTCGACGACCGTGACGAAAGGCCCGGGGCCAAATTCAAGGACGCCGACCTCCTCGGCATCCCCTACCGGATAACCGTCGGCAAGAAATACCTGCAGGGCGGTATGGTTGAACTCCGCAGCCGGAAAACAGGTGTGGTCGAAGAGATGTCGCTCGATCAGTTGCTGTCGGTGCTGCCGTCGATGATATCCGACGCGATCAGGATCTAGCCGAAAAGGTGTCTGACGTCATGCCGGGTTCAATGCTCAATCCTCGTGGTCTGAAGGTCCTGACTGCAAATTATCTGCAGGATGTCGATCTCTCGCTGATCGATGAGGCCTGGAAGATCGTTGTCCAGGTCCATGGCGGGAAGAAGCATTTTTCGGGCGAACCGTACCTGATGCATGCCCTCGAGGTCGCCTCGATGCTCGCTTCCATGCATCTCGACCTCGACACGATCCTGGCCGGTCTGCTGCACGGGGTGCTGAAGGAGGGCATGACCGTCGGTGAGCTCGAAGAGAAATTCGGTCATGATGTGGCCGCCATCGTCAATGGTTCGACCCGCATTACCGAAGTCCAGTACGACAGCAAGCTGACGAGCCAGGCCGAGAATGTCCGCAAGATGCTGATGGCCATTGCCGCCGACATCCGGGTACTGCTGGTGAAACTGGTTGATCGCCTGCAGGACATGTTCCTGCTCGACCTCACCAGCCGGGAGACCCAGGTGGAGACGGCGCGGGAGACCATGGACCTGTATGCCCCCCTTGCCAGCCGCATCGGCATCGACTGGATGAAACGGGAACTGGAGGATCTGGCGTTCAAATACCTGCACCCGGAAGAGTTTGCCGACCTGGCCGGCCGGCTGGAAAATTCCCTCGACGAGCGGCAGCAGTACGTCAACGAGGTAATCGGCATCCTGCACCAGAAACTGTCCGAGAGCGGCATCACCGCGACCAGGATCATCGGCCGCCCCAAGCACCTCTTTTCAATCTACAAGAAACTGGTGGTCCAGAATATCCCGCTGGAAAGGGTCTATGACAAGGTTGCCTTCCGGATCATCGTCGATTCGGTCAGCGAATGCTATGAGGCCCTGGGGATCATCCATGCCAACTGGGCCCCGGTGCCGGGAAGGATCAAGGACTTCATCTCCTCTCCCAAGGCCAACAACTACCAGTCGATGCACACGACAGTCGTCGGTCCGAGCGGACATTTCATCGAAATCCAGATCCGTACAGAGGAGATGGACCGGGTGGCCCAGGAGGGTGTCGCCGCCCACTGGGCGTACAAGGAAGGCCAGAAGGTCAGCGCCAGCGATGCCCGGCTCTTCCGTGAACTGAAGAAGCTGGTCAAGTCGCTGCACGAGGTTGAGGACCCGCGGGAGTTCCTCGACAGCGTCAAGGGCGAACTGTACGAAGCCGACATCTTCGCCCTCACCCCCGGCGGTCAGGTCAAGGAACTGCCTCTCGGCAGCTGCCCCATCGATTTCGCCTACGCCGTTCATACCGAGGTCGGCGACCATTGCGTCGGGGCCAAGGTCAACGGCCGCCTGGTCCCGCTCAAGCATCAGCTGCAGACCGGCGATATCGTCGAAATCATCACCTCGCCGAATCAGCGGCCGCGTCGGGGCTGGCTGGATCTGGTCAAGACCAGCAGAGCCCGCTCCAGGATCCGTACCTGGCTGAGGAAAGAAGAAAAGGAAAAGGCGCTGAAGCTTGGGCGGGAGATCTGCGAGAGGGAACTCCGCAACAACAACACCACCTTCCGCAAGATCGTCAAGAGCGGCCATATCCGGTTGCTGCTCAAGACGCTGCGCTGCAATACCCTCGACGATATGCTGATCAAGGTCGGCAGCGGCATGATCACCGTTGCCAGCCTGGTCAAGGCCCTGCAACCGCCGGAGTTGCAACAGGAACGGGAAAGGACGGCACCGGAACTGCCGCCCGAGCAACTTGCAGCCCAGATGGTCAGTCAGCCATCGGCGGAGAAGGAACCGGGCAAGTCCGGCATCAGCATTGACGGCATAGACGGCATGCTGGTCAAGATCAGCCAGTGCTGCCGTCCTCTTCCGGGCGACCCGATCGTCGGCTTCATCACCACCGGACGCGGTGTGTCGGTGCACAAGGCCGATTGCCAGAACCTGCTCAGCACAGATCCACTTCGCTGGATCAAGGTTTCCTGGGCAGGTATCGAAGACAGGCACTACAAGGTCGGGGTCCATATCAGCGCCGAGAACAGGAGGGGGATCTTTGCCGAGGTCAGCTCGGCGATCAGCGCTGACAATGCCAACATCCTCGAAGTATCGGCCCACGTAACCCCGGCCGATACCGCCGATCTGACTATTTCTCTCGAAGTGGCCAATCTCAGCCACCTCCAGCAATTGATGCAGCATCTGCGACAGATGGAGCATGTGATCTCGGTTCGGAGGCTCTAGAGGGCGGTGTCTGTCTGTGAGGTCTGCGGCAACGAGATCGTCCCGGGAAGTCCTGTCTGCGGTTTCTGTGGCAGCAGGCAGGAGGGTGGACCTGACAGTGGACGAATCCCCTTCCGGCGCAAGACGGTCAACCTGAAATATGGTCGTCCGACAGTCGAGACAGCCCTGCGGCGTCTGGCGGTGGAGATTGACATCGCCCGCAGCGAGGGGGTCAGCATCCTGCTCCTGATCCATGGTTACGGATCGGGCGGCAAGGGCGGGGTTATCAGGGAGGAATGTCGAAGGACCCTTGCCGAGATGCGCAGCGCCAGAGAAATCAACGACTTCATTCCGGGCGACGGAGGAGCCAGATCGGGGCCGGTGAAATCGCTGCTTCGCCGCTATCCCCGCCTGCGCCAGGACAGGGAACTGGTAGCCGCCAATCCCGGCATCACCATCGTCGTCCTGTGAGCAGAATCAGCCGGGTCTGCTGAACGTGTGCCCTGCCGCCGACGGGAAGGTCCCTCTGGGCTGGCATGGCGGCAAAGAGCAGATGTTTTTTTCCGGCAAATACTGTATAGGGAGAAATTCGTCTTATAGTGGTAGGCATACCCCCGGCAAGACTCTTTGGGGCAGGCTCGGGAGATGTGGAAAGAAGTGAGGCGCCGGCGTTGGCGCATACGGAAGTGCATCCAGACAAAAGGAGTAGGAAAATGAAGAGAATGATCATGCTGGTAGCGGTCAGCCTGTTGTTGGGACCGATGTCTGCCGGGGCGGCCGAAAAGGCCAAGGAAGGTGCAGGCAAGCTTTCGACATTCGAGGAAAAATTGAGTTACAGCATGGGCCTGGATGCGGGAGCCTATTTCAAGGGAATGGGCAATGACGTGGTCATCGACCTGCTGATCAAGGGTATCCAGGATGGCTATGCCGGTTCGGAGAAAATGCTGACCGAAGAGGAAATCGCTGCTGTCCAGAAGGAGTATGCAGAAAAGATGCAGGCCCGACAGGCGGCGAAGATGAAGGAAATGCAGGAGAAGAACAAGAAGGCCGGTCTTGCCTACCTGGAAGAAAACAAGAAGAAGAAGGGCGTGGTTGTTACCAAAAGCGGCCTGCAGTATGAGGAACTGAAGAAAGGCGACGGTCCCAAACCGAAGGCCACCGATACCGTCAAGGTCGATTATGTCGGCACCATGGTTGACGGCAAGGAGTTCGACAATTCGATCAAACGGGGTGAGCCGGCAGTGTTTGCCGTCAACCAGGTCATTCCGGGATGGAGCGAAGCCCTGCAGCTGATGAATGTCGGCTCGAAGTTCAAGATCGTCATCCCTGCCGAACTGGCGTATGGCGACAACGGTGCCCCGCCGGTGATCGAACCGGGCTCGGTGCTTGTCTTCGAAGTCGATCTGCGTTCCATCGAGCCGGCGGCGAAGAAATAATCTCTTTCACTTTCGGATCAGTAGACAAGGCCCGCAGGACAACTCCTGCGGGCCTTTTTTCATTCTGATGGCCAGCTTGGCGATGGTTGAGGTGCCGCTGCTGAATCAGAAATCCCGATCACCGCGTTCACCGATAATGGCAAGCGAGGCCTTCAATCCTTCAAGCAGGACGAACCGGCCGAGCGGCAGCAGGGTACAGGGGAAAGAGCGGATGAAGAGAGGGTTGGCGCAGAGTCCGCCGGAAAGATAGAGCCTTTCAGGTTTACCGGCAAAGTTGAAGGCATTCAGGGCGATACCCTTGACGAACCGGGCAACCGCCTCCGATTCGCTCTGTCCGTTGATCACGGCATCAAAGATATGGCTCATGCCGAGGACGCCGCAGGTCACCGAAAACGAGGAGGGCGGCACGGCGAGGCTCGAGAAGTCGAGATCGTAGTATTTCTCCAGCAGTTCGATGGTGAAGCCCATCGAGGCGCCGCACTCGGCGTTCCAGCCCATGTCCTTGACCTGGCCGTGTTCGTAGCGGACGAATTTGATGTCCCGGCTGCCGCAGTCGAGCAGGGTGTAGCTGTCTTCGCGGATCAACCGCTCTCCGCCCCGGGCCAGTGCAGTCAATTCATTCACGTAGTAGTCTGCGTAGTTTCTGCCGTTATGGCCGGTGGCGATATCCACCCGCCAACTGCGATCGAAGTCCCGGGTGGCGATTATCCGTGGTCCCGAGCCCTCCTGTGCGGTGTCGAGCAGCTTGACATATGAGGTGCCGAAATCAGCGATGAGCACAGCGCACCCCCGACAGTTCGAGAAAGGCCTGGATCTTGGCCTTGGCGCTGTTGCCGACGGTGACGTCACAGTCGAGGTACAGTCCTCGCGGGTGGCGGCCGGCCAGATGCTGGGCCAGCGCCGTCTTGGCGCAGAAGGACTGGGCGAAGAAGACTGTCGGAACCTCGGGGTTGAAATGCTCTTCGAGGGACTTGTTGTCCGGCGTCTTGTTCTCCATGCAGCGGGTCCAGCCATAGATATGGGTGCTGTCCGGGAAAAGGGACAGCAGGGAGAAATCCCGTGGCGGCACACCCCAGAAGCCAGCAGTGGGCAGGCACGGTGGATGATCGGCATGCGGGCGGGTGCTCCGTACCGAGGCGGTGATGGCCAGCATGCGCTCGAGCAGCGGCAACCTGGTCCGGCACAGGGGAGTTCCGAAGTCAACGGCATCCTGGTTCCTGGTCGGTATGACCGTGGTGCCGGGCAGGATATCGGCAAGGATCGTCGCCGTGTGCAGGGCGCAATCGCATTTGCCCGGGCCGACGTCGATGTAGATCCGTTCCAGGTTGAGGGACAGGGCATTGACCACGACGGTTCGCAGAATTGCGCAGTAGACCCGGGGCAGGAAAGGCGAGGCCGTCTCGATATCCTTTCTGACGATCGGCTCATCGAGGTCGTAGATCCGGACCCCTTCCTTTTCGAGCATGCGGATGACGGCGAGCGGCGGGATACCGACGATGCCGACCCGTGCCGGGGCTATCCTGTCTCCCATCTTCACTGATCCTGCCTCCTCAGGAGATAAATACCGAGACCGGCAAAGATGATGTGGATGACGATGGCGGCGAAAAACGGCGGGATGTAGTCAGCCCTGGCCAGGGACTGGAGAGCCCCCCACGCGCCCCAGGCGATGAAGGCCAGACCGCAGCTGGCAGGGATGGCAATCGACAGATCACGGCCCCATTTTTGATAGGATATCAGTAGAATCGGCATCCCGAGCAGGAGCAGGGGAAACCCGAGGAAGATATAGGAGACGCGGCTGAAGAACTCGGCCCATGCCCGCTGCTTCTCATGGCTGGATTCCTTCTTGAAGATATCAAGGAACAGTCCGGTCAGCGACAGCTCCGCCGACTGGTATTCGGGGACAAGGAAGCTTTCGGGATGCTCGGGCAGGGCGATCTGCCAATACTTGAAGTTCCTGACCTTGTAGGTCCCGTCTTCATTGGCGACCTGAATCTGCCCTTCCTTCACGATCCACTCCTTGCGCTTTTCGCTCCAGTCGGCCCATTCGGCGCTGATCAGGGTGCGGATATTGTATTTGTCGTCCCAGCAGGAGTAGGAGAAATTTTTGAAGGTGTATCTGCCGGTGTGCGGCCACTCGAAGGAATAAAAGCCTTCCTTGCCCTTGTAGTAATACCGTCCGTTGCGGTGGATGCCGAGCGGCACCTTGCCCTTGATCTGCTCATACCAGATATTGTTGGTTGCCGATATGGTCTTCGGCAGCAGGAACTGAGCCGCGGCGAGGAAGAGCAGGGTCAGACAGAATCCGCCGATGACCAGTGGCATGATGATGGTTTTCAGCGGAATACCGCCGGCCTTCAGCGCGTTGAGCTCCCTGGTGTGGTTGAGAATGCCGAGGGTGATGACACCGGAGAGGAGCACCAGCACCGGCCCGATCTGATCAATGATGAAGGGGATATTGAGCAGGAAGAACTTCATCGCCAGGAGAAAGGGCTTTCCGGCTCTGGAAAAATTGTCGATCTTCTCGAAAAAATCAACCAGCAGGTAGATGGCGACGAAGCCAACATTGACGGTAAAGAAATACCGGATGAATTGACCAAGGAGATAGCGGTCGAGCAACTTCAAGGTATGGCTCCTTCACGGGATTGCTGCGGCAGAAACAGCATCTGAATACCTGGTGGGAGAGAAAAGCGGCGGGATTCGGTACGCTTATTCTGGTTGTTGTTGATTGAACTGCAGGGGAACAGGCTGCCGCGGGCAGCGACGGACTCATCCGTGCTGTCGCTGCGCGTCCGGCAACAGGCGGGAGAGTACTGGCGGCCGCACAGGTGATTGACAATCTGCTGTCCGGATTAGGTACCATTATCGGCCATCCTCGTCAAGGGTCTGGATTGCCCTCGTATCTGATCAGCGGCGCCTCCTGCTCCGGCAGAGAGATGCTGGAAGGGCGGCGGGGTTGGGCTAAGCCTTGCTTTTTGGAAAAACCGTGTGCTATAGTGCAGCCTTAAGCGATGCCTGCAGATCGACAGTGTGTTTCTGCCGGGATCAAACAGGCATCTGGCTGTTCCACCGTTGTTCTTGGAAACGGCTGGTTGACAATTCAAGGAGGTGGCTGGCAATTCCGGTCAATGCAGCATCGGCGTGCTGGGAAATCCCGGGACCGGTTCCGGGGGTTCCGTGCGCGGCGGTGACAGGCTGAATCGGCGGCGATGTTTTGGGCTGCTCCTTCGTGTTTCGTCCAGCCCCGGATTGTGTGCTTGTCGCCAGGAATTTCTGGCAAAGCCGATCGCCTCCCCGTTTTTCTGGAATGCCGCTGTTGTGCACATGGCAAAAAATCAAAAAAACACCGTCTCCTCCCTCTGTACGATTTCTTCCAAGCAAACGGCCAGAGAGCGCCTGCATTCCTTCTGGGAAGTATTTGACAAGGACGACGATGTCCTGGTGGTGATCAACGCCGATCCCGATGCGCTGGCCGGTGCCCTGGCCATCAAGAAGCTGCTCCGCTACCGGGTCAAGAACGTGGTCATCGCCCATCCCAACGAGATCCGGCGCCTCAACAACGTCGCGATGGTGGAACGTCTCAGGATCCCTATCGAGCGTCTGAGCAATGTCAAGCTCAACGACTTCGCCAAGAAGGTGATGGTCGACTCCCAGCCGAACCACCTGCCGTGCTTTGAGAAGATCGACTTTGACGTCATCATCGACCACCATCCGCCGACCAGCAAGTGGGAGGGTGTCCGCTTTGTCGATATCCGGGCCGATTACGGGGCTACTTCGACGATGATGGTCGAATATCTGCGTGCGGCCGAGATGAAACCGTCGGTATCGCTGGCCACAGCCCTGTTTTACGGCATCAAGGTCGACACCCAGAATTTCGAGAAGAAATCGCTGCTGGCCGACGGCATCGCCTTCCGCTACCTCTTCAATATCGCCAACCGTGACCTGGTCCGCAAGTTCGAGTTGACCGATCTCCGGCGCTCCGAGCTCCGCTATTTCAACATCGCCCTGCAGGAACTGAAATATTCCAAGCGGCGCTACTATACCCACCTGGGCAAGGTGCGGAGTCCTGATGTGCTCGTGATCATTGCAGATTTTTTCAATCACGTCGGTGAGATCGACTGGGTGTTCGTCTCCGGCATCCACGGAGAACGGCTGATCGTGATTTTCCGCTGCGACGGCTATCGCAAGAGTGCCGGCAAGCTGGCCGCCAGGATCTTCAGTGCCATCGGTTCAGCCGGGGGCCACAAGGAGGCGGCGCGGGCTGAAGTGCCTTTGAAGAACCTCGCCATCGGCGACAAGCCGTTCAATTCTGACAGCTTGAAGCGACTGATCAGCAGCCATATCTGAGGCGGGCCATCCCGTGGCGGGTTCCGAAGTGACGTCCGACTGATACCGGCAGCTCCGGTTCCGGGATCATCCGGGGGCGGGATGTCTGCCTGCAGAGCATAACCGGGGGAATGCATGCTGAAACCGACGACACTTGCCATGATCCTGGCGGGAGGCCGGGTCGATGAACTGAATGTCCTGACCTATTATCGTCCGAAATCGGCCTTGCCCTTCGGCGGATTTGGCCGGGTCATCGATTTTGCCCTCAGCAACCTGATGAATTCCGGAATCGAGCGGATCGCCATCCTCAGTCAGTACCGCAGCTATTCCCTGATCAACCATATCGGCACCGGTGCCGCCTGGGATATGCTTGGCCGCTACCGCGGCATCTCCATCCTTCCCCCCTATATCGGCTCCGACCAGAAGGACTGGTACCGCGGTTCGGCCGACGCGGTATTCAGGAACCTGGATTTCGTCCAGTATTACGATCCCGAGCAGGTGCTCATCCTTTCCGGTGACCATATCTACAAGATGGATTACCAGCACATGATCGCCTACCATCGTGAAAAGGACGCCGACTTGACCATGGGGGTGATCCGGGTCAGACCCGAAAAGGCCCACAGGTTCGGCATCGCCGCCGTTGACGATGAGGACGGGGAACGGGGAGGCAAGGTCACGGGTTACTGGGAGAAGCCGGTCGAGCCGCAGGCGGACTGGGCTTCGCTGACGGTACTCTGCTTCAAGCCGGAGGTGATGTACCGTCTCCTCAACGAAAACCAGGAGGATGCCTCTTTCGAGTTCGGCCGGGATATCATACCGAGGCTGATGAAGGCCGGGGGCCGCGTCTTTGCCTACAAGTTCTGCGGCTACTGGGGATATACCAGGACGGTCGAGGAGTACTGGCAGTCGAACATGGACCTGCTGGGTGAGAACCCGCTCATCGACATGGAGAAATGGGGGCTGCGCACCAACCTGGATCATCGCGGCATCCGTGATTTCCAACCGGTGGTGATCGGCGACGGGGCGACGATCCATGACAGCCTGGTTTACAACGGCAGCATCATCGAGGGCACGGTCAGGAGGTCGATCGTCTTTCCCGGAGTTATTGTCGAGAAGGGGGCGGTCATCGAGGATTCGGTCCTCTTCTTCAATAACCATATCGGGCGCAACTGCCGGTTGAACAAGGTGGTCGCCGATGTCAACAACACCTTCGGGGAAGGTGTGATTGCCGGCATCGAGGCCGGCGGGCAGAGCCGGCAGGTCACCGTGATCGGCTGGAACAACTTCGTGCCGGACCAGGCGGTCATCGGCGAAGGGGCGACAATCTATCCACTGCTGCGGAACGGGCAGTGGAAAAAGGTGGTTGCCGCCGGGGAGGTGCTGCGATGATTGCGATCAAGGAAGCTCTCGTCCTCCTGCTGGCTGGCGGTGTCGGCAGCCGTCTCAACATCCTGGTGCAGAACCGGGCCAAGCCGGCGGTGCCCTTTGGCGGCATCTACCGGATCATCGATTTCAGCCTGAGCAACGTGGTCAACTCCGGTCTGAAAAAGGTCGGCGTGCTGACCCAGTACAAGCCCCTGTCCCTGATGAGCCACCTCGGTTCCGGCGAGGCCTGGGATCTGACCGGCAGGACCCGCGGGGTGAAGATCCTGCCGCCCAGGACCGGGTCGAAGGACTCGGACTGGTACAAGGGGACGGCGGATGCAGTCCGCCGCAACATCGATTTCATCCAGTCCAATCCCACCGACGAGGTGGTGATCCTCTCCGGCGACCATATCTACCACATGGATTTTGATGCGATGATCGAGTATCACCGCTCCAAGAAGGCCGACGTGACGGTGGCGATGATGGTGGTGCCGAAGAGTCAGATACATCAGTTCGGGGCCGGGATCACCGATAACCGCAACCGGATCATCGACTGGGAGGAAAAGCCGAAGGATCCCCGCACCAACCTCGCCTCGATGGGGATCTACGTCTTCGACCGCCAGTATCTGCTCGACTCCCTTGCCCGCGACAAGAACGAAGCCGATTTCGGCATGCATATCCTTCCCCACGCCATCATCCACGATAACACCTTCGCGTACCCTTTCTACGGATACTGGCGCGATGTCGGGACGATCCAGGCCTACTGGGAAGCCAATATGGACATTATCCGGAAGGAGAGCGGCATTTCGCCGGAGAAATGGCGGATCAGGACCAATGTCGAGACCGAGGAGCGCCTGGCGGACCGGCCGCCGGTTCGCTTCGGCAGCGCTTCGCAGGTGCGGAATTCCCTCATTTCCGCTGGCTGCGATATCCGCGGAACAGTCATTAATTCGGTGCTTTCACCGGGCGTGGTGGTCGAAAAGGGGGCGGTCGTCCGGAACTCGATCCTCTTTGCCGACTGCCGGGTAAAGGCAGGCGCCACCGTCGACCTGACAATCTTTGATAAAAACGTCCAGATTGGGGCCGGATCGGCAGTCGGTGTCGGAGAGAACGATGCGGTAGTCAACCGGCAGCACCCCAAACATCTTTACACCGGTATTTCCCTGGTAGGCAAGGGGGTCGAGATGCCGGCGGGCGTCAGGGTCGGACGCAACTGCATCGTCAACTCCTACTGCCGGCAGGATTCCTTTTCCCGGTCGGAGATCAGGGACGGCGAATCGCTGTTCCCGGATGGCGAGATCAGCTGACAGCAAGGGCTGCAGCCGAGAAAATGATTGCGGTTTTGCCAGACTTGGGTATTATTGCGCACATTCCAACGCGCCCATGCCCCCGTAGCTCAGTGGATAGAGCACAGGATTCCTAATCCTGGTGCCGCAGGTCCGATTCCTGCCGGGGGCACCATAATAACGGACAGTTAGAGGTCGTCACTCTGGCTGTCCGTTTTGTTTTTCGGGGATCGTTCATCTGTCATCATGGCCCTGGCCGATGGTTTCGGTTCGCAAACAATGATTGTGATCGGCAGGTGCTCCGAGATTTTCAGCGGATAACGGGAGGACGACTCGAATTGAGCGTCTGCCATGTGGATGATGTTCGCGCGTATGTGCCAGTACAGAAGAATGCTGGACATGGATCAAGCGATATGTTGCAATGCAGAAGGGGACATCCTGTGGCCTGGAATAGCACAGGTCGATGATCGTAAACCTCTCATGTTTGGGCAGACTGGCTGGTGACGGTGTCTTCAGTGATCTCATGGTCCTGCCAACCTTGTCACGAACTCAGCATGGCCATGAACACGCTATGGATGCACATGCCGGTTGCACTGACGTCTTCGCGTCGGCAATCGCGATAATCTGAAAAGGATATGTGGTCATGAGAGTTCTCCTGATTTCGGCAAATACGGAACAGTTCAACATGCCCGCAATGCCGCTTGGGCTTGCGTGCGTGGTCGAGGCGACAAGAAATTCCGGCCACGACGTCACCATGCTCGATCTGATGTTTCAGATGGACATCCATGCCACACTGGAAGCTGTCATCTCAGAAGTTCGCCCGGAATGCATTGGCATCTCAGTGAGAAACATTGATGATCAACATATCGGGACCAGGAAGTTCCTGCTCGAAAAAGTGAAAGAGGTCGTGGCCGTCTGCCGGGATCTGACCGATGCTCCGATTGTTCTGGGCGGCGCCGGGTACAGTATGTATCCGGAAAGCGCATTGGCGTACCTCGGGGCAGATTTTGGCATAGAAGGGGAAGGTGAAACAGCATTCCCAGCGCTGTTAACGCAATTGGAAAATCATGGCAATCTCTCCAATATACCGGGACTGCATTCCCAGCATCATGGACCGCATCCGCCGAAAATGTGCAGCAGCGATCTGGACGACTTGCGACTGCCGGAAACGAAAATCCTCTCGGTTTCTGCATCCCAGAGCAGTGATCCCTGGATTCCCGTTCAAACCAGGCGCGGCTGCGCCCTCAAATGCAGTTATTGTTCTACTTCCACAATTGAGGGCTCCATCCTGCGAAAACGCTCTCCAGAGATCGTAACTGGCTGGCTTGAGCGTTGGGTAAAGGCCGGGTATGCACATTTTTTCTTTGTAGACAACACGTTCAATCTCCCTCCTGCCTATGCCAAGTCCATTTGTCTCGGAATCATTGAGAAAAGCCTGGAGATGCGGTGGCGGTGCATTATATATCCGAAAAATTGCGACGATGAACTGGTCCAACTCATGTCAGCTGCGGGTTGCAAACAGATAAGCCTTGGTTTTGAAAGCGGATCTGAGAAGATGCTCAAGAGTCTGAACAAGCATTACACGCTGGAGGACATACGAACGACCTCCGCACTGTTTGCCGAATACGGGATCGAGCGCATGGGTTTTCTTCTGCTGGGAGGCCCCGGTGAAACACAGAGGACAGTGGAGGAAAGTCTTGCTTTTGCCGATTCCCTGCAGCTCGAGACCTTGAAGGTCACGATCGGAATACGGATCTATCCAGGCACTCAACTGGCTGAGATCGCCAAGGATCAGGGCATCATTACCCCGGAAAGCAATCTGCTGTACCCACATTTTTACCTGTCGCCAGGACTGGAGGGATGGCTGTCCAACAGGTTGCTGGAATGGAGGAAATCCCGGCCCTGGGTCATCATGTGAGGCGGATGAAACCGACGAGTGTCGGGAACGCGGACGACTACCGGGCAGGTCTTCATACCCTGACAGGTGCGCCGGGGGAGGCTGCCGATCTGACTGGAGCCATGAGCCGGAGCTGGCCCCGGCCACAGTGTTCTTCAAAATGGGACAGAGTCAGATCGTCCTGCACAGATCAGAACAACCCCTGTTCCTTTGCGTTGAGCAGAGCAGCCTGGCGCAACCCGTCGCTGATGCTGGGGTAGACATGGACGGTGGTGATTAAGTCCAGGGTGGTCAGGCCAAAGCGGACCGCAAGGGTGGCTTCGTGGATGATATCGGCAGCCCTGGGGCACAGCATCTGTACCCCGAGGATCCTGCCGCTCCCCCGTTCGGCGGTCAGCAATATCCCGCCCAGCATTTCCCCCATGACATGAGCCTTGGGGATCCTATCGAGCTGGAGATAGGTGGTAACGGCACCATACCCCTGTGCTTCTGCCTGCGCATGGGTCAGGCCGACCGTTGCAAATTCGGGATCGACAAAGACCGCCATCGGTGAGAAGCGGTGATCGATGGTATGATTCCCTTTCGGATCAAGCATGTTCTTGACGGCGATCTGGGCTTCGCGCGCTCCATTCGGGGCGACCATGGGGGCGCCGGTCACATCGCCGGCAGCCCATATATTGGGGACACTGGTCCGCAGCGTGGCATCGACCAGGATGAATCCTGCGGAACTGGTGGCTACACCGATATCCTCCAGGCCAATTCCGCTTGTGGCCGGTTCAGTGCCGACAGCCAGCATCAGGCGCTCGGCGATAAAGGCCACATCCACGCCGTTGATCAGGGCATAGAGGCAGGTCTTGTCCCCGACTTTTTCGACCCGATCGGCCACGACATCGCAGAAAATCTCTACGCCATCCCGCTGCAGCATCTGCTTGAACTGCTCGGTAAGCCGCTCGTCGAATTCGGCCAGCAGGCGCGGCCCACGTTCGAGAATGGTCACCCTTGAGCCGAATCGGGCAAACATCTGGCCCATCTCAAGGGCGATGACCCCGCCCCCGAGAATCGTGACCGATTCCGGAAAGCATGTAAGGTGCATCGCACTGTAGCTGGTCAGGCAATTGACCGTCTCCAGCCCCGGCAATGCGACTGTGCGAGGCCGGCCGCCGGTGGCGATCAGGATCTGCGGCGCCCGGTAAATCTGCCCGTCCACCAGGATTTCGTTCTGCGAGATAAACCGCCCTATGCCGCGGATCAGCGTGATGCCGTCAGTACTGTCCAGTTCGCGTTGATAATGGGTTGTGCGGATCGTTTCCACCGCTGCCTTCTTGAGCGGCATCAGCGTTCCGCAATCCGGGGAGCCTGCATGCAGGTTCAGCCCCCAGCGCATTCCCTTCCGCGCGGCGTAGTACATCTCGGCCTTATGGATCAGTGTCTTGCTTGGAATGCATCCCCAGTTGACACACGCACCCCCGAGATGGGATTTCTCAATCATCGCCACCTTCTTGCCGGCCGCTGAAGCGATTCTGGCCCCGGCGAAAGCCGTGGTGCCTCCGCCGAGGATAATGATGTCATATTCATAAGGCATGGTTTTTCTCCACTTTATTCAAGCATGCGTGGTGGTCGGGATCGTTTCAGGCGGCAATGACCACGTTGCTCCCGCCCTCACTCCAGCGCCGGGTTTCGATGGGCAAGGGACCGGAGGCACACGCAATTTCTCGTTTGGAAGGGGCACGGGCGGGCACTGAGGCGGGTCGCCTTCGAACGCTGCTTGTCTCTCCGGCATTACACTGCCGCACCGGGGATGTGGCCACCGGTCAGGGAGACAAGGGGCGTCGCGCCGGTCATCCGGCTTTGATCGGTTTATCTGGTCTTCCCTGTCGCGATCTTTTCTTGTGCCAGAGCTGTATCAAGGCCTCGGCCTTTTCGACTGCCACCCTGCGATTTTCGATGTCCTGTTTGAATTTCGGTGCGATCACCACCGCTTTGCACGCCTCAATGAAGGGGTTCAGTCGGGCTGGGACATCCGTGCGTTCAAACTCGGCCTCGGGGAGTCCGCTGAGGGCGTTGCGGTTGCAGCGTAACGCGTAGATAAGGGCTCTGATTTCAGAGATCTTCAAAGTCGATCCTCCCGGCATTGAGTGTCTGTCATGCAGAGCATTACTGCGATTCACAGGCAAGGTCGAGGAAAATTTCACTCTTCTGCAAATCGGGGGGAGGCAGAGCGCTGCGACGGCAGAGCCAGACCGGTCAGGATGCATGATGACCGTGCAGGTCTCTGCCGGCTGCCTTTGTCCAGGACGCCTGAGGCCATCGTCCGAAAACAGATCCATGACGGAGTCGCGTGAACGATTCCTTTCATTCCGGGATGTGCGCCGCGGATGCTTTTTCATGTGCCGGACCGCCTGAACGGAGTCTGTCGGCGTAAATCTGCGGCGGTGATGCCTGTGCGACAAAGAAATTGCAAAATACGGTGCGAAAGGATAGCTTGGCAGCTGTTGATCAGATTTATCTGCTGGGGGGCATGTTCACTATCTCCCTTGGAAAGGAATCCCGTTGTCCTCTTACCCACAATTATCATCTGCTCTACTCCCACACGGGCCTGGATCGTTTCAATTCGGAACCTGGCAACCCGGCTTCTTCCGCTCGTCCGGATGTCCGACTGCTTCTGCCTCGCTGCATCGGTTACCGTGGGGAGGTTCCATTTCCTGCCCTCCGGGAACAAGGATCGAGATGATGACGGAGCGCAGAGCTGAATCTGTGGGCTGAGATGGCAGGAACTCGATGAAATACCGGCGCTTTTCCGCAACGCATCTGATTCTGCTCTTTGTCCTGCTGTCGGCGGCCACAACGCTGTTCCAGGCACCTTCGCTTGTCGCGACAGAGAGGTATCTGCTGACCCTGCGTGCCGGTCTCATTCCGACTCCGGAGCAATCTCCGGTCGTGGCCGTTCAGCTAACCGAGAGCGAAAACTCCCGTGCGACCCTCGCGGAACTGGTCCGCCGGCTCTCCCGGCAGAAAGCCGGGGCCATTCTGCTCTGTCTGCCGCTCTCCTCTTCGGTTTCCGGCGAGCTGGCGCAAAGATTGCGCATCATGCGCGAGAAGTGGGGACGATCTCCGGAAGCGGCAGACTCGGCGCTATGGCGGCGTGTCGGCAAGGAGCTGTCTGCCCTGGAGCGCGAACTCGATGTCGATGTCCGGCTCGGCGCAGCGCTGCACGAGGCTGGCAACGCGGTGCTGGCGGCGCCTGTACGCACCTTCGGCGAAGTGGATGGTACCTCGGCGCAGCTGCACAGGCTGACTCTCAGATTTGATCTGCCGGACTGGTCCTGGCTGCAGCATCTCAGACATTTCTCCAACCCGCTCCCTTCACTGAACCCGGGCGTCCACATTACCGCGGCTCAGGTCCCGCCGGAGGAACTGCGGGACCAGGCGGCCGGGGTCGGCTTTCTCGCAGCAGCAGAAGAGGAGACCCTTGTCGGGATTCTGCTGCTACCAGTTGGTCAAGGCTACCTCCCTTCCGCAGCGCTCACCGCCGCGATGGTCAGCCGCAAGGCCTCCCTCGAGTCACTCGGCCTGGCATCACCGAGTCCCGGCACGGCAGTGCTGTCGATCGGCGGGCACCGCTACCCGCTCGACAGCCGCCTGCGCCTGCTGCCGATGCCGGCGTCGCTGTCGGCCGATATGGCACAGGTTTCCGCATCGGATATTCTCGCCGGGACAAGCGATCCGGCGCTGGTAACGGGGAAGGTGGCGGTTGTCGCTCACTTCGCCCAGCCCGGGGCCCGGGAGTACACCGAGGCCCGGCTGGTCAGCCAGCTGCTCGGAGACTTTCAGCTCTCCCGGCCGGGCTGGCTGCCGGTGACCGAAGTGCTGGTGCTGCTGTATTTCGCCTTCTTTCTCTGGCTGGCGGTGCCTCGTCTGCCGGGCCGTACCGCGCTGATCTTGATGGGGTCCTTTGTCCTGGTATGGCTGGTCGTCGCGACGGCACTGCTGGTCAATTTCGGCTGGTGGTTCCAGCTCACCCCGCCGGTGCTGCTGACGGGATTCGGCCTGTTGCTGCTGGATTTCTCCCGCCGCATGCGCGAGCGCAGCGTCAAGCTGAACGAGCTGAGCTGCAGCCTGGGCAGGATGCTGCAGGAAAAAGGCCTGCTCGATCAGGCCCTTGAGAGGTATCAGGCCTGTCCGCCGCAAGACGCGACGGTCCGTGAGCTGATCTATCAGCTGGGTCTCGATTTCGAACGCAAACGGCAATTCGGCCAGGCCCTGCGGGCGTACGACTATCTGGCTGAGGGAGGCCGCTACAAAGACATTGCCGCGCGCATCGCCCGCCTTGGCCAGAATGGCGCGAGCGTTCCGCTCGGCCGCCAGGGCAATGACGTCACGGTGGTGCTGGAGAAAGGTGCGGTTCATCCCACGTTGGGACGCTACGAGATTGTCAGCGAACTGGGGCAGGGGGCCATGGGCACGGTGTATCGCGGCCGCGACCCCAAGATCAACCGCGAGGTGGCGATAAAGACCCTGGCATATTGCGAGGTCGACGAGACCCAGTTGCCGATGGTCAAGGAGCGGTTTTTCCGCGAGGCGGAGGCCGCCGGGCGACTCAATCACCCGGGCATCGTCACGATCTTCGATGCCGGTGAGGAGCACGACCTCGCTTACCTGGCCATGGAATTCCTCGGCGGGGAGGATCTCTCGGCATACTGCAAACCCGACACGCTGCTGCCGGTGGCCGAGGTCCTGGAGCTTGTCGCCGACATCGCCGAGGCCCTGGCCTATGCCCACGCCAACGATGTCGTCCATCGCGATATCAAGCCGGCGAACATCATGCGGCTGCCTGACGGATCGGTGAAGGTCACCGATTTCGGTATCGCCCAGGTGGTTTCCGCGTCGAAGACCCAGACCGGCGTGGTCCTCGGGACGCCAAGCTATATGTCTCCCGAGCAGGTGGCGGCGAAAAAGGTCGACGGCCGCTCGGATCTGTTTTCCCTCGGGTCGGTCTGCTATGAAATGCTGTGCGGCGAGAAGGCCTTCGTCGGCGACAGCATCGCCTCGCTGATGTTCAACATCTCCAATGTCAGATACACCCCTCTCAGTGAAAGGCGGAAAGGCCTGCCCATCTGCGTCCATGACCTGGTTGACATGCTGCTCGCCAGGTCCCCCGCGCGCCGGCCTGAAAACGCCGCCATTGTCGCCGAAGCGGCGCGTGCCTGCAGGGAGAAGGTGAGAAAATGATCTATTTCGTCGCCGAAGGCCGCAGTGATTGCGGACGGGTCCGCGGGCACAACGAGGATACCTTCCGGATTGACAGCGAACGGGGCCTGTTCGTGGTTGCCGATGGCATGGGTGGACATGCGGGCGGCGAAGTTGCCAGCGCCCTCGCGGTCGAGACGGTCTTCAGGTCGCTGCTCCGCAGCAGGGAGGGGGAATCGGTATCCTGCGATGCCCAGGCGCTGCGGGCCGCCATCGAGCTGGCCAACACGACGGTGTACCAGGATGCCCGGATTAATCCGTTGCGAAAAGGGATGGGGACGACCCTGACCTGCATGTGCCGGGATCGTTGCCAGGTGTATCTCGGACATGTGGGTGACAGCCGGGCGTACCGCCTGCGCGGGCATGAACTGCTGCAGCTGACCAGGGATCACACCTGGGTCGATATGCAGGTCCGAGCCGGGATGCTTTCCCGGCACGAGGCCGAGCATGACCGGATGCGCCATGTGCTGGTCAGATCCCTCGGGACCCAGCCCGGGATAGAGCCCGACATCGTTGCTGTCGACGCGGAACCGCAGGATCGTTTCCTGCTCTGCAGCGACGGACTCAGCGACCTGGTCGACCATGACGACCTGCGGGACATCCTTGCGGGCGACGGGACGCTTGCGGAGATTGCCAGGCGCCTGGTCGAGAAGGCCAACGCGGCCGGGGGGCGCGACAATATCACCGCGGTTGTGATCGACTGCTACCGCAATAAGTGGAAATCGATAATGAAATCAGCGATAAACAAGGTTCGGAGGTAGCCATGCTGCAGATACTGCTGAAATTCAACAAGACCGTTCTGAAGGTGTTCCAGAGTGACAAGGCCGAGATCAGCATCGGCCGGAACTCGAAAAATGACCTCGAGATCAATAACCTGGCGGTCTCCAACTTCCACGCCAGGATTGAGCGTGAAGAGGACCGGTATTTCATCGAGGATCTCGACAGCACCAACGGGACCTATATCAATGATGAAAAGATCACCAGGTGTGAACTGCAGGATGCGGATACCGCCAGCATCGGCAAGCACTCCCTGACCTTCCTGCTGCGGGGAGGGTCGGGTGGCAGCAGGGGGCTCAGCGAATTCGAGATGGAGCAGACGATGCTGCTCGATACCGGGAGGCAGCGCGAACTGATGAAAAAGGCCGAACCCTTTTTCCCCGATTCACCGGCACGCCTGAAGGTAGAGGAAGGCCAGGCCAGCCAGGACGAATATCAGCTGACCGCCCGGCTGAGCGAAATCGGCAAGGGGGATGGCTGCCAGGTCAGGCTCGAAGGGTTGTTCGCTCCCAAAAATGTCGCTTACATCAGTCGTGACCCGCTGGGGTACACCCTGATTCCGGGAGATGATGCCGGCAAGCTGCGGCTCAACGGGGCGGCCATCGACAAGGGGACGGCGCTGAAGAACGATGACGTGATCGTTGCGGGGAAGGTGAAGTTCCGGTTCCTGCAGGGGTAGCTGACAGGCCGCCGACACCGGGGGCTATGGAGCCGGCGGGTATGCCGGCGCAGACCGGCGTCCGGCGTCGGCGGCCCGGCCAAGCCCGGTGGTTGCCGTTCCATTGACATCGGCTGCGGTCACCCTTAGTTTTTTCCCTGTACCGCCCATGCTCCGAAGTGTCCATCTCTTCTGTTTTCGCCGGCCTGGAGCAACGACACATGGGCAGTGCCGAGCAGACGAACAAGGCGGTTGAGAGCAGAACCAACCAAGGAGGTCCATCATGGCCACATGCAAAAACTGCGGAGCCACATCCGATGACCCGGGGCACTTGTGCAATCCGACCGATTACACCCTGCACTGCGATTATTGCGGCACCCATAATGTCACGCCGATGCATATGTGCAAGGAAAAATTTGCCGCGATGAAATACTCCTGCGGCAACTGCGGCAGGGTCGCGATAACAGAAAACGATCTCTGCAACCCGACCGAGATATCTTGAAAATCTGGCATCCTGCGTTGTTTTCCTGCATGGCATACCGCCTGCCTCATGACCAGATTCGGCCTGCCGCAGCCGGCAGAGCGGCCGGCTCGGTGCAGCTGTTTCAGGCCATGCCGGGCAGGGAGCGATTATGAAAATAATGATGTGCGGTAAAGGGGGGTGCGGCAAGAGCACCCTCACCGTCCTGCTCGCCAGGGCCCTGGCGGAATCCGGCAAGAAAGTGCTGGTGGTCGACGCCGATGAGTCAAACCTGTGTCTCCACCGGCTCCTGGGCGCGCACCAGCCCGGGATCATGATGGATGCCATGGGCGGACGGCAGGGGACGCGTGAGAAGCTGAAGCAGGCCGCGGACCATCGGCACGATGATGATTTCTTCAAAGAGGTCATGACCTTTGACAATCTGCCGGCACAATGTCTGGCGGAGGTGGACGGCATCAAGTTGCTGGTCGTCGGCAAGATCAGGGAATTCGGCGAAGGCTGCGCCTGCATGATCGGCGGCATTTCCAGGGCCCTGCTCTCACGGCTGCGGGAGAAGAACGATGAAATCGTCCTCGTGGACGCCGAAGCGGGACTGGAGCATTTCGGCCGGCAGGTCGACAGGAACTGCGACCTGGTGGTCTGCGTTGTCGACCCGAATTACGAGTCGCTGCAGATGGCCGGCCGCGCCCGGCAGATCGCTGAGGCTGCGGGGGTCCGGACCTGTTTCATCCTCAACAAGGTCGACGACGATGTGCGGGAGGTGATGGCCGACGGTCTCGACCGGGAACGGATCATCGCCGCAATACCCCGCAACAGCGAGATCTTCCGCCAGAACCTGAAAGGGCTGCCGCTTACCGTCAGCATACCCCAGCTCGAATCCGCCTGCGCCTTCATCAGCAGCTATCGCCGACCGCTCTCGCTGAGCATGAAGCTGTAGCCTTCCGGTACGCCTGCATCTTCCGGCGCCTGGGGTCGTTACGAACCAGACCGATTCAGCCTGCTGCACTCCAGGCTGCCTTTCTAGCGACACCCGGCCGGCAGGGATTGCCCTTGCCGGGGTGCCGGCAACCCGCCACCGAGCGACCGCACAACGACGCCGGGTCACCTGAGCAGCTGCACCGCAACGATCGACCCGGCGGGCCAGCGCACCCGTCCCTCGGGGATGGTCGCCACGGCCTCGGCCTCGGCCAGGGAGCCAAGGCGGCTGTTGCCCTTCATCGGCACGAACAGGGGGAACTCCCCTTGCTGTTCGAGGCGGCCGAAAATGAACTGCGTCCAGTCCGGGTGGGCGGCGGCCAGTTCCGTCGACAACCGCACGCTGACCTGCGGCAGCCCCGGTCGCCGGTGGCCGGCCAGCCGCAGCAGGCCCGGCAGGGCGATCTGCAGGAAACCCATCAGGTTGGATGGCGGCCCGCCCGGGAGGATGAACACCGGTTTGCCGGCCAGCAGACCGAAGCCGACCGCCTTCCCCGGCCCGATGCGGATCCGGTGGAAAACCTGCTCCCATCCCAGTTCTGCCATGATGCGGGCCACCATGTCGCGGTCGCCGGTCCAGGCGCCGCCGCTGGTGATGATGGCGTCGGCCCTCGTCAGCGCATGGCTGAAGACTTTTTTCATTTCGTGCGGCTCGTCCGCAACGATGGCCGTTTCAGTGTCCATCCGGTAGCGGCGGCACCAGGCGGCCAGGGTGAGCATGTTGCTGGCATAGAGCGTGCCATCCGGCAGGGGCTGCCCCGGAGCGACGACCTCGTCGCCGGTGGCGACGATGGCGACGCGGGGATGACGGACGACAGAGACCCTGCTGTGGCCAGCCGCGGCCAGCAGGCCGACCAGCCCGGGGGTGAGCACCGTGCCGGGTTGCGCCATGATGGCGCCTGCCGTCACGTCACAGCCGCGTGGCAGGATATTCCGGCCCGGTTCGGCGAAGGTCGTGATCCCGACGTCATTGTCGCCGGGGATGGCGAACTCTCCCGATACCACGGCATCGGCACCGCGGGGGATTCTGGCGCCGGTCAGGACGCGGATAGCCGTCCCGGCAGTGACGGCCGCCCCCGCCGATGCGCCGGCGGCCACCGACCCCAGTAGTTTCAGGCGTACCGGCTTTTCGGAGGTGGCCCCGGCCACTTCCCGGGAGATGACCGCATAGCCGTCCTTCAGCGAGGCATCCACCGAGGGGGAATCCACCAGTGCCGGCATCGGTCCGGCCACCACCCGATCGACGCTGTCGAAGAGGGGGACGGTCTCGCCCTCCAGGGGAGAGAGCCGTTCCAGGGTCAGGGTCAGCGCTTCATTCAGTCCCATCGTCAGATGTCTGCTCATAGGGGTAATCTCCATTGCCGCCGGTTCGGCCCGACGGCTTCTGTAGTTGTACTCCTGGCCTGGCAAGCCTGTCGGCGGGCGGTTCAGCCGAGGGCCATTTCCCAGGCGAATACGAAAACCGTCAAGGCGGTGCAGGCGAGCAGGGTCTGCAGCCAGGCCGAGGATCGCAGGTTGAGCACCTGCCGGGCACTGCAGAGGTAACCCGTCAGCAGACCGATGATCAGACCGAAGAAGTGGGCCCCGAGGTCGGTGCGCTCGCCTTCGCTGCCGAGCATCGCCAGCATCGCCAGCCCTGCCATCAGCGGCATCAGCAGCCGGGTGCGGCCGATGGCGGCATGCCGGCGGAAATTGAAGGAGGAGAGGATGCCGATCACGGCGAAGATCGCCGTGGAAAAGCCGACGAAATGGTGGCCCCGGCCGTGGACGGCGACGTTGAGGAGGTTGGCGAGGCTGGCCGCGGCCACCAGCCCGGCCAGGCCGATGCCGTTGCCGAGGAGCTGGAAGAGATAGTGGAGGAGGAAGACGCCGAGCAGGCAGTTGCCGAGAAGGTGGAGGACGTCGGCATGGAGCGTCAGGGCCGTGATCAGGCGAAAATACTGGCCACCCTCCAGAATGGCGGTTGAGTCGCCGGCCCCGGCGGCAAACCATGCCGACTCCGGCTCCCAGTCGCCGGTTTCGAGATAGACGAGAACCAGGCAGCCGATGATGAACGGGCTCAGCAAGTGAAAGGCAGGCCGGTAGGCGTCGCGATCCGGCGCGGGCGGCGGCCAGTTCCGGTTCTCCTCGATGTAGGCGAGGATTTCCTCTCTCGCTGCCTCGGCATGTTCTTCCGCTACGGCCAGGGCCAAGACAGATCTCGACGGGCAGGCGATTTCATGCCCGATACCGGCAGCGGACAGCACCAGGGAGCAGTGCCTGATCAGTTCCGGGTCGCCGGTGGTGAAGATGATCACCATGGTGCCCTCTGGGCGCTCATCCATGATCGTGCAGGGCAGGGGCGGGATTGTACAGCAGTGTCGGGCAACGGCGGTCGCGGCGGGAGGGGAGGAGGGTGACGCACGCCTGGCCGGAATGGCGGCTGATTGCGGCGAGATCCTTCAATTGGACAACGGTTTCATCCCTCGGGAGGGGAGCTGATTGTACTTGCCCAGCAGCTGGTACAGTCGTGCCTTCGATATCCCGGAGATCTCGCAGGCCTTTCTGGTGTCGCCCTGCGCCCTCTGCATCAGGCGGCTGATGTAGTTTTCCTCGAATGTGTCCTTGGCCTGCCGCCACTGCATCAGGTCGGTTTCCCGTTCGCGGCATTCGCTACGCGGTGCCGTGCTGCCGGATGCGTTGAGATATCCCCGGGTGTGACTGATCCGGATCCTCTCCGGCAGGTGCTGGGGGAAGAGGATGCGGGTGTGGTTGCCGCCGGCGAAGACCTGTTCCATGGTCTGGAACAGTTCGCGCACGTTGCCCGGCCAGTCGTAGCTGGTCAGGGCCTCGATGAAATCCGGCGACACCCCTTTCAGCTCCATGTTCATCCGGTTGCACAGCCGTTTGATGCAGTGCACCGTCAGGTCGAGCATGTCTTCCTTGCGCTCCCGCAGCGGCGGCAGATGGATGGAGAAGGCCTTGAGGCGGAAGTAGAGGTCGCTGCGGAAGGTCCCCTGCCGCACGCACTCTTCGAGATCGCGGTTGGTGGCGGCCACCACCCTGAAATTGCTGGTCTGCTCCTCCAGCGCACCCACCGGCCGGTAGCGGTGCTCCTGCAGGACGCGGAGGAAGGCCTTCTGCATCGACAGGGGGAGCTCGCCGATCTCGTCGAGGAAGAGGGTGCCGCCGTCGGCATGTCTGATCAGGCCGTCCCGGGCCCGGTCCGCTCCGGTGAACGCGCCGCGGCTGTGGCCGAAGAGGGCGCTCTCGATCAGCGATTCCGGCAGTGCGGCGCAGTCGACGGTGATGATGTTCTGCCCCGCCCGGCTGCTGTTTTCGTGGAGCGCCCGGGCGAACAGCTCCTTGCCCGTTCCCGTCTCACCGGTGATCAGGACATTGGCGTCGCTGCCGGCCGCGTTGGCGAGGATGTCGAAGCAGGCGTTCATGCCGGCGCTGTTGCCGATGATCTTGTCCCGCTTGAGGTGGATCGGCGTTGCCCGGCTCCTGCGCTTTTCCTCGCGGAATTCGAGGGCCCGGGTCAGCGGCAGGGTCAGTTCCTTGACGACATTGGCCTTTTCGATATAGTCCCATGCGCCGCTGCGGATCGCCGTGTCGGCGCCGTCGTGGTCGCCCCGGCCGGTGAAGATGATCACCTCCGGGGATGAGGGAAATCCCTTGAAGCGGGGAATGAACTCCAGGCCGTTGCCGTCGGGCATCTGCACATCGAGCAGGACGATGTCGAATTCGGTCCGTGCGGCGAGTTCCAGTGCCCCGGCGAGCGTGTGGGCGATGGCGGGAGTGTGGCCGGTGCGCCTGAGGCGGGAGTCAAGCATCCGGCAGATGTCAAGGTCGTCATCGACGACGAGAATGTCGGCCATTATCCTTCCTGGTCCGCAACCGGTCCGCAGTCTCCTTCCTGCAGATCGTGCAGCGCGGGGGAGGCGGTGGGAGCAGAGCCGTGTCCTGTCGGGTTCATCGTCTTGTCCGGGAGGGGCAATATTTTTCTATGGTAGCCGCTGTTGCCCGAGATGTCAAAAGGCAAGGGGCGATTTCATTCCGGCGGCGGCGCATTCCCGTCCCCGCCGGGGGAACGGGACGTGTCGCGTACGCTACCGCAGGAAGAGGTCGTTCTCCAGCACCAGCGAGGAGAGGGTGATCATGCCGATGACCTGGCCGTTCTCCTCGACCGGCGCCCGGCGCAGGTTGACCCGGTGCAGGAGGCGGGCGATATAGCGGATGTCCATGTCGGCCTGGACGGAGAAGATCGGCTTGGTCATGATCTCGTAAACATTGACGTCTTCCGCCCGCTTGTTCGCGATCAGCACGCCGCTGACGATGTCCTGGATCGTCACCAGGCCCCAGGCGTCGTCGGCGTGCCGCTTGTTGACCAAGAGGGACTGGATGTTCTCCGCCTTCATCATGGCCGCGGCCTCACGCACCGTGGCCATGCCGTCGATGGCGACGATCCGTTTGCTCATCACGTCCCTGCCGCGGATGATCTGCTGCCGTTCGCTGCTCATTGTTCTGTCCTTTTCTTAGATATCGTATGGTTGTCGTTATCGCCCGGAGGATCAGAAATACTGCTCCCGCACCTCTTCCTTGAAACGGGCGATCTGGCTCTCCAGGCCGATCACGCTCTCGACCGGCAATACGAAGGCGATGCCGGTGCCTGGGTCCTGGAACCGGCCGGCGGCGGCGATGGCCTTCAGCACTGACTGGACGACATGTTCCTCCAGCAGGAACATGATGATGTCCGTCGGGGCCTCGAGCGAGAGGCCGAAAAAGGTCTTGGCCTCCCGGATGCCGGTGCCGCGTGCCGGGATGACTGTCGCCCCGGTGGCGCCGGCCGCCTTGGCGGCATCGACGACGGTGTCGGTGATGTTGGTCTTAACCGATGCGAGAATGACTTTGAATTTCATTGTGGTTCTCCTTGCTTCTTTTCAGTGCCCGGGAAGAGCTCCAGGCTGCGTATTGTCCGTAACCCAGGACGGCGATGATCGGGAACAGGCTGGCAAAGGCGATCAGGCCGAAGCCGTCGATGGCCGGGTTGCGTCCCGGTACCGCGGTGGCCAGGCCGAGGCCGAGGGCGGCGACGATCGGGACGGTGACGGTGGAGGTGGTCACCCCGCCGGAGTCGTAGGCGATCGCCATGATGGTCCGCGGGGCGAAAAAGGTCTGGATGATGACGATGACATAGCCGACCAGGATGTACAGGTACAGCGGTGTGCCGGTGACGATCCGGAAGGCGCCGAGGCTGATGCCAAACGCCACGCCGAAGGCGACGGTGATCCGCAGGCCCCACTCGTTGATGCTGCCGCCGGAGACGGCCCTGGCCTTGTAGGCGACGGCGATCAGCGACGGTTCGGCGATGGTGGTGGCAAAGCCGGTCATTGCCGCGAACAGGTAGACCCAGCCGTAATCCTGCCAAGCGGCGTCACCGCCTGCTGCCCTGATGAAGGCGGGATCGGTCAGCTGGCTGGCCATTACCTTGCCGAGCGGGAACAGGGCCTTTTCCAGGCCGACCAGGAACAGGGTCAGGCCGATGATGACATAGAAGTTGCCCACCATGATGCGGCGGAGGTTGGGGATCGGCTGGCGCAGGACGACCAGCTGGAAGAACCCGAAGAGGAGGATGATCGGCAGGATGTCCCGGCCGGTGGCCAGCAGGGTCTTCAGGAAATCGAGGAGATAGCCCATGCGGTCGCCGTCAGAAGATGATGATGCCGTAGCCCATGACGAAGATCATCGGCAGTAGCGAGGCGAAGGCGATCAGACCGAAACCGTCCGTCAGCGGGTTGCGGCCCCGGATGATGGTGGCCAGGCCGACCCCGAGGGCGGTGACCAGCGGCACGGTGATGGTCGAGGTGGTGACCCCGCCGGCGTCGTAGGCGATGCCGATGATCTCCTCCGGGGCCACCGTGGTCATCGCCATGACCAGGAGGTAGCCGCCGATGATCAGCGCGGGGAGGGACCAGTTGCGGAGAATGCGCATGACCCCGAGGACGATCGAGAAGCCGACCGAAAAGGCGACGGTCAGGCGCAGGCCCAGGGCATAGGACCGTATTGCCTGCCCGGTATCCTCGATCAGGCCGCCGCCGGCCGCGATATCGGCGGCTTCGCCGGCGATGGCGATCAGGGCCGGCTCGGCGACGGTGGTGCTGAAGCCGAGGGCGAAGGAGAAAACCAGCAGCCAGAACAGGCTGCCCTTGCGGGTCAGTGCCTGGGCCATGTTTTCCCCGATGGGGAAGAGGGCGCTCTCCAGACCCTCGATGAACATGCTGAGACCGATGATGACGATGACCGTGCCGGCCAGGATTTCGCCGAGGTTGGGGAGCGGCTGGCGGATGATGAAAATCTGGAAGAAGGCGATGACCAGGACGATCGGCAGCAGATCGGTTCCCGCCGATCGCAGTCTCTTCAGTATGTACCACAGTTCCTGCATCCCTTTCCTCCCTGTCGGGTATAGCTGCCGCCGCATTCTCCGCTGCCGGGAAACGGTGAGAACAGCATAATGGACAAGGTCGCCGATGGCAACACGGGATGTGCCCGGCAGCGGCCCCGGGGTGTGATCGCTGTGGCGGAAAGGTTTTTTCCGCCCTTATAGCGGTGGGCGGGGGAGCCGCATCCGGTTCAGATGACGAGGTCGATTCGGAAGAGACCGTCCTCGAGGAGGAAGGGATAGGTCGCGCCCGCCCCTGCGGTGGCGTCTTCCGGTTCGCACGGCTCCGGCAGGCCGAGGGCGAAGAGCTGATCGCCGGGGATTGCCGCCTTCATGAAGCGGCCGGCGATGGTATTGAGGATTTCGGCGATGTTGTCGCGGCAGAGCTGATCCTCCACCTCCGCCGGATCAAGGCTCCAGACCGTGCCGGCAATGCTTGCGGCAAGGTCCTTTTCAATGGTGAGCCGGATCCACCCGGCAAACGGCGAGGTGATCGCCAGCCGGTAGCGGATGGCCGTTTCGCCGAAGGAAGGGCGTTCGCCGGTAAGGTGCTCCGGTTCCATGAAGGCGAGATTCTCGAAGGTTTCGACAACGGCGTCGACCATTGCCGCGGTATGGTTACCAGGCAGCTCCGTCATTGCTCTTCTCCTCAGGCTGGATGAATGTGGTGAGAACGGCCATCAGGGCCGGCGGCGAGACCGGCTTTTCCATCACCGCCATGGCCCCCATTTTCTGCAGTTCCTCGCTTTTGGCCGGGTTGTAGCCGCTGGTGATGACGATGACCGGGATATCGTGGAAGCGCGGGCTGGCCTTGACCTTTTTCAACAGCGTCGCGCCGTCCATCTCCGGCATGTTGAGGTCGGTGACGATCAGGTCGACCTCCTGGCCCTTCAGCGTGTCGTAGGCTTCCCGGCCGTTGGCCGCCGGCAGGAATTCGGCATCCCGGCAGCCGACGATCTGCAGGCAGCGGATGACAAACATTCTGGCGGTGCTCGAATCGTCCGCCACCAGTATTTTCTTCATGCTTTCCTCACTCAGGTTGCTGGGATGAAGGTGGTGTGCCGCTACCGCAGCTGCATGACCTGCAGGGTCTCGGTGAATTTCTCCTCGACCGTCAGCATCACCGGTCCGATCTGTCCCGGGCCGAAGTTGAGCCAGTCGACATAGCTCTGGTCCAGGCGGTAGAACAGGTTGTCGGTGCCGGTGCCGTAGCCGCCCATCATCGCCAGGATATCGCCGAGGTGGACGGTGTAGACGAGGGCCCGGGTCTCCTCCGGCGCCAGGGCCGGTTCGTGGTGGTGACGGATGACCATCCTGATGATCTCCGGCAGCTGCCAGTTTTCGGCCAGGGTGAAGCCGACCTCGGCGTGGTCGATGCCGAGGTGTTCCCGTTCGCCGGCGGTGTAGTCGGGGATGGCCCTGGTCATCAGTTCATCGATGATCCGGTGGTATTCGTCCCTGAGGAAGCCGGAAAGCACCGACTTGCCGATATCGTGCAGCAGGCCGGCGGTGAAGGCCGTATCCGGTTGGCATCGGCGGGGGTTGAGGAGGGCGATCTCCTTGGCGGCGATGGCCACCCGCAGGTCATGGCGCCAGAGGTCGCCCCCGGCGCTTTGGTAGCCGTCGAGGGGGCGGTTCAGCAGGGGGCCGAGGGTCTCTTCGAGGACGATGCTGACGACGGTGTTCTCGCCGAGGTAGGAGACCGCCCGCTCCACCGAGGTGGCCGGTTCGAGCAGGCCGTAAGCCGGCGAGTTGACGATCCTCAGCAGTTTCGCCGTCAGCGGGGCGTCGTTCTTCACCAGGTCGATAATGTCGTCGAGTTCGTGGTCGGCGCGGGCCGCCAGGTCGATGATGCGGGCGGCGCCGACGGAGAGCATCGGGGCGCGGCCGATGGCCGCGAGGATTTCGTTGCGTCTGTTGTGCTGTGCCATATCTGCTCCCGTTGTGGCCGGCATCAGAGATGCCACGCCGGTCGGCCCGGGGTGGACAGGGTCATGACCCCGGTATCGGTGGAGAGGGTTACCGTCCGGCTGAAGTTGGCGCCGAGATCCTCGGCCACCGGGGCCAGGCCGAAGCCCCAGAGGATCTTCTTGGCCGCCAGGGCGTTGCGTTTGCCGATGTTGAAGGTGTTGTTCTGGTCCATGATCTGGGCGCCGCCGGCGAGTTTGACGATCAGCCCCTGCGGTCCGCGGGTGCCACAGCGGCGCATTTCCTGGAGCAGGGCCGGGATGCCGGTATCGGCGAAATAACCGGGCAGGGAGGCGACCTTGTCCGGTCTGATCGAGGAATCGGGCAGGGCCACGTGGACCATGCCGACCGTCCTGGTCTGCGGGTCGAGGAGGACGACGGCGACGCAGGAGCCGAGGGCATAGGTCTTGATCGTGGTGCCTTTGGAGTTGCTGGCGCCCAGCCCGCCGACGCCGATGACGATCTCAGCCATCACTTCCCTCCGGTGAGATAGGAGATGAGGGTAGCGGCGATGTTGTCCAGGGGCACCAGCCGCTCCGCCCCGCCGCGTTCCCAGGCCACCTTCGGCATGCCGAAGACCACCGAAGATTGTTCATCCTGGGCCAGGGTGCGGGACCCGGCCTGCCGCATGGCCAGCAGGCCGTTGGCCCCGTCGGCGCCCATGCCGGTGAGGAGTGCGCCGACGGCGTTGCGGCCGACGCACTGGGCCACCGAGTGCATCATCACGTCCACCGAGGGGCGGTGGCCGCTGACCTTGTCGCCTCCCTCCAGCAGGACCGTGTACACCCCGCCGGAGCGGACCACCCGCAGGTGCCTGTCGCCCGGGGCGACGAGGATGGTGCCGTTGCGGACCCGGTCGCCGTGGGTCGCTTCCCTGGCCTTCATCGCCCCGAGCTGGTTGAGCCGCTCGCTGAACATGGCGGTGAAGCCGGCCGGCATGTGCTGGACGATGACCACTCCTGGCATCGAGGCCGGAAAGCCCTTGACCACCCGGTTGATCGCTTCGACCCCGCCGGTGGAGGCGCCGATGGCGACGATCTTGTCGGTGGTTTCGGCGAGGGCCGTGTTCTCGGTCTGGCGCAGCCTCTCCGCGATCGCTGCCCGGCTGGCGGCCTTCCAGTGCGAAACGTTGGCCCGCGAGGCTATCTCGACCTTGGCTATCAGCTCGCCCATCATCGCCGACAGGCCCTGCATCATGTTCGAGGTCGGTTTGCTGACGAAGTCGACGGCCCCGGCGTTCAGCGCGTCGAGGGTGATCTGCTTGCCCCTGACGGTCAGCGAGGAGACCATGATCACCGGCAGGGGGTACTGGGGCATCAGCCGCCTGAGGAATTC
>WBUQ01000206.1 GCA_008933635.1 Desulfobulbaceae bacterium | reverse complement strand
CCCGCGTTCGCGGACCATCCTCACCGCCTCAAGCTTGAACTCGCGGCTGAACTTCCTTCTTTGCATTGTGGACCTCCGATAGGTGGAAACACCCTATCTCGGTGTCCACCAAACCGGCAGCAGGCCAGGGCATCGACCTGTTCGACGCGCTGGTTGTGCCACGCGTATTGGCATTGCTTGTAATTATGCCCCTCCTGGCGATTGTTGCCATGCTGGCTGGTTTGGCCGGCGGGCTTGTCGTCAGCTGGGGCATACTCGACGTGAGCCCGACATATTTCGCCGAACGACTCTCAGCTGCGGTCGATATCCGACACTTCTGGGTTGGAATGGCAAAAGTACCGGTGCTGGCCATTGTGATTGCGCTTGCCGGATGTCGCCACGGCCTTTCGGTACGCGGAGATGTTGAGGATCTGGGCGGGCGGGTGACCGTCGCCGTTGTCCAAGCGCTATTCGCAATCATCCTTCTGGATGCCGCCTTTGCAATTCTCTTCAACGTGCTCGAAATATGATTTGCGATCCGGACATCGTTATTCGGGTGGAGAATCTTAAAACCCGATTTGGCGATCACATTATCCACCAGGATTTGAACCTAGGCCGTGTTGACAAAAGGGATTCCCAAATCCTCCTCCTTCTGATTCAAGACTGCTTTTTGAGGATCAGTCATGGGTCGCGGGGATTTGTCGGATGCGGAGTGGGACCTGATTGGGCCGCTGCTGCCGCCTGAACGTGGTCGCTGGGCGCGGCCGTCGGGCGATAATCGTCGCTTTCTCAACGGCATGCTTCACGTGCTGCGGGTCGGCTGCCCTTGGCGCGACATGCACGAGCGCTACGGCAAGTGGAACTCGGTCTATGTCCGCTTCCGGCGCTGGGCCGAACAGGGTGTCTGGGATGCCCTGCTGCAAACGCTGGTCGATCTGGGTCTGACCGACGACTGGCAACATATGATCGACAGCACCAGCGTTCGCGGCCATGTTTCGGCAGCGGGCGGAAAAGGGGGGCTTGTGCGAACGCTCTTGGTCGATCACGCGGCGGCTTTACGAGCAAAATCCACGCCCGCTGCGACAATCAAGGACTGCCTGTCGGCTTCATCCTGACCGGCGGCGAGGCTTCTGATTACACCGCTGCCGAACCGCTGATGGCGATCCCCGTCGCCACACCCAAGGCGCTGCTCGCGGACAAGGGCTATGATGGTGATCGCTTCCGGGAAAGCCTGCTGACCCGGGGCATCCTGCCGATCATCCCGCCCCGCTCGAACCGCAAGGTGCCAGAGCATCCCGACTATCGCCGTTACAAGGACCGCAACCGCGTCGAGCGCATGTTCGGAAAGCTCAAACAGCAACGACGCATCGCCACTCGATATGACAAAACCCTTCTCTCGTTCGAGAGCTTCCTAAACCTCGCCGCCACGCGGCTATGGCTGAAGTCTTTTGTCAACGCGGCCTAGACCACTATTTGAACATTCTGCGGGCTCAAAAATGCAGCAAAGCAACTTCGTCGTGTTTGAGGCATACGAAGTCCATTGGAAGTGCTTGAAAAGGGACATGGAAAGAGCGGGTTGGCGGTCCACCGATATTGAACCTGCAAACGGTGAAGCGAATCTGTATCGCTTTCAGAAATGCAGTCCTCTCGCAGCGAAGCTTGGCGATCTCATAAGCAAGGGAATGCCAGAAACAGCTAACCGCAAAGAAGGGCCGACCTGCTAATCAAAGTCGCCGAACACGGAATTGCATGAGATCGAACCGAAGGTAATGCTTGTGGCGGCTCTCCATCTGTGGACGCCCCAAAAGACGCAAGCGGTTTTTTAGAGGTAATGCACATAGTCGGATGCTGCCATCTGTCCGGCCTTGCGATGCAGCATCGGAGGCTGCGGGCCCGTATGGGAGTTCGCGGACCGGAACCACATCACCCACAGCGTGCTCGCGGCACGGTGGAAAGCCCTGGTTCTTCCGGCCCCGTCTCGCCGACTGTTGTGCCATACTCTCCTTCGACCGACTGCGCCTTCCGGCGACCTCTGGTCCGCCTTGGCTTACGCCGCGGCTGCGACCGGAGCTCTGTAATCCTCTTCCTTCACAAGCACGGCCCAGATGATCCGCGCTGTCTTGTTGGCAAGGGCAACCGTGACCAGCATACGCGGCTTTCTCGCCATCATCTGCTCGAGCCAGGAGCCTTGAGGCGCGCCTCGCTTGCTGGCCTGCAGGACCACCGCACTGCAACCTATGATCAGCAATCGCCGCAGGGTGCGCTCGCCCATTTTGGATATCGAGCCCAGCTTCTGCCTGCCCCCCGTCGACATCTGCCTTGGCGCCAGCCCTAACCATGCCGCAAAGTCCCGTCCCTTGGCGAAGGTTTCTGCCGGCGGTGCCAGAGCCGCCAATGCGGTGGCCGTAATCGGTCCAACCCCAGGGATCGTCATCAGCCGCCTCGCGACGGCATCCTCACGAGCCCGGCGCGCAATCTCCTTGTCGAGATCGCCGATCTTCTCGTTCAGCTCCTCCAGCAGATCGAGCATTGTGCGGAACATCGACCTGGCTGCCTCGGGTAGCGACGATCCCACCTCGTCCGCAAGCAGATCGCCGAGCATCGCGACGTGCGAGGGACCCTTGGGCGCTACCCAGCCATATTCGGTCAGATGACCTCGGATGGCATTGATCAGCTGGGTGCGCTGCCGCACCAGCAAGTCACGGGTCCGAAACACCAGGCCTGACGCCTGCTGCTCTTCACTCTTGATCGCCACGAACCGCATGCTCGGGCGCTGGGCGGCCTCGCAAATCGCTTCAGCATCCGCCGCATCATTCTTGTTCCGCTTCACGAACGGCTTCACATACGCGGGCGCGATCAGCTTCACCTCGTATCCCAACCGTGTGAGCTCTCGGCCCCAATGGTGCGCGCCCCCACAGGCTTCCAGCGCGACCGTACAACGCTGGTGCCCAGCAAAGAACTCCAGCAGCTTCCCTCGGACGATCTTGCGGCTGAACAGTGCCCGCCCGCTCGCATCCGCGCCGTGCGCATGAAAAACATTCTTCGCGATATCCAGACCGATTATGCTAACTTCCGACACGGACGCCTCCTCTAGTGGTGTGACAACACCTCCACTATGGCACATCGATGCCGCCGGGGGGCGTCCACCCCATCACCCCAAAGCAGACGTTCGATCAGGTTGGACCTTGTCCACGCACCCTAGTCTAATTTCGTTGGCGCGCAGGCATCGGCGCGCTATCGGGCGCGCATGTTGTTCGCGCCTGCCTCCTGCCCGCGGCTGATCGTCAAGATCGGATCGGCGTTGCTCGTCGATGAAGGCGGCGCGGTACGGCGCGACTGGCTGACCGGGATCGCCGCCGACATCGCAACGCGCTGCCGCGCCGGCCAGCAGGTTGCCGTGGTGTCGTCGGGCGCGATTGCGCTCGGCGCTCGCCGGCTCGGCCTTGCCAAAGGCGGCCGCGCCAGCCTCGAGGATGCGCAGGCGGCGGCAGCGACCGGACAGATTGCGCTGTCGCAGGTCTGGGCCGAGGTTTTGGGCGCCGAAGGGCTGACCGCAGCGCAGATCCTCGTCACGCTCGACGATCTCGAACATCGCCGCCGTTACCTCAACGCCGCCGCGACGCTCGACCGCTTGCTCACCCTG
>WBUQ01000052.1 GCA_008933635.1 Desulfobulbaceae bacterium | reverse complement strand
GTTCAGCACCGACTGGTAGGCCAGCAGCCCCATGCCGTCGAGGGAGAAGATGGTCTCGATGAGCAGGCTGCCGGTGAAGAACGAGGCAATGAAATACCCGGGAAATCCGGTTATGATCGGGATGATGGCGTTGCGGAAGACATGGCCGTAGAGGACCTGTCCGTCGCTCAGTCCCTTGGCCCGGGCGGTCATCACGTACTGCTTGCGGATCTCCTCGAGGAACGAATTCTTGGTCAAGAGCGTCATCACCGCAAGGCTGCCGACGGCACTGGCGGTGATCGGCAGGACCATATGCCAGAGGTAGTCGAGGACCTTCATCCCCAGCCCCATCTGCTCCCAGTTGTCGGAGACCAGCCCCCGCAAAGGGAAGACGCTCCAGAAGCTGCCGCCGCCGAACAGGACGATCAGAACGATGCCGAGCACGAAGCCGGGGATGGCATAGCCGACGAGGATGAAAGTACTGGTGACGACATCGAAGCGGGACCCGTCCCGCACCGCCTTGGCGACCCCCAGGGGGATGCAGACGCCGTAGACGATCAGAAAACTCCAGAGGCCAAGGGACATCGACACCGGCAGCCTGGCGATCACCAGATCGGCGACCCGTTCATGGTAGTAGTAGGAGGTGCCGAAGTCGAAGACCAGGTAATTCTTCATCATCGTCCAGAAACGCCTGGCCGGCGGCTGGTCGAAACCGTACAGTTCCTTCAGTTTCTCCATCCGCTCAGCATCCAGTCCGGAACCGCCCCGATACAGCGAGGAGGTCGCCGCCACCGCTGCCTCGCCGCCCTTGCCATGGCCCTCCATCTCGGCGATCAGCTTCTCCACCGGGCCGCCCGGCACGAACTGGGTGACGACGAAGGTAACCAGCATCACCCCGAACAGGGTGGGGATCATCAGCAGTATTCTCTTGATGATATAGAGAAGCATGTCCTCTCCGAAAACAGCCCCCGGATCCGCTCCGGTATGAAAAAACTGAGAGAGCCGATAGTAAGAAAAATAACGATTCTGAACAGCTTAAAAGAACAATATCCCTTGTATTTTTCAGGTCAGTATGTCTTTGTGTAGCGTACAGGTCGCATCATGCCGGTGACATCCGCCTGACCGGGCGGATCCGGGCCGATTTTCCTTGAAGGATTGCAAAAACTATAGAATAAAGCAAGTTATTATGATCACAACCAAAGAACAGCTGGTCAAACTGATCGGCAGGGCCAGAAAGACCGATGCCGTCGCCCTGGACACCGAGTTCGTCTGGGAGAGAACCTACCATCCGCAGCTGGGCCTGATCCAGATTGCCCTGTCCGACGAGGATTGCCACCTCATCGATCCCTGCGCCCTCTCAGATCTCTCCCCGCTTGGCGATCTGCTCTGCGATCGCAGCGTCATCAAGATCTTCCACGATGCCCCGCAGGATCTGGCGATCCTCAGCCGGGCCACCGGAGCCACGCCGCAGAACATCTTCGACACCAGGCTTGCCGCCGGTTTTGCCGACCTGCCGGCCAATCTGTCACTGGCCGCCCTGGTCAAGGAACTGCTCGACATCGACCTGCCGAAGACCGAAACCCGCACCAACTGGCTCAAGCGCCCTCTCGACGACAGGCAGGTCGCCTATGCCCTCGATGATGTCCGGTATCTGCGGGCGCTGCGGATCATCCTCCTCAACCGTGTCATCGGCCCTACCATCAAGGTCTGGCTGCAGGAGGAACTCAACCTCTGCAACAACCCGCACACCTATATGGGTTCGTTCGAGAACAATTCCCGCTACCTGAAGACCAGGGGAGCGGGCAATCTCAACCGGCAGGCCCTGGCCATCCTGAGGGAACTGGCGAACTGGCGCGATACCGAAGCCCGGGCCCTCAACCGGCCGAGGGGTCACATCATACCCGATGCGGCGATGATCGCCATCGCCCAGAAACACCTCGACTCCGTCGAAGGACTGAAGAATTCGGGGGCGCTGTCCGCCAAGGCCCTCGGCCGGTACGGCAGGACCATCTCCGATATCGTCCGCCGGGTACTGCAATCCGACCCGGCTACCTACCCGGCACTGCACCAGGCGCCCCGCCTGACTACCCGGGAGAAGACCTCGCTGGAGAAACTCAACGGTCTGATTGCACTGAAGTGCCAGCTGCAGGGGATCGACCCGATGCTTGTCGGCAACAGCTCCGAACTCAAATCCCTGGTCAAAATCCTCCACCACCGCAATGCCGAACCGCCGCAACAGCTCCGCCAGACCGAAGGGTGGCGCAAGATCTTCCTCGAGGATTTCTTCCAGAACCAGCAACGCTGAACCTCGCCCCTCCCAAAGCTCAAGAATGAAAAAGGCGCTGTCGTTTCATCCTGAAACGACAGCGCCCGCATAACTTCTTCTTTCACAGTTTCAGCTCAGCCTACCACCTGTCGGTGCCGATGAAGTCGTTGACGTCCTCGCAGGTCGCCCGCTCGCTCTCCGACAGAGCTTCGATGTCCTTTCCCTCGAAACCGGCGTTGGCAACACAGACATATTCGTGCCCTTCCCGATCATTGACCCATACCAGGGATCCGAAATCACCTTTCATATCGCACCTCAATCATTGAGATTTTTCTTCATGAAAAAAAACAGACGGGGCTTCCCCCGATTGTCTATACGATAAGCCTGAATTGGCGATGATCAACAGAGTACTGAGAATTTTTCCCATGTTCTTTATGTAGAACCTTCAGCACCCCACCGATTCTCATCCTCTCCGGCCGCCATCCGCCAGTTTTTCGAGCCTGTCCGCCAGCATCGCCTGGGAAGGAACGCCAACCAGCTGGTCATGAAGAATTCCGTTGCGGAAGAAGAGCAGGGTCGGCACCCCTTTGATGCCGAACCGCAGGGCGCTGCCATGATGCAGCTCGGTGTTGACCTTGGCGATCACCACCTTCCGGTAAAACCGGTTGGCCATGCTGTCGAGAACCGGCGCCAGGCTCCGGCACGGGCCGCACCCGGGAGAGTAGAAATCGACCAGCACCGGCAACCGGCTGCCGGCGACAAAGGCCTGGAGATCGTGGTCGCCCAGCTCGACCGGCACGACCCTGCCCGTCAGATCGATGGCCTCGCCGCACCTGCCGCAGCGCGGCGCCTCATGCTGCTTCTTTTCCGGAATCCTGTTTTTCGTTCCGCAAGTGCCGCATTCGACAATCATCGTCATCCTCCTCCTGTGGTGTTCCTATGATGCCGCCCGATCGGCGAGTACGGCCGCAGAAGGCCTGTCAGCTTGTCAGCGACCGGTAGAATTCGGCCATTCTGAGCGGCAGGCTTTCGATCCGGTTGACAAAGATATAGTTGCCCTGGCCGAACATGTGGGCCAGGTATTCATGGGCCTTCTGGTCGACGGTGACACAGAAGGCGTGGATGCCGCTCCCTCTTGCCTCGATCAGGGCCTTGCGGGTGTCCTCGATGGCATAGCTGTCGGCATAGCCGTCATAGTCTTCCGGTTTGCCATCGGTCAGGATGATCAGCAGGCGCATGCGGGCATCGGTTTCCAGGAGCCGCCGGGTGAGATGGCGTACAGGCGGTCCCATGCGGGTGTATTCCCTCGGCCCGATCGCCCCGATCCGCCGCCGGACATCGTCGCCGTGCGCCTCGTCGAGGTGCTTGACATGGTACAGATCGCAGCGCGACCGGCGCATCCCGGAAAAACCGTAGACCCCGTAACGATCGCCGGTGACCTCCATCACCTCGCAGAGGAGGACCAGGGCTTCCTTGATCAGCTGCCCGATCCACCCCTCCGTCGAATTCGACATATCGACCAGGAAGAGGGTGGCGATATCGCGCTGATCACGCATCAGGCGGATGAACAGACGATCGGTCGGGGCGAGTCCGGCCTGGCGGTCGCCGATGGCGTCGACCATGGCGTCGAAATCGATGTCATCGCCATACCGCCGCCGGCGGGCAAAGCGGTAGGTCGTCCGCAGCATCTCGAATTGCCTCCGCATCCTGATGATCAGCCCCCGGTATTTCTGCAGGGTCAGCGGCACGAAACCGGTCCGTTGCGACGGCAGTTCCCGTTCGATCACCGCGCACCAGTCCTTGCGGTATCCGGCACGGCGAAAATCCCATTCATCGTAGACGAATGAGGAGTCGACCGCCAGCCGCTGATCGTCCTTCCCCGCGGCGCCGGCGAGGGTACGCCCCGGTCCGGCCAATCCCGCCGCGCTCTGGATATAGCTGACGGGCACCTCGCCGAGATCGGTCTCGATCCGTCCCTTCACCGCCGCAAGTTCGGGCGGGAGTTCGACCTCGGCCAGCAGCGACAGCCCCACGGCCTCCTCCCGCTCCCCGGTTGCCCTCCCTTGCGGCAGGGTGATGCTGTCGGCCTCTTTCCCGCCGGTGCCACCCTTTTCCCCGTCGCTCTCGCCGCTCGGATTTTTCGGCAAGATCCCGGCCAGCAGGGAGATGAAGAGCTCCCGATCCTCCTCCCTGGCCTGCTCCAGCCTCTTTGCCGCAGCGGTGAAATCCGGAACCCCCAGCAGCAGCCTCAGCAATTCGCGATCTTCTTCCCGGCAACGGCCGGAAAGCGCGTCGTGGAATTCGGCAAAACCGGCCAGCCGGGCCTGTCCGCCGCCCGGCCGCTTCCCGCTGTCGTCGCGCCCGCCGGGCGATTCCGCCATCGACACGACCTCCTGCAGCCTGTCGAGCAGCCATTGGCGTCCAGTTCCGCCCCGTCCGCGGTACCGGTCCAGCAGCCGGAGCCATAATGGCCGGACCGAACGGAAGAGCCCGGGCAGTTCGCGACCGAGATCCCGGGCCACATTTCCGGACTCGAACAGCAGCAGGGCCTCTCCGGCGCGTTGCGGGTCGGGGAAGCAGGCCAGGTAGTCACTGATCCCGCCTCCTTCCGCCGTCACCCCGTATCGCTCTGCCACCAGCGCGAAATCGCCGCGCCGGGGGCGGATCCGATAGGTCCCGGCGGCGATGAAGCCCCACTGCAGGACTATGAGGAATCTGAAGAACAGCAGGTTGTCGGCCCGATCCGCAAACAGGTGGAGCTGCCCGGGAACAAAGATTGTCCGGGTGTCCGTCCACAAACTGTTCCGGCCATCGGCGATGAGATCGAGCGGCAGACCGGAGACGCCGCGCAGGTAGGGTACCATTCTGCCCCTGACCTCTTCGAGATCGATGCACGCCCTGCCGCGCAGTGGATCGAGGAAATTGGCCTCGATATCGGCCATGAACTCCCTGGCGCCGCGGAGCCCGCCGTGCTCGTAGCTGGACAGGATCTGCCGCACCCACTCGGGCATCAGCTCCGGCGGGCACGACCGCTCTTCCATCGCTCCCTGGGCCAGATAGGAAAGGCACAGCGTGTGGCTGATCGGCCAGATCGTCGGCACATGGGACAGCAGGATGCGACGGCGATCCTCGGAGACCCCGGCAAGGGCCTCCATCACCTCCTCGACCTCCCATTCGTTGGGCAGAGAGGGGGAGACCAGCTGGAGAAAGGCCTGTTTCTGAGCGTGGAGATCCATCACGCCTCCCCTAGAAGATCGACTGCACCATTTCTTCCATCGCGCCGAGCAGTTCTGGATCATCGGTGAGACTCTCGATGATCCCGGCCCGGCAGGCGGTCCGGATATCGAGCCCATGCTGCAGCAGGCGGGCTGCCTGGATCAGCAGGCGGGTGGATGCCCCCTCGGCAAGACCGGATTCCTTCAGGCTCCTGGTCATGGTCGCCAGCTTGACCAGGCTTGCGGCAAGATCTTCGGCAATCCGCCCTTCCTGTTTGACGATACGGGTTTCGAGCTCCGGCGGGGGATAATCGAAGGTCAGCGAGACGAAACGCTGCCGGGTCGACGGCTTGAGATCCTTCAGAACACTCTGGTAGCCGGGATTATACGACACCGCCAGCATGAATTCCGGCGGCGCTGCATACAGCACGCCCAGCTTTTCCACCGGCAGTTCCCGCCGGTCGTCGGCCAACGGGTGGATCACCACCGTCGTGTCTTTGCGGGCCTCGACGATCTCGTCCAGGTAGCAGATCGCCCCATGACGGACGGCGAGGGTAAGCGGTCCGTCGACCCAGACCGCCTCCATCCCCCGGACCAGATACCGGCCGATAAGGTCGGAGGTGGACAGATCGTCATGGCAGGAGACGGTAACCAGCGGCAAGCCGAGCCGCCAGGCGAGATAGCGCATGAACCTGGTCTTGCCGCAGCCGGTCGGTCCCTTGAGCAGCAGCGGCAACTGCTCGTGGTAGGCGGCCAGGGCGAGATCTATTTCGTTGGCCTGGGGGAGATAGAACGGCTCGAGGGCGATCCGATGTTCCTCAATGGGCTGCTGATTCAGAATTTTCATTGCATTTCCGTTGAGAATAAGAGTTATCTGAGAATCACTTGCAGTAAAGATATGCATCAAAACACCGAGGACAAGTTGTCCGCCAGGCGATCCTCCCGCCGCCTGCCAGCGACAACTCCATCCCGGAGACTCGCTCCAGGCAGGGGCGGGACAAGCGTTGACCGGGGCGAACAAATGGGGTATTGACTGTTGTCGGAAACGGAATCACCGGAGGAGCGGCGGCCCACCGGGCCACCGCCGTCCCGGACGGCAATTTTCTCGCCCGAGACCCGAGAGGGCGGCAACCTCTGCGAAGAAACCATGAGCGTCCCCGAGAAAATATATGCCTTCCTGGCCATCTTCTTCGAGATCGGCCTGGTCGCCTTCATCCTGGCCCAGCCGCAGTACCGGCACCTCTCCTTCCTGCTGCCGGCCAGCTTCGCCGGCCTGGTCGTCAATACCATCCTGCTCTTTCTGATCTTCCGCGATATCTGGCTGCGCCCCTTTCCCAACCCGAGAGCGAAATTCATCTGGGGCGGGGTGATCCTGTTCATCTGGCCCGCCGCCATTCTCTACCTGCTCCTGCACGGCTGCAGGAAACGGTGATCCGCCCTCCGCAAGCGCTCCAGGACAGACCGGACAGACCGCGGCTTCCCTGCGACTATTTCCCGCCCTTCTCGTTACCTGCTTGACATCTGTCGGCATACACAGTATTTTTCTTCTCTTTTGATCTTTCAGGACAGCGATCTGTCGCCCGAGAAATGTTCACCCGCCACCGGGCCAAAGACAGATGCTCTTGTTTTTTCAGGATAAATACTACGCAATCGGTTCGTCTTTCCGCTTGGCTACGGAACAGAAGAGACAGATATGTTTGAAAATCTGACAGACAGGCTCGAGGGTGTCTTCCGCAAGCTTCGCGGCCACGGCACTCTGACCGAAGACAATATCCAGGAGGCGATGCGCGAGGTGCGCATGGCCCTGCTGGAGGCGGATGTTCACTTCAAGGTCGCCCGGGATTTTGTTGCCGGCGTCACTGAAAAGGCCATCGGCCGCGAGGTATCGAAGAGTCTTTCGCCGGGCCAGCAGGTCATCAAGATCGTCCACGAGGAACTGGTAGCGTTGCTCGGCGGCAACACCGAACAGCTGCGCCTCGACGGCCGCCAGCCGGTCACTATCATGATGGCCGGCCTGCAGGGCTCGGGCAAGACCACCACCTCCGGCAAGCTGGCGTCGATGCTGAAGAAAAAGGGACGACGCCCCTACCTGGTACCGGCGGATGTCTATCGCCCCGCCGCCATCGAGCAGCTCCAGATCCTCGGCGATCGTCTCGGCGTGCCCGTCCACCCGTCGACCACCGACACCAGCCCGGTCGCCATCTGCCGCCAGGCCATGGCCGCCGCCGCCGAGAAGAATTACGACACCATTATCTTCGATACCGCCGGCCGGCTCCATATCGATGACACGCTGATGAGCGAACTGCAGCAGATCCAGGATGCGGTTCAGCTCTCGGAAATCCTGTTCGTCGCCGATGCGATGACCGGCCAGGATGCCGTCACCGTTGCCGAGAAGTTCAATCAGGCCCTGGCGATCACCGGCGTCATCCTGACCAAGATGGAAGGCGACGCCCGCGGCGGCGCGGCGCTGTCGATCAAGAGCGTCACCGGCAAGCCGATCAAATTCGTCGGTATGGGGGAGGGGCTCGACGCCCTCGAGGTCTTCCACCCCGACCGCACCGCCTCGCGAATCCTCGGCATGGGCGATGTCCTCACCCTGATCGAGAAGGCCGAGGCCGTCGTCGACAAGAAAGAGGCCGACAAGCTTGCCAAGAAACTGCAGAAGAGCGAGTTCACCCTCGAGGATTTCCTCGACCAGATCCAGCAGATCAAGAAAATGGGTTCGCTCGAGCAGATCCTCGACATGGTGCCCGGCATCAACAAGCTCCGGCAGCTCAAGGATGCCCCCAAACCGAACGAGAAGGAGCTGTTCAAGACCGAGGCCATCATCCGCTCGATGACAGCCGAAGAACGGCGGAACTACAAGATCATCAGCACCAGCCGCCGCGAGAGGATCGCCAGGGGTTCGGGCACCGCTCTCGGCGACGTCAACCGGGTGCTGAAGAGCTACTCGGAAATGCTGAAGATGATGAAGAAGATGCGCGGCAAGCCGGGCGCCCTTACCGGCATGAAACGCCGTAAGCTACCGAAGGGACTGAGAAGATAGTTTCCTGCCCGGACCACGGTCCGGGCACATTGATGGGGATGCACCCCGTATACACACCGGAGGATTAACCTGGAATGGCAGTTCGTATTCGTTTAACCAGACTCGGCAGGAAGAAGAGAGCATACTACCGTATCATCGTCGCTGACAGCGAGAGCAGGCGCGACGGCAAATTCCTCGACATCGTCGGCACCTACGATCCCCTCCAGGATCCGGCCGCCATCACGATCGACCAGGCGAAGCTGCAGGAATGGCTCGGCAAGGGCGCCCAGCCCACCACCACCGTCAAGAGCCTGATCAGCAAGGCCGCCGTCAGCGAATAAACGGTTATGGAAGAACTCGTGGCCCATATCGCCAGATCCCTGGTCGATAATGCCGATGCGGTGCGCGTCAGCCGCAGCGATGACAACGACACCGTCATCATCGAGCTCGCCGTGGCACCGGAAGACCTCGGCAAGGTGATCGGCAAACAGGGTCGGACGGCACGGGCGATGCGCTCCCTGCTTGCGGCCCTGGCAACCAGGGAAAACAGGCGATCGAGGCTGGAAATCGTCGAGTGAGCCGCCCCTGAACCGATGACCTCGTCGTTTTGCTATCCCGAAGAGGCCTATGTCCTGATCGGAGAGGTCGTCAAGGTCCACGGTCTCCGCGGCGAACTGAAGGTTGCCTGCTATTCCGGCCAGCCGGAGAATATCGCCCGTTACCGCCGGCTGGCGCTGATCGGGAGAGGCGAAACAGTCCCCAGGGGGTTCGCCCTGGAAGCCTCCCGCGTCCGCGAGAGGGCTGCGATCATCCGGCTGCAGGGGCTGACCGACCGGAACCAGGCCGATCTTCTTGTCGGACATGGAGTCCTGATCCCGCGGGAAGACCTGCCGCCCCTGGCCGACAATGAATTTTACTGGCGTGATGTCGCCGGGCGCAGGGTGCTGGACACGGAAGGAAGAGATCTCGGCACTGTCAGCCACCTGTTTTCCAACGGTTCCCAGGATGTCATGGTGGTGACCGGCGGCAGGAGCGAGTACCTGGTGCCCGTGGTTGCCGACATCGTGGTCGCCATCCGGGAGGATGCCGTCATCATCGATCCGCCGCCGGGACTCCTCGATATCAACCTCTCCGTTGACGAGTGAGCGGCGGCGATGCTGTTTGACGTATTGACGATTTTTCCCGACCTGTTCCGGTCACCGCTCGAGGAAGGCATCCTCAGGAAGGCCAGAGAGGAGGGAAAGATCAGGATCAGGCTGACCGATATCCGGGATTTTGCCGATGACAGGCACGCAACCACCGACGACCGGCCCTTCGGCGGCGGCGAAGGGATGGTGATGAAACCGGAACCGCTGGCAGCGGCGGTTGAAAAGGTCAGAGAAGACGGCAATGCCGGACGGGTCATCCTGCTCACCCCGCAGGGGCGCCGGTATACCCAGGACGTCGCCCGGGAGCTTGCCGCCGAAGAAAGCCTGGTGCTGGTCTGCGGGCGCTACGAAGGGGTTGACGAGCGTTTTCGCGCCTCGTTCTGCGACGACGAGATCTCCATCGGCGACTACATTCTCACCGGTGGCGAACTGGCGGCGATGGTGCTGATCGATTCTGTCAGCAGACTGCTCCCCGGTGTCCTCGGCTGCCCGGACAGTGCCGGCAAGGACACCTTCAGCCGCAGCCTGCTGAAGCACGCGCAGTATACCCGCCCCCGGGAATTCCGCGGCATCGGGGTGCCCGAGGTGCTGCTCAGCGGCGACCACGGCGAGATCGAGAGATACCGCTTCATCGAGGCAGTGCGGAGGACCATTGAACGGCGGCCGGATCTCCTCGCCCGGGAACGATTCAGCCGGGAGGAGTGGCGGCTGCTGAAAAAGCAGGGCATGGCCGGAGCGGTATCGGCCGTGACCGCGGACAGCGACGATGAGCGCTGAGGTCGCCTTGCCACTGGGCATCGCCCTCGTGCACCACCCGGTGCGCAACAAAAGAGGCGAGACGATCGGTTCGGCCGTGACAAATCTCGATCTCCATGATATAGCCAGGGCTGGACGGACATACGGGGTTGACCGGTATTTTGTCACCACGCCCTACACCGACCAGCAGACCCTGGTGGCAGAGATTGTCGGGCACTGGCGCGACGGATACGGCGCGACCTACAACCCGGCCCGGAAGGAGGCCCTGGAAATCATCCAGGTAGTCGCCAGCCTTGAAGAGGCGATCGAGGCGATGCAGGCGCGTCACGGGCAGCGGCCGCTGGTCGTCGCCACCAGCGCGCAGGAGCAGGGCAGGCTGATCGCTTTCGGCGACCTGCGGCGGATGGTGGCAGCCGGCAGACCGGTTCTGCTGGTCTTTGGAACCGCCCATGGACTTGCCCCGGAGGTCATCGACACGGTCGACGCGGTTCTTCCGCCAGTAAAGGGAAGGACAGCATACAACCACCTTTCCGTCCGGTCAGCGGTGGCGATCATTCTCGACCGCCTGCTCGGACTGTAGAAGAGGCAACACGGAAGAGGATCACCGATCCATACACATATCTCAAAGAGAAGAAGACGTTATGAGCACAATTATTGAAAGAATCAACGAGGAGCAGATGCGTCAGGATATCCCCGAGTTCCGTCCCGGCGATACCGTCGCGGTCCATATCCGCATCGTCGAGGGGAACAAGGAGCGTATCCAGGTTTTCCAGGGAATCGTTCTCAAATACAACCGTGGCTCCATGGACGCCTCGTTCACCGTCCGCAAGGTGTCCCACGGCGTGGGCGTGGAGAAGACCTTCCCCCTGCACAATCCCCGTGTCGAGAAGATCGAGCTGATCACCCGCGGCCGGGTCCGCCGTTCCCGTCTCTATTATCTGCGCAGCAGGCGCGGCAAGGCGGCTCGTATCCGTGAGCGCGGTCTTAACAAGTAGTCCCGCGAACCTTCTGTCGCGGCCACCGGCGCCGGGGAACATCCCCGGTGCCGATGCCGTCCGACGGCACCGATGCCGAAACCAGGCGGTCTGATACCCGGCTGGGGCAAGGGTAATCCACCCCAGGGCGACACCTTCCACCACGAACGCCTGCTCTACGCCCAGGGTTACAGCCGCGTGGCCGGAGCGGACGAGGTCGGCCGCGGTCCGCTGGCCGGGCCGGTCGTCGCCTCCTGCGTCATTCTCCCCGTCTCCTGCAACTACTCGCTCTTCAGCGACTCCAAGACCCTGTCCCACGCCCGCCGCGTCGAACTCTGCGCCACCCTCGCCGACATCGGCGCCGCCATCGGCACGGGCATCGTCCCCGCCTCCACCATCGACAGCATCAACATCCTCCAGGCCTCCCTGCTGGCAATGCGCCAGGCGTACGAGGACCTCTGCAGCCGTCACACCCCCCCCGATTTCATCCTGGTCGACGGCAGATTCACCATCGGGGCCGCCATCCCGCAGGAGGCCTTAGTCAAGGGCGATGCACGCAGCGCCTCCATCGCCGCCGCTTCGATTGTCGCCAAGGTCGCAAGGGACGCCCTGATGGACGACCTCCATCGCCGCTACCCGGAATTCCGCTTTGCCAGGAACAAGGGCTACCCGACCAGGGAGCACCGCCAGGCGATCAGCACACACGGGCCGTGCCCCGAACATCGCCGCACCTTCAGAGGAGTCAGGGAATTTGTCTGAAAAGCGCCTCGCCCTCGGCAGGAAAGGCGAAGAACTGGCCGTTTCCGCCCTCGGCCGCAAGGGTTTCCGGATCCTGGCCCGCAACTATCGCCGGCCTTTCGGTGAGATCGACATCATCGCCCGCGACGGGAACTGCGTCGCCTTCGTCGAGGTCAAGACCCGCCGTGCGGCAGGCGCCTACACCCCGGCCGAGGCGGTCACCCGGCGGAAGCAGGTTCAGATCGCCAGGGTGGCCCAGGAATACCTGGCCGCCAACCGCCTGCTGGACACCCCATCCCGCTTCGACGTCGTCACCGTCGTCATCGAGGCGGACGGCAGGCACCGGATCGAACATTTTGCCGACGCCTTCAACCTCCCCGAATCGTTCTTCTGAAGCTCCTCCTTTTTTTCCGGCGCCATCGCGAAGCCTTTGACTAATCCCGATTTACGATTACATTGAAGCGTATGTCAATCATCGGAATAACCATGGGCTGCCCGGTGTCAATCGGGCCGGAAATCATCCTCCGCCAGACCGGCCGGTATCGGACCGACGGACCCGTCACCCCTGTCGTTGTCGGCGACCTCGGGGTGCTCAGGCGCTGCGCCGAGGAGCTGGCACTCGACGTCCCCCTCAGCGCCTGGATTCCCGGCACTCCCCTGCCTTCCAGCTCGCTGGCCGTGGTCGAGGTTTCCCGCCTGCCCGCCCGGGAGCTGGCGTGGGGCAGGCCCGACAACGCCACCGCCGCCGCCATGGCCCAGTACATCCGGCAGGGTGTCGAACTGGTCCGTCAGGGCGTACTCGACGGCATCGCCACCTGCCCGATCTCGAAAGCAGCGCTGCAGAAGGCCGGCTTTTCCTATCCCGGTCATACCGAGATGCTGGCCGATCTCACCGGCTCCACGGACTTCGCGATGATGATGGCCGGACAGCGACTGCGGGTCACCCTCGTCACCATCCACTGCCCCCTCAGCGAGGTCCCGGCGCAGCTGACCGGACAGGCTGTGGCCAGGATGATCGGCATCACCCATCGCTCGCTGCAGCGCGACTTCGCCATCGCCACGCCGCGGATCGCCGTTGCCGGCCTCAATCCCCATGCCGGTGAAGACGGCCTTTTCGGCAGCGAAGAACAGACGGCCATCGCCCCGGCCATCGAGCAGATGCGACGGGACGGCCTCCAGGTCGAGGGCCCCATCCCCCCCGATACCGTGTTCTTCAAAGCCGCCTCCGGACTCTACGACGCCGTGGTCTGCATGTACCACGACCAGGGATTGATACCGTTCAAGCTGCTGCATTTCAAGGACGGGGTCAATGTCACCCTCGGACTCCCCATCGTCCGCACCTCCGTCGATCACGGCACGGCCTATGACATCGCCGGCAAGGGGGTTGCCGACCCGTCCAGCCTTGCCGCCGCCATCGACCTCGCCGGAACCATCAGTGCCAACCGGAAAAGGACCGACCTGCAGCCATGAGCATCGTTTCCCCTGTTGCATCAGGCCGTCTGATCGTCTTCGAAGGGACGGACGGCACCGGCAAATCGACCCAGATCAGGCTGCTCGCCGATGAACTGAGCCGGCGCGGGCACAGCGTGATTGCCACCAGGGAACCGACCCAGGGGCCGTACGGTCAGCAGATCAGGAAGCTCTACCTCGACCGCGGCAGCTGCTCGAGGGAGGAAGAGCTCGAACTGTTCATCGCCGACCGGCGCATGCATGTCGAGGAACTCCTGCGACCGGCCCTGCAGTCGGGCCAGATCGTCCTCTGCGACCGCTACTTTCTCTCCACCGCCGCCTACCAGGGGGCAAACGGCATGGACGTGGCGACGATCCTCGCCCGGCACGGCTTCGCCCCCCAACCCGACCTCGCCATCCTCTTCGAGGCCCCGGTCACCCTCGGCATCGAACGGATCACCGGCGGCCGCGGCGACAGCCTCAACGATTTCGAAAAGGTCGAGAACCTGATCAGGGTGTCGGAAATATTCGCCGCGCTCGATCTCCCCTACATCCGGAGAATAGACGCGACTCAACCGATCGAAGCGGTGCGCAAAACCATCCTTTCCCTGGTTCTGCCGCTTCTCGCCACCTCCCGGGCCGTCAACTGAACAGATGAATACCGCCCACTCCGCACTCTGTCTGGCCTGTATCCTGCTGCTCGCCTCATGCGCCGGCAAACCGGCACCGCAGCCCCAGCCGGCCAAACCGGTCGAAACCAGGCAATCGGAGAAGGCCGACCTCGGCTGCTCCTACTTCTACTTCCTCTGGGGCAGCCATGCGGAATACTACCAGCGCTACGACGAAGCCCTCGAGGCCTACGACAAGGCGATCATCTGCGATCCGGAGGCTGATTATGTGATGAAGAAAATCCCGCTGGTGATGATCAAACAGGGGGAAAACGCCAAGGCTGCCGAATGGCTGCGGCTCGCCATCCAGCAGCACCCGGGGGACAGCAGCCTCTACCTGCTGCTCGCCCACCTGAACATCCTCGATCGCAAGGAAAACGAAGCCATCCGCCTCTACAACGAGGCCCTGAAGCATGAGCCGGACAACCAGGTCATCCTCCTCCGCCTCGGCCAGCTCCACGCCGAGCTGAAGCACTTCCGCGAAGCCGAGGTCATCTTCCGCAAGCTGCTCCATGCCGATGACAGCCTGTATTACGCCCACGTCTACCTGGCCAGACTGCTGATCCAGATCCGCGATTTCACCGGGGCCGGCCTGGAATTCGAGCGGGCGCTGGAACTCAACTGGTCGGCTGAACTGGCCTATGAGATGGCCGATTTCTATATCAGGCACGAACAGTACGCCAAGGCAGCCAAACTCTTCAACTCGATCATCGAGACCGACGACACCGACGAGCGGCCGGTGCTCGGCCTCGCCCAGACCCTGCTGCTGATGGGCAGGGATCAGGAGGCCATCGACCACCTCAATCGCCTGCGCACCTACAGTGAGGCGCCGGAGCGGATCGACCTGGTCATCGCGCGCATCCTGCTGCGCACCAACAAGCGCCAGCAGGCCAAGGAGCTGCTGACCAGGGTTGCCAGCGAGTTCGCCTCATCCGAGGCGAGATACACCCTGGCCCTGATCGCAGTCCAGGAGGACGACACCGAAACCGCCATCGACAACCTCAAGTTGATCTCCCCCAGCGACAACGAGTTCGAAGAAGCCGTCTACCTGCACACCCGCATCCTCCGCGAGGCCGGCAGGATCGACGAGGTGTTCGCCCTGCTCAGGGGGGTCATTGCCGACCCGAACCGGCGAAGGCCGCTGTTCTACGTCCTGCTGGCATCGCTCTATGAGGAGAAGAAGGAAATCGACACGGCCATCAACCTCCTCGAAAACGGCACCATCCTCTTCCCAACCGATCAGCAGATCCTCTTCGAATCGGCGATCCTCCTCGACAAGAAAGGCCTCCAGGACAAGGCGATAGCAAAGATGGAACAGATCCTGGAATTCTCTCCCGACCATCCCGAGGCCCTCAACTATATCGGCTACACCTGGGCCGACAGGAACATCAATCTCGACAAGGCGCTTGCCTATGTCAAAAAAGCGGTTGAGCTGAAGCCGGAAAACGGCTACATCCTCGACAGTCTCGGCTGGGTCTATTTCCGATTGGGACGGTTCGACGAGGCGAAGGCAGAGCTGGAGAAAGCCGTGCGGCTCGCTCCCGACGACCCCAACATCTACGACCACCTCGGCGATGTCTATGCCGCACTGCATGAATTTGACAGGGCCAGGGAGGCCTACGGCAAGGCGATGGAACTGTTTGAAGAGGCGGAGCAGAAAGCCGCCGTGAGGAAAAAGATCGATGCGCTGGCTACCGGGAATTAACCATCCGGCCGGCCGGCTGATAGTTGCCGCAGGCCTCCTTCTGCTGATCGCCGGCTGTGCGAAGAAGCCCTGGCAGGAGGATCTCGGACCTGATCAGGGCAAGGCGGCGGGGCAGGTCTTCCGCACCATGCAGCAGCGCGACTCCGCCTGTCTCCCCTGCCTTGACGGGGATGCGGTGGTCTCGCTGGAAAACCACCTGGAGACGAAATCGCTCAGCGGCTATCTCCAGTGCAGGCAGCCCGCCTCGGTGAAGTTCATCGCCTCCAACCCCCTGGGCCAGCCGCTGTTCGCCCTGGCCACCGACGGCATCCGGTTCACCAGCCTCGATACCATGAAGCGGACGGCCCTCTCCGGCGGCCTCGATTCCTATGCCCTGCTCCACGACATCCCGCCGGCCTTTTTTTCCGGTTCCTGGGGAGAGTGGCTGAGCGGACGGGTCGACCAGGAACCGCAGGAAGGTCTCGTCTTCCGCACCGACCGGCAGGCACGAGGAACCTGGGTCTCCTTTACTGCCGGAGAGGGGGAGAAAAAGACGACGACACACCTGCTGATCGACACCGGGCGATCCCTGCTCCTCGCCCGGACCCTCGAGGATGCCGGCGGGCGCATCCTGGCCGAAATCAATTACGGCGAGTGGCAGGAAATCGGCGGTTGCCCTCAGCCGGCCCTGGTGACGATGAACCGGCTGGCATTCGGCGGCCAGATCAGCCTCCGCCTGACCGGCATCCAGGCCGACGAACTCTGCGGGCCGCGGGATTTCGTCCTGCGGATACCGCCCGGCTACACCCGCAACCTCCTGCCCTGACGGATTACTTGCCGCCGTCCTCCGCCCCGGGTTCAGGGGCCGCATCGGCCCCGGCATCCCCCGCCGACCCGACGCTCTCCTCATCGAGGGTGTTGACGATCAGGACAAAGAGGTTGTCCTCCTTGAAGAATACCTGCCGCAGGTCGTAATCCCGGTCGGGGGTGAGGTCGATGTCCACCCGGACCTTCCCGTCCTTCTTATCGGCGGTGGTGGCGACCTTCTGCACATAGGCTCCCCGGGCCTCGATCGTCCGCTGTACATCCGGGCCAAGCTCCATCCCGGTGAATTCGCAGTTTACCTTGGGCGTCTCCGATTCATCCGCCGTGACGGAGGGGGGATAGAAACCGTTGAGGCGGAAGAAGATCATCTCCCCCTTGCTCGAACTGTTCTCGTAACTGATCTCAAGCAGCTGCGGCACTGCCGCCGCATCGGGCTGGCTTGCCGGCGCATCCTGCGGTTTCTCTTCGACTGACTCGGGTTCAACGGCCTTCTCTGCGGACTCTGCCACCGGGGCGTCTGCCTGTTTATAGGATTCTTCCCCGCCTGCCGCCTTCTCCGCCTCGACCGGTGCGGCTGCCGTCACCGCCTCCGGCTCGTCCGCCGGCGCATCCGCCGCCGGTTCCTGTGCTGCCGGCTGCACCGCGATTTCGGAGGGCTTTTCCTCAGCGGCCTCATCCGGCGCCGGAGTCGCCGGCTCAGGCGCAGGTTCGGCCTTCGGCACGGCGACCGCGGCCACCTCCTCCTTCTCCTGGGCCGCCGGTGCCGGGGTTGTAATCTGAGCCGCCTTCCCGGCTGCTTCCGCGTCCGCTCCAGCCTCCGGCTCGATGGCCGGCGCTGGCGGGGAATCGGCCGTCTCCGGGGCCGGCGCCGATACCTCGGTCGCTGCCGGCGGGACTGTTTCCGGCTGCTCCGCTTCCGATTGCCCGGCGACCGCCGGCTCCGCTGCCGGTGGTGTTTTCTGCTCCCCCTGAGTCCGGTAAATCTTCTTCGGGCCGGTGATAACCACCTGTTTTGCCTCGGTCGCCTCGATGACGGTCACCGCCTTTTCGGACTTTTTCGCCGGCCCCGTCGGCACGAGAAGGATGTTGAGGATGTTTTCTTCTTTGCTAAATTCCCGGGTGTAGGTATATTTCCTGCCCGGCTCGATGTCGAGGACGACCCGCACCTTCCGGGCCGGCGGGTCATGGGCGCCGACCCTGATCCTCGTCACCAGGGTTCCTCCCCCCTTGACCACCGGTTTCACCAGCCCGGCATACCCGGCACCGGGAAAATCGCAGATCAGCCGCGGGTTATCGCCATCCAGCGTATATACCTGCGGATCGTGCTCCCCTTCGAGCTTGACGCGGACCCGCTCACGGCCGTCACCCTCCTGGTGCAGGGTGACCGAGGAGACGGAAGGCTGGCTCTGTGCGTATGCATCCGGAAAGACGAATAAAAGCGAGAATAAACTGAAAAAAAGAACGATCGCGGATGTTGTCAGCTGTATCATACATTTCCTCGGCTGTAGAACATAACATGCTATTTTTGTACGATTATTTGCCCAACATCTGACTGCTTACCTTATTTTTACAAGAAAAGTCAACCACTTTTACGAACTGTCCGCCGGCCCCGAGGGCCTGTCGACAGGCGCCGGAGGCTGCGGCATCCGGATTTCAACCCCACAGGGACACCCCGATGACCGACTCCACCCTGCTCCCCCGCATCAGCAAACCCGGCCGCTACCTCGGCCGGGAATACAATGCCCTCGCGCTGCCGGCAACGGCGGCGCTCAGCTGCGCCCTGGTCTTCCCCGATCTGTACGAGGTCGGGATGTCGCACCAGGGGCTGCAGATCCTCTATCACATCCTCAACCGTGAACAGGATATCGTCGCCGAACGCTGCTACTGCCCCGATCTCGACTGCGAGCAGCTGCTCCGGCAGCGGGGCCTGCCGCTGACGACCCTGGAGTCGGCGAGACCGCTGGCCGGGTTCGACCTGATCGGCATCACCCTGCCCTACGAGCTCTGCCACACCAATATCCTGACGGTCCTCGACCTCGCCGGCATCCCCTTCCTGGCGGCAGAGAGGGACGCCACCTTCCCCCTGCTGCTCGGCGGCGGTTCCTGCGCGATGAACCCCGAGCCGTTGGCCGGCATCTTCGACGCCTTCCTGCTAGGCGACGGCGAGCAGGCCATCGTCGAGATCGCCCGGCAGCTGGTCAGGGCAAAGAGGGAGAAGACGGGCAAGGAGGCGACCCTGAAAATGCTGGCCGCCATCGACGGCGTCTACGTCCCTTCGCTGTATGCCCCCGAATACGACGACCGCGGCCGCCTCACCGCGATCAGGCCTGCCGCGGACGCGCCGATGCCGGTGACAAGGAGGGTGCTGCCGGATCTCGACGCCATCGACCACCTGCTTGCGCCGATCGTCCCCAACGCCAAGATCATCCACGACCGCCTCAGCGTCGAGATCGCCCGCGGCTGCACCCGCGGCTGCCGCTTCTGCCAGGCGGGGATGACCTACCGGCCGGTGCGCGAACGATCCCCGGAGACGATCATGCAGCTGGCCACGACCGGCATCGACAATTCCGGCTTCGAGGAACTGGCCCTGCTGTCGCTGTCGACCGGCGACTACTCGTGCATCGAAGAGGTCCTGCCGCAGCTGATGGACCGCTTCGCCGACGACTGCGTGGCGGTATCGATGCCGTCGATGCGGGTGGGCACCCTCAGCCCGGCGATCATGGACCAGATCAAACGGGTCCGCAAGACCGGCTTCACGCTGGCCCCCGAGGCCGGCAGCGAGCGGCTGCGCCGGGTGATCAACAAGGGCATCACCGAGGAGGACCTGCTCGCCACCTGCAACAACGCCTTCTCGCTCGGCTGGAAGGTGATGAAGTTCTACTTCATGATCGGCCTGCCTTCGGAGACCCCGGACGATATCCAGGCCATCATCGACCTGGTCCGCAAGGTGAAGAAGGAGGGGGACAGGGAGGGCCGCGGCAAGCGCCAGATCAACGTCAGCATCGGCACCTTCGTCCCCAAGCCGCACACCCCCTTCCAGTGGGAGCGGCAGATGGGCATCGAGGACAGCCGCAACACCATCAACCGGCTGCGGGAATGGCTGCCCAGGGGCTGCACCCTGAAATGGCACGACCCGCGGATGAGCTATCTCGAAGGGGTCTTCTCCCGCGGCGACCGGCGGCTCACGCCCCTGATCGTTGAAGCCTGGCGAGGCGGCGCCCGGCTCGACGGCTGGTCGGACCACTTCGACCTCGCCATATGGCAGCAGGCGGCCGGACAGCTCGGCATCGACCTCGACAGCTACCTGCGCGAGCGCGACCAGAACGAGGTCCTGCCCTGGCAGCACCTGCGGAGCGGCATCGACGATGAGTACCTGCGAGCCGAGCGGCAGCGCGCCTTCGAGGAAACCTATACCCCCGACTGCCGCTACCACGACTGCCAGGGCTGCGGCCTCTGCGACTTCGACAGCGTCCGGCCGGTGGTGATCGACCGCGACCGGTTCCGCAGGGAGCGCGTACCTTCTCCCGCCCCGGCCGCCCCGTCCAGATCGAAACGCGATGTACCGGCCCACGAGGAGCAGCACTGCCGTTACCTGGTCACCTACACCCGCCGCGGCCGGATCAGCTACCTCGGCCACCTCGAGTTCCTGCGGCTGATCTTCCGCACCCTGCGCCGGGCGAAGATCGCCACCAACTTCACCAAGGGCTTCAACCCGACCCCCAAGGTCTCCTTCGGCCCGGCCCTGCCGGTGGGCACCGAGAGCGACGCCGAATTCTTCATCATGGACCTGCCCGAACCCCTGGCCGACCGGCAGGAGACGATGCAGCGCCTCAACGACCGGCTGCCGCCCGGCGTCGCCGTCACCGCCATCACCATCCATCGCGGCAGCATCCCCGCCGATATCGAGTCGACCTACACCGTCACCCTGCCCCGCCCGCTGACCGATGGCGAACGGCAGCAGCTGGACGCCTTCGCCGGCAGCGCGGAGTACACGGTCGAAAAGAGCCGGAAGGGCAGGCAGCAGACGGTCGATATCCGCCCCCTGATCCCCTCGCTGACCATGGACGGGCCGGCAAGCCTGCAGCTGCGCCTGCTCAGCCTCAGCGGCCAGCCCGGGATCAAGCCGGTGGAGGCGCTGCAGGCGATCCTCGGTCTGGACGAGGCCGCGGCGCTGGCTATCCGCATCGTCAAGACCGGTTGGCGGGTGGCGAATATCGGCGGTTGAGCCTGGTGTCGTGGCAAACCTGATCGACCCTTCGACAGGCTCAGGGAACGAGCAAAGGGGCAGCTCAGAGGACAAGACAGGCCACGCTCCAAAGGACAGAACAGGGCACAGGGCAAGACACATTTCTTCCCAAGACCAGCCACCGCTGTTGTATTCCTCCATTCATGGAAGATAAAAAACGTTCCCTGAGCCTGTCGAAGGGAGAGATTTCCGCATCCTGAGCCTGTCGAAGGGTGAACCCGACCACAACCCCATTCTTTCCCGCGACCGATAATCGATATTGCCCGTATCCGGGGCGCTGTGGTAGAACGAGGGCATTGCCAATTACCGCTGTCGTTAACGTTTGCTAGCCGAAGGAGGTTCCATGCAGAAGAAGATCTTGCTCCGCGATGATGAAATGCCCAGGCAATGGTACAACGTCGTACCCGATATCCCCGGCGGGCTGAAACCGCCGCTCGACCCGGAGACCAAGCAGCCGATGGGCCCGGAAAAACTCTCCGCCGTCTTCCCGATGGGCCTGCTGGCGCAGGAGATGTCGCAGGATCGCTTCATCGACATTCCGGAAGAGGTCCTCGAGATCTACAAGATCTGGCGTCCTTCGCCGCTGGTCCGCGCCACCAACCTGGAGAAGGCACTCGGCACCAAGGCGAAGATCTACTTCAAGAACGAGGGCGTCTCCCCGGTCGGCTCGCACAAGGCCAACAGCGCCGTGCCCCAGGCCTACTACAACATGAAGGAAGGGGTCAAGCGGATCACCACCGAGACCGGCGCCGGCCAGTGGGGCTGCGCCCTTTCGTTCGCCACCAGCAAGTTCGGCATCGACTGCAAGGTCTACATGGTGCGGGTTTCCTACGACCAGAAACCCTACCGCAAGTCGATGATGCACACCTACGGGGCCGAGATCGTCGCCAGCCCGAGCAGCGAGACCAACATCGGCCGTAAGATCCTCGCCGAGTTCCCGGACACCCCCGGCTCGCTGGGCATCGCCATCTCGGAGGCCCTCGAGGACGCCTTCGGCCGCGACGACACCAAGTACGCGCTGGGTTCGGTGCTCAACCACGTCATCCTCCACCAGTCGATCATCGGCCTCGAGGCCAAGAAGCAGATGGAGATGGCCGGCGACTACCCGGATGTCGTCATCGGCTGCTGCGGCGGCGGCTCCAACTTCGCCGGCATCGCCTCGCCGTTCATCCCCGATTATCTCGAAGGCAGAAAGATCCGCTTCGTCGGCGTCGAGCCGGCCTCCTGCCCGTCGCTGACCATGGGCAAGCTGGCCTACGATTTCGGCGACGTCGCCCAGACCACGCCGCTGCTCTACATGTACACCCTCGGCCACGACTTCATCCCGCCGGGGATCCATGCCGGCGGACTGCGCTACCACGGCATGTCGCCGATCGTCTCGGCACTGGTGCGCGAGAAGATCATCGAGCCGATGAGCGTCCACCAGCTGGAGTGCTTCGAGGCCGGCGTCCTGTTCGCCAAGACCGAGGGCATCATCCCGGCGCCGGAGACCTGCCACGCCGTCCGCGCCGCGATCATCGAGGCAACCCGCGACCTCAACGACCCGAAGACCATCCTCTTCAACTTCTCCGGTCACGGCCTGATCGACATGGCCTCCTACGACAAGTTCTATTCCGGGGAACTGCAGAACTACGAGTACCCGGCCGAGGCCCTCGCCAAATCGATGGCCAACCTGCCGCAGATCTGATCCGCACGGCCCTCCTGCCGCCCACCGCGGCGGGAGGGCCTTCTCCCCCCGCCATGCCGTCTGCACACCGAAGATCCCTGCCGCTGCCTGTCCTGCTGCTTCTGACGCTGCTCTGTGCTTCGACAGGCTCAGCACGGGTCACTTCGACAGGCTCAGCACAAGTCGCTTCGACGGGCTCAGCACGGGTCACTTCGACAGGCTCAGCGCACGTTTCCATACCGCGCGCTGAGCCTGTCGAAGCGCTCGCCTCAAACAACCTCATAACCCACGGCGGCTATGCCGTCACCAGGGACGGCCGGGTACTGGAGGCGCAGGCCCTCGACACCGCCTTCGTGCCGGCCTCGACCATCAAGCTGGTCACCTGCCTGGCGGCGCTGGAGACCCTCGGCCGCGACTACCGCTTCGCCACCGGCTTCTTCCTCAATGAGCAGACCCTCTTCATCAGGGGCTCCGGCGACCCGACCCTGACCAGCGAAGAGGTGGCCGCCATCGCCGCCGAACTGGCGCGCCGCGGCCTGCGGCAGGTCGACGGCATCGCCCTCGACACCAGTCTCTTCGCCCTGAACGGCAAGGCCGACGGTGCCGAGGAATCGGCCAACGCCTATGACACCGCCAACGGCGCCCTGGCCGTCAACTACAATGCTGTGCCGCTGACGGTGACGGATGATGGCCGGGTCGTCTCCGGCGAGGAGGAAACCCCGTTGCTGCCGCTCATGCAGGAAATCGGCAGGAGGCTGGAGCCGGGCAGCCACCGCGTCAACCCCGGTGCCTTCCTCGCCGGCGGCACGATCTCGCCGACCCTGCGCTATGCCGGCGAACTGTTCAGGGCCATGCTGGAACGGGCCGGCATCAGGGTCGCAGGCCGCATCACCGCCGCCAGGGTCCCGGCAGGGCTGCAGCCGTTCTACAGCCATTCCTCCAAGAAGACCGTCGAGGAGATGGTTCGCTCCTGCCTGCACTACTCCAACAACTTCCTCGCCAACCAGCTCTTCCTGGCGGCAGGCGCGTCAAGCCTCGGCTGGCCCGCCACCTGGGACAAGGGACGGCAGTCGATGCGCGCCTATATCGCCGCCACCTGGCCGCAGCACCGGGACAGCATCGTCATGGCCGAGGGCTCGGGCCTGTCGCGCCGGACCAGGATCACCCCGAAGGCGATGCTGGCCGTCCTCGACAATTTCAGGCCCTACGCCGGCCTGCTCAAAACCAGGGACGGCATCCCGCTGAAGACTGGCTCACTTGCCGGCGTCCACTGCTATGCCGGCTATCTCGGCGCTGCCGACGCCCCCGACCCCTTCGTCATCCTGCTCAACCAGCCGGAAAACACCCGCGACCGGCTGCTGGCCCGTCTGCGGCAGGTGCACGCCGCAGAACGCTAGCGCCGCATTCGCCGTACCCTGCAGGAGATTGCTGCAACGAACGATGAAGGCCCCTTCCCGCACGCCCACACGTTCACGTTCATCCAGGCCGATGCTGCTTCAGATCATCCCCGCCTCGCCCACATCCTCCGTCATGCCCGCGCAGGCGGGCATCCAGCACCGTTCAGTAGATTGACTGCCAGCTGCGCTGAACTGACAGAAACCAATGATCCAGGGCTGCCTTTCCGCATACCGGCAAAGGTCGCGCATATCACCCCAGCGCATCGAGCGGGCTGGCCACCGGATTGCGGAAATCCTTGACCACATGGGTGTAGATCATCGTCGTCTCGACCCTGGCGTGGCCGAGGTATTCCTGGATCTGGCGGATATCGACGCCACTGAGCAGCAGATGGGTGGCAAAGGAATGGCGCAGGGTATGCACCGAGGCATGCTTATGGATGCCCGCCTTGCGGATGGCATTCTTCAATGCCTTCTGCAGGGCCGAATCGGAGATGTGATGGCGACGGATGGTCCCGCTCTTCGGGTCGACCGCCAGGGTTGCCGACGGGAACAGGTACTGCCAGGCCTTTTCCCTGGCCGCGCCGGGATACTTGACAGCCAGGGCGTCAGGCAGCCAGACGGCCCCGTGGCCGGCCGCGAGGTCCGTGTCGTGCAGGGACAGAACCCTGGAAATATGCCCCCGCAACGGCTCGATGAGGGATGCAGCGAGCAGCGTCGTCCGATCCTTGCCGCCCTTGCCGTCACGGACATGGATAAGCAGCTGGTCGAAATCGATATCCTTGATCCGCAGGCGACACCCTTCGCTGACGCGCAGGCCGCCACCGTATATCAGTTTCAACACCAGTCCGATTGTTCCCGGAATCTGACCCAGTATCGTCCTGACTTCATCAACGGAAAAGACCACCGGCAGCGTTTTCCGCTGCCTGGCACGAACGGCATGTTTCAGATCTCCGATATCCGTGTTGCCGACGATCCGGAAAAAGGTGAGCAGGCTGTTGAAAGCCTGGTTCTGGGTGGAGGCGGACACATGCCGGTGAATGGCAAGATACGCGAGGAAATCCCGCACCCGATCGGCTGAGGGGGCCTTTCCGGCACAATCGTCCTTTCCTGCACAGTAGCGATAAAAGGCTCCGACCCAGCCCAGATAGGTCGTTTCGGTTCGATACGCATAATTCCTGAGCCGCAATGCTTCGCGGAACAGCTTTTGCGCCACCGCACATTCTTCCGGTATACTTGCGGTCGATGACCTGTTATCAGCGGCAGATCGGACAGCTGCACCCATTTTCAGGAAATTGACATAATAGAGGCGAACCGCCTGGTCTGCCTGCCGTATCTGCCAATCCTGAAAGTCTCCTGCAACCTGCATTTCACGAACAAAGAGGGGAAGCTGCTCTGTCCAGTGCAGTTGTTCTGGCAGATTGGCAACGAATTCGATGAATTTGCGCACCCAGATCACCATGAACTTTTCTTTGCCAGCCTGGACCAAGCGCCCTTTCAGTAGAAACTGCGCAAAATCAGCACTACGGAATGCGTCGAAATTACGATCTGTTTTCCCTTGCATACTATTATTCTCCCACTTAGCAGGTAGTCCGTATAACAAGTCTATTTCCCGATAGCACCGCCACGCCTGGCACCTTATCGCCACTTCCATCTCCAAATTCTGAGGTTCTGCGAACAGTTTTTGCCGGTTATACGGACTCCGCATATCCAGGTGATTTCCTCAAAGACAAGAGCTGGATTTCCTAACAGGAATTCCTTGCTACTCTATAGTTACTGGGATACTATATCCGGAAGTGATGACATTTCTGTTACATAGGAACCATGAAAGAAATGCCACGCAAGGAATTGATGGAGCGCGTTCCATCTCCATCACAAAAGGCTCACGCTGTCCTAAAAGGGAAATTCCCCAAAAAAGCCGCGTCCTGCTATTAAACGTTAACTCTTTTATGAATGCCTTCGGCATGAAAAGAAAAAAAAAATAACGGCATAAAAGAAAAACAAACTGCATAAAAGCAAAAGAAAAACAGCATCAAACACAACAGCATTTAAAGAAATTATTTGAGTTAACCAAACGCTTCACCGGAAACGGCAAAAGCGCCGTTCCGGTGAGCTTATCGTTGGGCTAAATAGAAAATGAAAGGATTGATTTTTTGAAAAAAGAAATTCAAACGAAGAGAACTACCGATAAGACAAGTAAAGAAAGAGCAGATATCAATTATTCATTATCATGGATCACTAGTGTCCCAACGTTTAGCTGAACAATAACAGCTGCTTAGAGTCGCCAGCTTGCTCGGCTATGCAATTAACATTCGTAAGTGCTTGTAATATTGGCAGATGTTCAAATATGGTCACGCTTAAAA